>JAEWQH010000021.1 GCA_023399275.1 Bacillota bacterium
CAGCCGTGCCAGGGATTCCAGTTGACTCCGCCGCCGTAGCCCGTTTTTTGATTGTCCATTGCTTCCATCCTGTTTTTTACGCTTTTCTCCGGTTTGCTTTTGCGTCACGTTGGTTCACAATGCTTTCGTTGACAACCGTAACACCGGCACAGTATAATCGGCAAGCTGAAAGGGGATTGTGCCATGAATGAATTCTTGCAGGCGGTGGAAACATTCGCCAAAGGTACAACGATCTGGGTCTATCTCTTCATCTTCTTCGGAAAGATCCTGGAGGTGTCCTTTGGCACGCTCCGCATCGTGCTGATCAACCGCGGAGAGCGCACCATCGGTTCGCTCATCGCCATCATAGAGATCACGCTTTGGCTCGTCATCGCCAGCAGCGTTTTAACTGGTTTTAAGCAAGATTTCCTCAAGGGCATCGTCTACGCGCTCGCATTCGCCTGCGGAAACTACATCGGCAGTTGGCTCGATGAGCTGCTGGCGTTCGGGCTCAGTTCGATGCAGGTCGTACTGCCCGATCTCGCCTCCGCAAAGGAGGCCGAGGCCTGCCTGCGCGAGAAAGGCTTCGGCATGACGACCGTGGATGTCCACGGCCGGGACGACGACCGCAGCATGCTGATCATGACCATGCAGCGCAAGCGCCTGCCGGAAGCGATCGCTATTTTGGAGGAACACTGCAACGGCGCGGTCGTCACCGTGACCGATATCAAGTCGCAGCGCGGCGGCTACCTCGAGCGGACCGTCCGCAGCGGCCAGCTGCGAAACGGGAAATGATCCACGTTTTTCCCATCCCCGCTTCCTTCCGGCGGCACGATCCGTCAACCGCAAGCGATTGCCCCGCTTTGTATGATCTACCCGTGCAAGCCCGACTTTGACATAGCACTTGCCGCATTCGATCAAAAAAAAGTGCGGCAAGCGCTGCCTTACCCCAAAGACATCCTAAAAGACATCTTCCGTCGGTAACCCTCGATAGGCACGGCCGGCGGGTCACGAGCCGCGCGCGGCTCTTTTTTTACCCGTTATGCTTCCCCTTCGCTCTTGAGCAGCGTCGTCAAAAGGGCCGCGTACAGCGTTTCCGATTCTTTTCCCCAGTTGGCGCGCATGCGCTGCGCCATTTCGCGCGTTGCCACGCGCAGCGTCAGCTCCATCACCGCGGCGTTTTCCTCAATCGCCCGCAGATGCACGAGGTACCCGCCGGATGGCAGCTCCTCCATATCCGTCACAAGCTGCGTTTGCAGCAGCATCTCCTCCCGGTGCTCGCGCGCGTATCGCTCCAACCGCTCACGCAGAGAAACGGGCAAGCTCTCGACAAACTGTTCCAGCACGTCGGCCCCGCGCACCGAGAGCCGGTAGGCCTGGCCAAACGCCTTTGGCAAGGCGGCGATAAACGCATCCTCCTCCAGCTCGTGCATACACGCCTGAAAATCGAAATAGCTCATCGTATCGTTTTCCACCATGACGCGATAAAGCTGCTCGCGCGTGATGTCCACCTTGGACGCACGCAAGTAGTAGAGAATCGTCAGTTTATCTTTCGTAACGCCCTGCGCAAAGATCGGCATGACGCAACCCTCCCTCCGCGGCGCTTCCCGCGGACTCGTCTATCCCTCTAGCGCCTCGGCGATCAATACCGCGGCGTCTTCCACGTAGCTTCCGCAAGGGCGACGTTCATAGTAGCCGCGCGTGCGCTCCTCCGGTTCTCCGCCGGGCGTGGTCTGCGTGTCGATCAGCAGATCGCGGCAGAGGATGGAGTGATTGCGCTGCGCAAAGCGCTCCGCCAGCGACCGCACGCGCGCGTAGAGCGCGCTTTTTTCGTCCTTCGCCTGCGGATCGCTATATCCTTCGAGCAGTCCTTCGATCATGCACATGGCGCTGACCGCGCCGCAGACTTCGCGCATGCGGCCGATTCCGCCGCCGAAGGAAGACGCAAGCCGCGCCGCCTGCTCGCGCGGCAGGCCGGTCTCGTCACAGAACGCAAGCAGCACCGCCTGCGCGCAGTTGTAGCCTTGTTCAAAATTTCGTTTGGCCAGCCGGCCTTTCTCCGCCGCATCCATATCGATCACTCCCCCGTTCACATCCGGCTAGAATCATATCACGAATCTCCCTGCCGCGTCCATTGCGGCAAGGGTGGGCATGTCGCTAATTTGCCTTCCATAGCATCCTGCCGTCCTCAAAGAAGTACTCCGCCCGGCCGCAATCGCTTAGCCACGCAAGGTAGGAGCGGACCGTGCTGCCGACGAGCACATATTGGTCGAGATTCATCCGCAGCCCGAACGCGGCAAATAACCGCTGGAGGATCTCCTCAAACGCATCCGGCGTTTCGCAGGTCTGCAGGATCCGATCCGCGATCTCATGCACCTTATCGATATTTGCCTGCGCAAGAGGCGAAATGTCCTCCGTCGCCTCCGCATGCGCCGGGATGAAGACCCTCGCATCGAGCGTCTTTATCGTCTCCAGCGTATGCAGATAAGCCGCGGTATCATAAAGGAAGGTGATCTGGTATTTCTCCAGCGTCTCGCGGCTGGCAAGGCAATCCGCAAGAAACACAGCGCCATCGTCGCAGCGATAGCCAACCATATCGAAAAAATGCCCCGGCAACGGGATGGCTTCAACGCCCGCGGGCAGCGCTTCGGCGGTCAGCGTGTCCGCCTCGCTCTCCTGCGCCAGAAAAAACTTGTGCCGCAGCCCCTTCGGCGGGCAGCCGCCATAGAGCAGCGACGGCTCCAGAATTGGGTGAAGAGTGAAATCGCGCTCGATTCCCGGCGCGAAGATATCGCAGCCCGTCTGCGTCTGCAGGTACCGGTTGCCGCCGATATGGTCTGCGTTGGAGTGCGTATTGTAGATCGCCCGCAGGCGCCAGCCGTTTGCATCCAGAATCTGGCGCACTTTGCGCCCGGCGTCCTTGTCGTTTCCGCTGTCGATGAGGCAAACATCGTCCCCCTCGAGCCGGATGACGCCGATCTTCGCGGGACTCTGTATATAATAGCAGCGCTTTGAGACCTGGTGCAGTTCATACATGGCGATCGTTCTCCCAGTGGTTTTCAACCATTATACCATACCAAATCCAGCCGAAACGTCAATCGCTGGCTTGGTTTCATCGCATTCTGTTTGTTGCGGTTGCAGTTTCTTTTTACGCCTTTGGCTGCCAATCGCAAAAATAGTATTTCCCCAGCTGATAGAGCCCGGCGACGAAGACGACGAGCAATACCCCCGCAAGAGGTACCATCTCATTCGAGGTCCAGAATCCCCAATCCCAAACGTTCACGATTTCACCGAACGTGCCGACTCGCAGGATCGGATTCGCCAGGCCCATAAAAAAGAGGATCAGCAGGATGACGACCGTGAATGCGACGCACGCCAGCCCGACCCACAGCCGCCGGTTGCCACGGTTATGCGCGTGTCCGCCTGTCGCGTCTGAGGAGCCGGCGTTCGCGCCTGCCCCGGATTCGGTATCCTTGAGCAGGTAATCGGTGGTAACCTGAAATATCTCGCTCAGCTGGATGATCATCGCCGTCTCTGGGACGGCGTCTTCCGCCTCCCAGCGCGACACCGCCTGGCGGGATAGGCCCGCCAGGTTTGCCAGTTGCTCTTGTGACAGGCCCTGCCTTTTTCGCAGATCCCTGATTTTTTCGCCTGTTGTCATAGACGCCTCCTTCTTTGCTCTGGCATCAGTTTAACGAGACTGCGGCCGTCTGTCCAGCAAGGCAACTTTGAATTGCCGCAACCCACGGTTGCATTTTGGTTTTAGCGAATGGAATCTTTGGTGCGCCTGAAACCAAGCGGCATTCTTCGCCGGCCCGGCCGCACCACTCTCAAAACAGAAGATTTCCCAAGGCAGTTATGTCCGCCTTGGGAAATCCAGTCGATCCGTGTTGGTTTTATCGGCGCATCAGCCCTGTGCCAACGCGTCCGTTTCGTCCCCTTTTCGCGCTTTTTTACCAAACGCATGCGGCAGCTGTGTCGCCGCATAGAAAATCAGCGCAAAGTAGGACATCGCCGTTGCAAGCCCTAAGATATAGAGATTGTACGGCTCGACGCGAAGCGAAAGGAACGAGAGCAGCGAGAGCATCACGCCGACGGCGAACAGCCCTGTTGCGAGCTTCCCGGGCCACTGCGCCATGGCGACCACTTTACGCTTCGCCATAAACAGCCCGCCGATCACCATGAGCAGCTCCTTGAGCGCCATGAGTAGAAACAGGATCAGGTACGCCGGCTTATGCTTGCCGATATAGATGCAGACCAGCGCGGCCAGCGTCATGAGCTTGTCGGCGAGCGGGTCGAGCAGCTTGCCTACGTTGGAGACCCAGCCGTTTGCCCGGGCAATCTGCCCGTCCAGCACGTCTGTGAAGAACGCAAAGACGAACACGCAGAGGGCAGGCAGATACCTGCCCGCCACAAAGAGCGACACAAAAACGCCGACAAGAATCAGCCGTATTCCGGACAGGATGTTCGGCAAATGTCTCATGGGTTACGCGCTGAGGTCTTCGACGTACAGCGTGCGCACGCCGTCTTCCTGCTGCGGCTGCGCAGCGTTACGCTCCGCGGCCTCGCGCGCCTCGAAGAACTTGAGCGCCACCTGCGGGAAGAGCGCATAGCTGAGCACATCCTCATCCTGACGGATGTGATCCTTGATCTCCGCGCGGTACTGCTCAAGTTCGGGTTTAAGCAGATCTGCCGGGCGGCAGGTGATGACTTCCGCGTCACCGATTGCCTTGCGGCGCACTTCTTCGTTGACGGGTGCGGGCAGCCTGCCGTATTCACCGCGCAGCAGCGCCTTGGATTCCTTGGTGAAGACCTTGTAGCGCTCGCCGTTGATGACGTTGAGCACGGCCTGCGTGCCGACGATCTGGCTCGTAGGCGTAACCAGCGGCGGATAGCCGAAGTCCTTGCGCACGCGCGGCACCTCTTCGAGCACCTCGTAGTACTTGTCGGACTTGCCAGCCTCTTTCAGCTGGGAGATCAGGTTTGAGAGCATGCCGCCCGGCACCTGATACAGCAGCGTGTTGGTATCCACCCCCAGCGCCTTGACGGAGATCGTTCCGTCCTTGATCATGCGATCCGCGATGGGGCGGAAGAACTTCGCCGCCTCGGAAAGCTTGACCAGATCCAGCCCGGTGTCGCGGTCGGTTCCCTTGAGCGTGGCCACGAGCGGCTCGGTCGCGGGCTGCGCCGTTCCGTTGCCGAAGGGTGAAAGCGCAGTATCCACGATATCCACGCCCGCCTGCGCCGCCATAAGGTAGACCATGTCGCCGGTGCCGGTGGTGTTGTGCGTGTGCAGGTGGATCGGAACGCTGATCTCCTTCTTCAGCCGCGAAACGAGCGAATACGCATCGTACGGCAGCAGAAGGTTTGCCATGTCCTTGATGCAGATGGTGTCCGCGCCCATCTCGACGAGCTCCTTGGCGAGCTTGACAAAATAGTCCTCGTTGTGCACGGGGGACACGGTGTAGCTGATTGCCGGCTCGCAGATGCCGCCATATTTCTTTGTAAAGCGGATGGCGCTCTCGAGGTTGCGCGTGTCGTTCAGCGCGTCGAAGATGCGGATGACGTCGATGCCGTTTTCAATGGCCTTCTTGCAGAACTGCTCGACCACGTCGTCGGCATAGTGCTTGTACCCGAGGATGTTCTGTCCGCGGAAAAGCATCTGCAGCTTTGTGTTCGGTAAGGCCTTGCGCAGCATTCTCAGACGCTCCCACGGATCTTCGTTGAGGAAGCGCAGACAGGCGTCAAACGTGGCGCCGCCCCAAACCTCCAGCGACCAGTATCCGATGGAATCGAGCACTTCGCAGGCCGGAAGCATATCCTCTACGCGCATGCGCGTCGCAGCCTGAGACTGGTGCGCGTCGCGCAGGATCGTATCGGTGATGAATAATTTGCTCATGTGGTATTTCTCCTTTTTGCGGCACAAAGCAGGGATATTTCACCCGCCGCGCCGCCGCTGTGTCCGAAAGAGGGCGTATACGAACCGCCGCGGGCTCGCGATCCCAATGCATTCAGTCTACGCTCCGCCACGCCCCGGCGAAAGATCGATCCGCTTATTCGATGGAGCAGAGCAGTTCGCCCGCGGAGACGGACGCACCCTTGGACACGGCGATGCCGCGAACGGTGCCGGCCACCGGGGCCACGATGTCGCTCTCCATCTTCATGGCTTCGAGCACGAAGATCGGCTGGCCGGCCTTGACGGCCTCGCCTTCTTTGGCATTGATGCCAAGGATGGTTCCGGGCATCGGCGCGGTTACCTTGGTGCCGCCGGCTGCAACGGGCGCCGCTGCGGGTGCTGCCGCTGGTGCGGCTGCCTGTGCGGGCTTGGCGGCGGGGGCGGATTTCCCGTCGATCTCCTCGACGGCTACTTCATACTGCGTACCATTGACATTGACCAGAAAATTGCGCATAACTACCTCCGATTATTTACTATATGTGAAATCTGTTGTTTCGCGTTGCGCCGGCTACTCAGCCGACCTGCTTGATCGAGACGATACGAAGGCCGGATACGTCCTTGCCCATCGTCTCGGCGATGCAGCTGGCTGCGATCGCTACGAGCTCAGAACGGTTTGCGATGGCCGCCGGCGCAGCCACGGGCGCGACCTCCGGCTCTTCGTCGCCCAGCAGGCTCTCCTGCTTTGCGCGCACCGCTTTGAGAACCAGAATCAGGGCGATCAGCCCTGCGAACACACCGAGGACGATCCACATCGTCTTGTCCATTTGAAGTACCTCCGCTGTATAGCATTTATCTAGGACGGAACTGTCCTTATCCTACCGTCTGTTTGGCCGGCCCTGCCGGACTCCCGGCGCCTAGAGGCCCAGCGCGTGCCGCAGGGAACGAAGCTCGTCCTGCGTGAGCCTGCGCGTCTCTCCCGGCTTGAGATCGCCAAGGCTCAGCGGCCCGAATCGCTCGCGCTTGAGGCGCAGCGTCCTGTGCCCAACCGCCTCCAGCATCCGCCGGATCTGGCGGTTTTTACCCTCGTGTATCGCGATGAGAAACGAGGTGTCCCCCGCCTTCGTAGGCCGCACGTGCATCACCTTGGCCGGGGCGGTCACGCCGTCCTCCAGCTCTACACCGTTGACGAACGATGCGATTTCGGAAGGGAGCAGCTTGCCGTCGCAAACGGCATAATACGTCTTCTCTACCGAGAACTTCGGGTGCGTCATGCGGTGCGCAAGCTCGCCGTCGTTGGTCATCAGCAGCAGGCCTTCGGAGTTGATGTCCAACCGGCCGACGTTATACAATCGCACGGGGATGTCTGCAACATAGGCCTGCACGGTCTTTCGCCCCTGCGGATCAGCGCTGGTGCTCACAACCCCCTTCGGCTTATAGAGCATAAGCGTAATATGCTCTTCTTCCGGACAAATCGGCTTTCTATCGAGCTGCACGACGTCTGCGCCGGGCTCAACGCTCATGCCGAGCGAAGCGGTTTCGCCGTTTACCTGCACACGCCCCGCGGCGATCAACTCTTCGCTTGCCCGGCGGGAGGCGACGCCCGCCTCCGCCAAATATTTCTGCAGCCGCACTGCCATCCGCGCGTTCCTCAAATCTCCGGTTCTTCCGAAAAGGTTCTGCCCGGCCCGGCCGCACACGGCGCCGGCCGGAGAACGCCGCCGTTGAAAGGCGGCATGTCTTGGCAAGAATCGTCAGAAACATTGCCATTTGCCACCAAATATAGTATAGCGGAATATTCCATGTGCATTCAACTATTTTTTTTACATTTTGCTGCGAACAACAAAATATATTCGTGATCTTTCTGCATGCGGCCGCAAAAAACGGCCGGAACAGCTCCGGCGGATGCAACCCGGCGCGCGTTTCGTTCCCGTCGCTTATGAGAAGATGCGCGCAAGCGTCGCGCAGACGCGAAATCCCAGGTTTCCAATGAGTGCCAGCATATATCGCCAGAGCAACCGCCCCGTATCCACCACCTGCTGAGACGCATATGCCTCCAGCAGTACGCAGGCTGCCGACTGCAGCGCCCAAAACAGCACGCCCGTCAGAAAGCAGAGCGCGGCAACCGCCGGCGGCACGGCTCCGGTAAGCGCGGCGGCCAAGGCTACGGCTGCGCCGATGAGCTCGAGCGTCGGCCAGATCCGCTCGGCCAGGCGCGTATACCCTGCGCCCGGAATCACCCCAACGGCATGCCTGTTTCTGCGCACGGTGTCGCGCATCTCACGCTGCCCGCGCCGCTGCTGCGCGCAGGCACCGCGCAGTGTTTTTTGCGGCTGCTCATAGCAGATTGCATCCGGCAGCAGCCGCGCGACGCCAGCGCGTTTTTTTCTGCGCAGCCGCGCGCGGATCCGCAACAGCAGATCGGCGTTTTCCGCTTTTGCTTTAGCCGAAAATCCGCCCGCTTCCAGCACCGCACTCTTGAGAAACGCGCAAAACGTGCCGCTCAGCGGCAGGTAGAATCCGAGCCGGTCATAGCCCGCGCGGTTGGTATACATCCGCCGCAGCCGTTCGATCGCGTGATCGTGCGCAAAGGCAGTCATCCGCGCGTCTTGCGCAGGGAAGCCAACGCGTGGAAACGTACCGATCATCACGCAATCCGGGTGCTCCGCAAACGCATGCGCCGTCCTGATCAGCGCGTCCTGCGTCAATCGCAAATCCGGATAGACCAGCGCCGTAACCGGGTAGGACGCGATGTTTATGCCCGCGTTGAGCGCGCCCGCGCGATCCCCGCCCCGGTAGTCCAGCACCACAAGGCGAATATCCCGCGCAGAGCGGTATACCGCTTCTATCGGCCCCGCGTCCAGCGTCCTCTTAAACGGCTGGCGAAACGGCAGCAGCGCAAATCGTTCGCACAGCCCACTCCACGTGTCCGTGAACATGCTGTTTGCCACAACGATCAGTTCGTATTGTCGAAATTCCAGCCGCAGCAGATCCTCCACCGGATCGGCGAGGTTGTCCGCCGCATCCGACGCGGGCAAGATCAGCGACACGGGCATAACATGCCCGGAATCCTGAAACCGACGGTAGTCCACCGCATGCAGCGAGCGCGCATGCCGCCTGATCGCGGCGGCAGAGCGCGCCACCAGCGCCAGCCGCACGACGCCCCCGAGAATCGCAATCGCCAGAAAGCCATAGCAGCCGTAGCGCAGCGCGCTCATCCCGTACAGCGACCATATGCCAAAGAGCACCCCCGTCTCCATCTAGGCCGCCTCCTTCGAAAGGAGCGCCGCGCTGTCGAGCGCAAAGCGCATCATCTCCGCCGCAAATCGGTCCCCGGTCCGTTCCACGCGCTCCATCAGCGACTCCGCATCGCCAGCCTTGGCGAGCGCCTCCGCCGCGCGGTAGCGCACCCACCACTCGCCGTCGCACAGCAGGCCGATGAGCGTATCCGCGTTTCCGCGCGCATCCAGGGCGCCGAGCGCAGTCGCCACAACGGCGCGCAGTTCCCAGTGCTCATCCCCCGCACTCGCGAGCAATTGCGGAAGCGCCGCCTTGCAGCCGATCTGCCCGAGCGTGCGGGCCGCGTCGATGCGCGTGTTGATCGCCCCGCGCGTCAGATGCGGCAGCACGAGCTCGTACATTTCGCCGTATCCCTGCTCGCCGATGGCCTTGATGCAGGTGCGGCGGATATAGGGGTCTGAAGCGGAAGTGATGAGCCTTCGGCAAAGCCGCTCGAGATCCCCTGTGTAGACCGAAAAAATCTCCTCCAGCGCGCGAAAGGGCAGCACCGAAGCGATCGTATGATCGCGACAAAGCGCGATGATCTCCCGCTCCGCGCCGAGCCGGCAGAGCGTGAATAATCCGGCCTGCTGGATCCGCGCGGTCTTGCGGCCGATGTAGATCTGCGTGACCACATCCGGCAGGTAGTCCGCAAGCCGTAGCGTGCCGACGAGGCGGATCACGAGCGCGATCGGCTCCTCTTCCGCGCCGGTAAGCAGCTTCTTTAAGTACACACCATACCACGCACCGCCCGCCTGAGCGCGCAGCTTTTCAAACGCGGCACCAGAGAGCTCGGTAGCCGTCTCCGTCATGGCGATCAGCCCCCGTGCGGAGCATATCCCGTGGATATCCGAAAGCCGGGCCATGCCGCCATCCGCGCCGGTCATCTCCAGGATTCTGTTTTTCATACGCTTTGCGCCAGCCGCACCGGAGATGAGGCAGAGCAGTTGCTCACGCATGCGCCGAATTCCGCGGCTGCCGGCGGCCCGCGTCAAATGCAGCAGCAAAAGCAGCAAAAACCCCAGAAGCAGCAGTCCGCCGAGCGCGGCGCAAACGCCGGCCGCCAGCGACCGAACCATCTCCATAAGCCCCCTCTCCCCCCTCTGCTTTCATCTCGTCGGCGCCAATGCGCCGGGATACCGAGGCGTCAAAAACCGGCTCGCAGCGTCACACGCAGATTTTTGTTTTCCTCCGCCGCCCGCTCCAGCACGGCGAGCAGCTTCGCGCCATATACGCCGAGCGATCGCTTCAGCTCCGGCGCAAAGCGCACCACGACATGCGTCGGCTCACCGATTTCGCCAAGGCAGTCGTTCAGCGCGTCCAGGTTGGCACCGTACCACTCCGGCAGGCGCAACCGCTGCCGGATATGCGCGTGCGCCAGCTCGCGCGTGGTCATCCGCTTTGCGTTGAGCGAGCGCTTTTTTTCTAGTTTCATGCCTGTTTCCCCGCTGTCCGCTTACGGCTCGCCATAGAGCAGTTCAAACGATTCATAGTGGTCCTCCGTATAGTAGACGAGCCCGTCGTCGGAGTAGACGATGCGCTTGGCTCCGCGGCTGTCGCCATGCAGCGTGTCGATATCGCATTCGTAGTAAGTACGCCCGTCCGCCTCGGGCAGCAGGCCCTCGTAGTTGCCAAAGCGATCACCGCCGATGCACTTGCCGTAGGCATACGAATCCAGCCCGCCGCCGCTCCAGCCAAGCGCGCGCGCCTCGGTCTTGGTGATGAAGTTATCCGGCAGGCGGCCGTAGACAAACAGGTAGAGACTCACGTCCTCCTTTGCGGTGTATGCGCCGTCCTCGTCGATGGGCGGCTGCGTTTCCTCCGGTTGCGGCTGGGTTTGCGCAGGCACAGGTTCGGCTGTGCTCGTCTGCTGCTCCGGCGCATCCAGCGTGACAAGCCCGCTCAAAGGCAGCGCCTCCTGCTGGGTTGCCGCCGGTTGCAGATCGAAAATGTTCGCCAGCCAGACCGCCGCGAGCACGGCGGCGACGGCCAGCAGAATCGCAAGGGTACGCTTGTTCACAAAACCATCCTTCCTGTCTGCCGGTTCAGTCGATCATCGAGACATGGTAGAGCTGCGCGTAGAGTCCGCCCGCGCGAAGAAGCGCTTCATGCGTGCCGCGCTCGCGGATGCCATTTTCATCCAGCACCACGATCTCGTTTGCATGCTTGACGGTGGAGAGCCGATGCGCGATGACCAGCGTCGTGCGCCCCTTGGAAAGCGCTTCAAACGAATGCTGTATATCGTGCTCCGTTACGGTATCCAGCGCACTGGTGGCCTCGTCGAGAATCAAAACGGGCGGGTTTTTCAAAAACAGCCGCGCGATGGATACGCGCTGCTTCTGTCCGCCGGAGAGCATGATGCCCCGCTCGCCGACCTGTGTGTCGTATCCGTCGGCAAACTGCAGGATCTCCTCGTGGATATGCGCGCGCTTCGCCGCGTCGACCACCTCTTCATCCGTGGCGTCGATGCGCCCGTAGCGGATGTTTTCCAGGATGCTGCTTGCAAAGAGAAACACATCCTGCTGCACGATGCCTATGTTTCGGCGCAGCGAGCGCAGCGTTACATCCCGCGTGTCCACGCCGTCTATGGTAATGCTGCCGCTGCGCTGCTCATAGAACCGCGGAATCAGGTGGCAGAGCGTGGTCTTGCCGCCGCCGCTCGGGCCCACGAGCGCGAGCGTGCGCCCCGCCGGAATGTCGAGATCGACATGCGACAGCACGCTCTTGCCGCTCTCGTAAGCAAACGTCACGTCGCGAAAGCAGATGTCCCCGCGAACGTTCACCAGCTCTGCCGCGCCCGGCCGATCCTTGATCTCCGGCTCGATATCCATGATCTCGCAAAACCGCGAAAAGCCTGCCATGCCGAGGATATAGATCTCCGTAAACGCAGCAAGGCGCTTGAGCGGCTGAATGAACGCAGCAATGTAGAGGGAAAACGTGATCAGCAGGATCGGCTCCAGGCTGCTTTTGTAGATGAGATATCCTCCAACGGCAAGCACCACGAGATTAAACATGGCGACGAAGAACTCCAGCCCGCTGTTGAAGAAAGCCATATACCGGTAGAACCCGTCCTTGGCGTGGACAAACTTCGCGTTGCCCTTGTCAAACTTCTCGCGCTCGTGGTCCTCATTGGTAAAGGCTTTCGCCACGCGTGCACCGGAGATGGAGGACTCGATGTCTGCGTTGATCTCGGCAACGCGTTCCTTCACCTGGATGGAAGCATTGCGCATCTTCGCCCGAAGGCGGACGACGTAAAACACCGCCACGGGAACGATGCAGAGCAGCGCGAGCGCAAGCCGCCAGTCGACAAACATCATCGCCACGAACGCACCGATCATCGTAACGCCAGATATGAGCACGTCCTCCGGGCCATGGTGCGCCAGCTCCGTGATGTCGAATAGATCGGTTGTCACGCGGGACATCAGCTTACCCGTGCGCACCTTGTCGTAAAAACTGAACGAAAGCTCTTGAATATGCGAAAAGATGTCCCTGCGGATATCCGCCTCCATCCGCACGCCGAGCAGATGCCCCCAGTAGTTGATGATATACATCAGCAGCGCGCGCAGCACATAAGCAAGAAACGCGCCCACGATGAGCGCAACGAACACGCGCACCATCGCGGAATCGGCCGCCATCTGCGGCAGCAGCGTGCGCAGGATATACTGCGTCAGCAGCGGGTAGGCCACGTCGATCGACGCCACGACTGCCGCACAGGACAAATCCAGGATCAAAAGCCCCTTGTGCGGTTTGTAATAGGATAGGAAGCGCTTCACTTTATTCATGCAGTTATCTTATCAGAACGGCTGCGTAAGATCAACCGCCACAGCCGCATAGCACGGTTCGTTCCGGGCTTGCCAGCACGCCTGAAATGCGTTACGCTCTTCCTCATGGAACACGTGATTCACACCATCCCGCCCATCGTGTCGGCGCAGAGCGAAATCCTCATTCTCGGCACCATGCCTTCGCCCAAATCGCGCGAGCGTGCGTTTTACTATGCGCACCCGCAAAACCGATTCTGGCCGGCGCTCGCACTCGCGCTTGGCGAGCCGCCCGCCGCGACACAAGCGGAAAAGACCGCTCTGATCCTGCGCAACCATCTCGCGCTTTGGGATGTGCTGCAAAGCTGCGATATCGCGGGCGCGAGCGACGCCAGCATCAAAAACCCGGTTGCAAACGACATCCCCGCGCTGATCGCGCGGACGCGCATCACCCGCGTGCTCTGCACCGGCGCGGCCTCCGCGCGGCTGTATACACGCCTTGTGTTCCCGCAGACAAGCATCCCCTGCGAACCCCTTCCCTCGCCCAGCGCGGCAAACGCACGCATGCGGTTGGAAGATCTTGCGCGGGCATACCGCGCGGCGCTGTTTGGCTGAGGCGGGCGCCGGCGGTTACGGCAACATAGCCCCGGCGCAAACACAGCGCGGCTGCCGGGCTATTCGGCTGTACGGCGTGTCCAATTCTGCAAAATACGCTCGATTTGCGGTTGTCTAATTGTGAACAGTTTGTTATGATAGCAGCATGGAAAAATCGCTCAACCGCGTCTTCCTTGCCCTCAAGGGACTCGATGTCAAATGCAACGTACCGCTTTCTTCCCTGACGAGCTTCCGCATCGGCGGCCCGGCCGCCATTGTCATGCGTCCGCGCAGCGCTGAAGATATTCGAAAGACGATCCAGGCCTGCAGTCAGTTTGTGACCCCCTGCTGCATCCTCGGCAACGGTTCCAACGTGCTCGCGCCGGATGCGGGCTACCCGGGCGTGATCATCCGCATCGATACGCCGCTCACTACGCCGCTGTTTGTGGACACCGCCGTCACCTGCTCGGCGGGCACCGCGCTCTCCGTGCTCGCGCGTGAGAGCGTCAATATGCGCCTCATGGGGCTGGAGTCGCTCAGCGGCATTCCCGGCACGGTCGGCGGCGCAGTGGCGATGAACGCGGGCGCGTATGGCGCGGAGATCCGGCATATCATCAAGAGCGTGCGCATCCTGAAAAACGGACACGTACTGGATGTAAACACCAAAAAATCCGACTTTGGCAACCGAACGAGCAAGTTCGCCGCGCCAAGCATCGTGGTGCTCTCTGCGACCTTTCAGCTCGAGCATGACGACGGCGGCGCGCGAGAGCGCATGCTCGAAACCACCCGCCAGCGCAAGCAAAAGCAACCGCTGGCGCTGCCCAGCGCGGGGAGCGTATTCCGCCGCCCGAGCGGCAGGTTTGCCGGCGCTCTCATCGAGAGCTGCGGCCTGAAGGGTTTCTCGGTCGGCGGCGCGCAGGTCAGTCCGCTGCACGCGGGTTTCATCGTCAACAACGGCGGTGCAACCGAGCGCGACGTGCTCGAGCTCATCGCCATCATCCAGCAGCGCGTGCTGGATGAGACCGGCGTCCGGCTGGAGCGCGAGGTCAAGCTGCTCAACGAACTGTAGCGCGGACGCCATTTCTCTTCCGGGCAAAAGGGGGGCTCACATGTATCTGTTAATCGTAACCGGTCTCTCCGGCGCGGGAAAATCACTCGCGCTGCGCTGCCTGGAAGAACAGGGCTATTTTTGCGTCG
Source organism: Bacillota bacterium (assembly GCA_023399275.1). Lineage (GTDB taxonomy): Bacteria > Bacillota > Clostridia > Christensenellales > CAG-138 > UBA7703. The sequence continues at coordinate 14,701 of JAEWQH010000021.1, forward strand.
ACAACCTGCCCTCCTCCATGCTGCAGGAGTTCGTCACCATCTGCGCCGGCGCCAGCCCCTCCATCCAGAAAGCCGCAGTCACCATCGACAGCCGCGAAAGCCTGCTTTCACATACCTCTGCGTCCATCGCCGCCGCGTTCGACGCGCTGGACGCGCCGTATGAGATGCTCTTTCTGGACACGCGGGACGATGTGCTCATGAAGCGCTACAATGAAGTGCGGCGCCGCCATCCACTCGGTGAAGCGGGAGACGCGGCGACGGGGGTCAAGCGCGAGCGCGTGTTTTTGCAACCCCTGCGTGACCGGGCAAACTATATTCTCGACACCAGCGATGTCAAGCCAAAGGATTTCCCCGGGTTGATCGCCAAGGTACTGCCGGAGTATGAGTGCAAGTGCATGACGCTGCTGTTTTGCAGCTTTGGCTATAAGCGCGGTGTGCCGGTCGACGCAGATTACGTGCTGGATATGCGCTTTATGCCCAATCCGTTCTACATACCCGATCTGCGCCCGTTCTCCGGCCTCGACGCGCCTGTGCGCGACTTTGTCCTGCGGCAGCCCTCTGTCCTTCCGTTTTTCAAGGGGATAGAGACGATGCTTGACAAACTTATCCCGCTCTATGAGGCGCAGGATAAGCACATCCTGCGCGTATGCTTCGGCTGCACGGGCGGGCGGCATCGCTCCGTCGCCGCGGCGGAGGAAATGGCGCGCCGCTTCATCGGCCGGGGTATGAACGTTCGCATCTATCATCGGGACCTGACGACCGAAGCGGCGGATATCCACGAGCGCTTTGAAAACGGCTGACCGCGTTTCCCCGACGAAAAACGCCGCAGGGCGTTTTTTATTTGGCCGGTGCGCGAAAATCGGATGTTTACTGACGCGGCGGCCAAAATCGTTTATAATATCGTTAATCGTCCCCTCCCCACGCGGGTTGAAATCTTGTGATCGGAGCGGCTATGTCGTTTTCCAGCAGCGCAAAAGAAGATCTCGTCAAGATCCGTCTCAGGTCGGATGCCGTTCGCCTTGCCCAGCTGGTGGGGCTTGTGCATACCTGCGGCGCGCTGACGCTCGGCCGCGCGCGGGGCGCCTCGTTTTCCAGCGAGACACTCGCCGTCGGCAAGCATATCGTCACCCTTTCCGCTGCGTTGTATACGCTGGAGCCCACCATAGAACTCAGCCAGCGCGAGCGCAGAAGAACGCTCACACTCGTCACGCTGACCGGGGACGACGCGGAGCGAATGCTGCTCGATACCGGCCTGCTGCGGCTGGAGCACGGCGTGTTCGCGCTCGGCGAGACCGCGCCGGCGCAGCTTTTGACCGAGGACGAATGCCGCCGTGCGTTCTTGCGCGGAGCTTTTCTGGGCAGCGGCTCCTGCGCCAACCCATACCGCGGATACCATCTGGAGATCGTCGCGCGTTCGGAGGCCTTCGCCTCCCAGCTGTGCGAAGCCGTCTCTATCTACGGCCCGGAGGGAAAGACGATGCTGCGGCGCGGCAAGCCGGTCGTCTACCTCAAGGGGGACGACGTCTCCGCCTTCCTCGCGCTCATCGGCGCGAACGCCTCCGCGCTCAAGTTTGAGAGTGCGCGCGCCGAGCGTGACTTTCGAAACTATGTCAACCGCACCACCAACTGCGAGACCGCCAACATCGAAAAGACGGTGCTCGCCTCCACCGAGCAGATTCGCGCCATCGAGACCATCGAGGAGCACACGGGGCTGAATCGCCTGCCCGCGCCGCTCTATGAGGCTGCACTGCTTCGGCTCAACCATCCCGAGGCGACGCTGCAAGAGCTCGCCGACCTTGCCGAGATCGGCAAGAGCGGGATGAACCACCGCCTTACGCGGTTGGTTCGCATCGCAAAGGAGATTCGCCATGGGTAGTTTTACGCATCTGCATGTTCACACGCAATACAGCCTGCTCGACGGGGCGGCGCGCGTTTCCGATCTGGTCTCCCGCGCAAAGTCGATGGGGCAGTCTGCGCTCGCCATCACCGACCACGGCGTCATGTACGGCGTGATCGATTTCTATAAGGCTTGCAAAAAAGAAGGGATCAAGCCCATCATCGGTATGGAGACCTATGTCGCGCCGCGCTCCATGCGCGACCGCGAAGGTTCACAGGATCGCGAATATGCGCACCTGATCCTGCTCTGTAAGAACGAAACGGGATATCAAAACCTCATGGTGCTTTCGAGCGAGGCGTTTCTGCACGGCTTCTATTACCGGCCGCGTATCGACTACGAGCTGCTCGAGCAGCACGCCGAGGGCTTGGTCTGCCTCTCCGCCTGCCTGGCGGGCGACATCCCGCAGGCACTGCTGGCAAACGACTACGATCTGGCGCTCTTTCACGCAAAGCGACTGCAGGGCATGTTTGGCGAGGACTTCTACATCGAGCTGCAAAACCACGGCATCCCCGAGCAGGCGCAGGTGCTGCCGGGACTTCGGAAAATCGCGGCCGAGATTGGCGCGAAGTGCGTTGCGACCAACGACGTCCACTATGTTTCGCCCGACGACGCGGAAGCGCAGGACGTGCTGCTCTGCATTCAGACCCAGCGCTTCGTAGACGAGCCGGATCGCATGCGCATGGAAGGCGAGCAGTTTTATCTCAAGAGCGAGGAGGAGATGCGCCTCGCTCTGCCGGAGGACGCAGAGGCGCTCGAAAACACCGCCGAGGTGGCTGAAAAATGCAACCTGGAGATCCGCTTCGGCATCCGCCGCATGCCGGCATTTGCCGCGCCGGACGGAATGGATAACGCGACGTATCTGCGCAGTCTCTGTGACGAGGGCTTGGCAAAGAAGCTGCCGGATGCGGATGCTGCCGCGCGCGAGCGGTTGGACTATGAGCTGGGCATCATCGGACAGATGGGTTTTGTGGATTACTTCCTCATCGTCTGGGACTTTATCCACTACGCCAAGGTCAACGGCATCATGGTCGGTCCCGGCCGGGGCAGCGGCGCGGGCAGCCTCGCGGCCTATTGCCTGGACATTACGGACGTCGATCCGCTTAAATACAACCTGCTGTTCGAGCGCTTCCTCAACCCGGAGCGCGTCAGCATGCCGGATTTTGACATCGATTTCTGCTATGAACGGCGGCAGGAGGTCATCGACTACGTCGCCGAAAAGTACGGGGACGGCCACGTCAGCCAGATCATTACGTTTGGAACCATGGCGGCGCGCGCGGTCATCCGCGATGTGGGCCGCGTGCTGCGCGTGCCGTATGCGGATGTGGACAAGCTCAGCAAGATGGTGCCCTTCGAGCTGAATATGACGCTTGAGCGCGCCCTGTCCATCTCCCCCGACCTCAAGGCGCAGTATCAAAACGATGAGACAACCCGCAAGATCATCGACCTCTCGCTCCGGCTTGAGGGCCTGCCGCGCCACAGCTCCACGCACGCCGCGGGTGTCGTGATCTCCAGCGTACCGATTACGGACGTCGTACCGCTGCAGGTGAACGACTCTGTGATCACGACCCAGTTTCCAATGACCACGCTCGAAGAGCTTGGCCTGCTCAAAATGGACTTTCTTGGCTTGCGAACGCTGACGGTCATTCGCGATACGCTCAGCTTCATTGAGGAGGACGGCAAGCCCGTCCCCGATCTTGACCGCGTGCCGTTTACCGATGAAAAGGTCTATCAGATGATCGCGGCGGGCGACACCGACGGAGTGTTTCAGCTCGAGTCCGCCGGCATGCGCCAATTTTTGCAGCAGCTCAAGCCAGACTGCTTCGAGGACCTCATCGCCGGCATCTCCCTCTACCGTCCGGGCCCTATGGAGCAGATTCCCCGCTACGTCAGGGGCAAGCACAATCCGGACAGCGTGGTCTACGCGCACCCGCTGCTCGAGCCGATCCTCTGCACCACTTACGGGTGCATGGTCTATCAAGAGCAGGTCATGGAGATCGTCCGCACGCTGGCGGGCTATTCCTACGGGCGCAGCGACCTCGTGCGCCGCGCCATGTCTAAAAAGAAGCACGACGTGATGGCAAAAGAGCGCGCATACTTTATCCACGGCACGGACGGGGTCGTCGGTGCGGTTGCAAACGGCGTACCGGAAGCGGTTGCAAACCGTATCTTCGACGAGATGATGGACTTCGCGTCCTATGCGTTCAACAAATCCCACGCGGCGGCATACGCCGTGCTCGCATACCGGACGGCTTATCTGAAGTACTACTACCCCGTGGAGTTCCTCACCGCGCTGATCAACAGCTTTCTTGGCTCGGTGGACACGGTGGCCAAATATGTCTACAGCGCGCGCAACCATGGCATAAAGGTGCTCCCGCCGGATGTCAACTACTCCCGCGCACGCTTTGCGCCGGAGCGCGGAGCGATCCGCTTCGGACTTGCCGCCGTGCGAAACGTCGGCGGCGCGGTCATGGAGGCCATGACGCAGGAGCGTGCGCAAAGCGGGCACTTCGCCAGCATCTTCGATTTTTGCGACCGCGTAGACGGGCTCAACAAACGCATGCTTGAGGCGCTCATCAGCGCCGGCTGCTTCGACTCCATGGGCGGAAAGCGCGCGCAATACCTGGCAGTCTACGAGCGCGCACTGGATTCCTCCGCCGCCGCAAAGAAAGCGCGCGGAACGGGCCAGATGTCGCTTTTTGATCTGGACGGCGGGGATGCGCTGCAGAGCGCGCAGATTCCCCTGCCAAACGTACCGGAGCTTTCACACCAGATCCTTCTGGTCAAGGAGCGCGAGTCCACAGGACTCTACCTCTCCGGCCACCCGTTGGACAACTATGAAGATCAGCTCAAAAAGCTGCGTTACACCATCGACGAACTGGCGGAGGCGGACGGGACAGGCGCGGTCAAGGACGAAGAGACCGTCATCGTCGGCGGTCTGCTCACCCAGTGCAAGCAGAAGCCCACGCGTTCCGGCAGCGGCCTGATGGGCTACGCAACGCTCGAGGGCGTCACCGGGAGCGTGGAGGCGGTGCTGTTTCCGCGCACGCTGCAGCAGGCGGGGCCGCTGTTTCTGGATGATACGCCGGTTCTTGCGCGCGGGCGGCTCAACATCCGCGAAGATCGCGCAAACTCATTGCTCATAGACGAGCTAAAGCCGCTCGGCACTGCGAACCGCAGCCTCTATATCCGCTTCGATTCCCTGCCGGACAACGTGATGAAAGCCGCCTGCCAGTTCCTGCAGAAATATCCCGGCGACACACCGGTTGTGCTCTACGATGCCGCAAAAAAGATCGGCAAAGGCGCACCGAAGGAATACCGCGTCTCGCTTTCGGATGCATTTTTCGCAGCAGCCGAAGCGCGCTTTGGCAAAGAATCCGTCAAGGTCAAATAAACAGTGCGCGCAGCCCGCGCCGAAAGGGAATACACTATGTCAGCCAAGCTACGTCCCCCTGTCGCAAAAAACGACAACATCGTCGTCTCCATCGAATCCCTGACCAACGAGGGGCAGGGCGTCGCCCGAGTGGAGGGTTATACGGTGTTCGTCATTGGCGCGCTGGCGGGCGAAGAGGTCGAGGCGCACGTCATCAAGGTGCTGCCGACCTACGCGATCGCAAAGACACTCGATATCCGCAAGCCTTCACTAGACCGCGTCCGCCCTGCCTGCCCTGTGTTTGCGCAGTGCGGCGGCTGCACGCTTTGGCACCTGAGCTATCCAGCGCAGCTCAACCAAAAGCAACGCTGGGTGGAGGATGCGCTCATCCGCCTTGGCGGGTTCACGCAGGTTCCTATGCGGCCGATCATCGGCATGGAAGATCCTACGCGCTACCGCAACAAAGGCAGTTTTCCCTTCGGCTCGGTCGCCGGTGCTGCCGTTTTCGGGTTCTATGCCGAGCGGAGTCATCGGCTGGTTCCCTTTTCCGACTGCCCGATTCAGGATGAGCGCATCGTGGATGCGGCGCGCCGCGTCGCCGCCTGGGCAAACACCTGCGGCATACCGATCTACGATGAGACGACCGGCGAAGGCCAGCTTCGCCACGTCGTCGCGCGGACGACCGCTGAGGGCGAACTGATGGTCACCGTCGTCACGAAGGGCCAACTCAAAAAAAAGGACGATCTGCTCTCGTTTCTTGAAGAATGCGACAGCGTCTGGCATAACGAAAACCCCCGGCAGACCAACGTGGTCTTTGGCGAGCGCTTTACACTGCTCTTTGGCAAGCCGGCGCTGACCGAGGTCATTGGCGAGAAGCGCTTCTCCGTCAGCCCGCAATCCTTCCTGCAGGTAAACCGCGTTCAAACACAGGCTCTCTACGAGACCGCGCGGTCGTTTCTCGCAGCCCGCCCGGCAGAGACGGTTGTGGATGCGTACTGCGGTGTCGGCACGATCTCTCTCTTTGTCGCGGAGGACTGTGCGCGCGTGATCGGCATCGAGCAGGTTGCCCCGGCTGTAGAAGACGCAAAGGCGAACGCCGCGGCAAACGGCGTTGCCAACGCGGAGTTCATCTGCGGCGCCGTGGAGGATATCCTCCCCCGACTGCTTTCCCGCGAGGGCGGTGTGGACGCCGTCGTGCTGGATCCGCCGCGCAAGGGCTGCGAGGAAGCCGCCCTGGACGCCATCGCAGACAGCGCCGCCAACCGCGTGGTCTACGTCTCCTGCAATCCTGCCACGCTCGCGCGCGACTGCAAGCATCTTGCCGCCCGCGGCTTTGCACTCTCAGTCGTTTGCCCGGTGGATATGTTCCCGCAGACATGCCACGTTGAGTGCGTGGTATTGATAACAAGGGTAAAAGAGTGAGTGCGCTGAAAACCCTTATATATCAAAGCTTTTAGCATACATGGGTATAAAACCCATTGAGTAAAATCATGAAAATATCGCTTCGCGGTAACAAGTCCATAAAGGCACTTTTTGATAGTCAAGTGGTCAGGTTAGATGTCATAGCCCCGCGAGTGGTCGGGTTAGATGTCAGCGTCTGCGAGTGGTCAGGTTAGATGTTTTTTCGGAAGTTTTTGAGGTTGTGTGGTCAGGTTGGATGTGAACATAAATAGAAGCTGATCGCAGGTGATAAAACAAGTGAAACCTTATATACAGGAGGGAATGATTTAATGAAAGACTTATATGAGAAATTTGCTTATGACTATGACGAATTTGGAGCAATAGAAGAGTATTTAGGTAATGAGAAAACATTCCTGAATATAATTTTCT
>JAEWQH010000026.1 GCA_023399275.1 Bacillota bacterium
AAGCCGTCGTTGCCCGAGGCGTCGTAGCTCCACCCAGCGTCCGTCAGCGGGTTGCCGTCGTACACCTTCGAGTTGCTGTTTGTCGTCAGCGCCAGCGTGCGCGGCGTGATCGTGATCGTCGCGCTGCCGAATGCCGGCGCGTAGTTCGCATTCGTCGCCACGAAGTAGACCGTCTTGCTCTCGTTCACATGCGTCGCCGTCGGGCTCTGCGTCAGCGTGTAGTCCGCCGGATCCGTTCCCTGCACCAGGCTGTAGCGGATCGTCGTGCCCGAGGCCGCGGGCGTTACCGTGATTCCGTGCGCTGCGCCGTCATACTTGTCTGTGTAACCCACGGCGGATACCGTTGTGCTTGCCGGCGTAATGGTCAGCACGCCCTTGACGGTCGTCACATCATATTGATACGTCACGTCCGTCGCCCCGCTCATGATCTGAACCGTACCGAGCACGATGCTCGTGTCATAGGTGCCGACGTTTGTGCCGCTGCCGGAGACGGTATAGCCCGTCACCGTCAGAGCAGGATCGCTCAGTTGCGCCGTCGTGACCGAACGCAGGGTTCCGTCATAGACGTAGGATGCGCTGTCCGCCGTGATGACGAGCGTCTTGTTCCTTGTATACACGGCCTGGATCGTCGTATTCTGCGTCAGGTCGTTTGCCGCCGCAGGGGTATAGGTGCCGGTCCAGTAGTATGTTTCGCTGTTGTGGGTTACATTCTGCGGCGGGGTGACATGATAGGTAGCGTCGCCCGTTCCGTAGTCCACCCACTCGTGGTCGATCAGCGCACCCGTCACGTCTACGATATAGGTCACCTGCGGGTTGATCGTCAGCGTGCCGTTCACCCAGGTTACAGTATACCGGTCGGTCACATCCACGTTGCCGTTCTTGAGCACGAGCCCCGCCTGATCGGTAAAGCTCGTCGTATATTGTCCCGGATCGGTGCCGGACGCACCCGCGGTCGTATTCTCGATCGTCAGCCCCACAACGCTGGGCACGATGCCTGAAACGCTCTGCTGCGCGCCGTTGTAGTCCTTGGAATCGCTCTTGGCGGTCAGCGTCAGTGCCATCTTCGGCGCCCAGACCGCATAGATGGTCAAGTCCTCGGAAGGCATGACCTGCGATACGCCCGGCGCATACGCCGGATCCGGCGAGGTCGCGCTCGGGTTTGTGCTCCAGCCAGTGAAATAGTAGCCTGCACGCGTAAACGTGTTTGCATCCACAGTGTAGCTCTCGCCCATGGTCTTGGTCGTGCTGTAGCTCGCACTGCCACCCGCCGTTCCGCCGTTTCCGTTGTAGACCAGGTTCAGGTTCTTGAGCTTTGCGTTGATGACGACCGCGTGATCCTCCTCGATGCCCGTGATCGTATAGCTGTTTCCCGTGTAGGAAGCCGGCGGCACCGGCGTGCCGTTGTCCGTCACACCCACGAGCTCATAGCCCGCCGCCAGCGTCCAGGTAACGGTCGCATTCGCATGATAAATATAGGTGCCCGCGCCGCCGGTCGCACTTACGCTCGCAGCCGGGTTTGCGTTTACGGTGACCTGGTAGGTCTCATCTTCCCAGATGGCATAGAGCGTGCCCGGCGCGGTCGCAATGCTCGTGCCGAGCAGCACGCTGCCGCCCGGATAATATGAATCTCCGCTGCCGTCCGCCGCCGTGTTCCATTTGACAAACTTCTTGCCTGCGTAGACAAACGAGTTGCCCTGCACCGTATGGCGCGTGTTGTTCACCGCTCCGCCCGTAAACGCGGTTGCCCCGCCGGTCGTCGCGCCGCCATTGCCGTCATAGGTGATCGTGACGTTGACCGCCGCGTCGACCCAGACCGCCGTTAGCGTCGTATTGTCCGTGATCGCGATCGCACTGCCGGGGTAGTAGATCTTGCTGTCCACGCTCGAACGCCAGCCGATGAACACCTTGTCCTCCGGCGGCGTTACAGCCGCCGCGGAATACGCCAGCACCCTTGCCTGGCTGCCGCTGACATATTGCTCCGAATCGACGGGCGCCGTGCCGCTCGCTTCACCCAGCGAGTAGGTCACGCCATAGCTCAGGCCGCTGATCCAGATGGGATAGAGCACCACGTCCTCAAATATCTGCATACTCGGGTTGAATACGAGCAGAGAACCGTTGCTCAAAATCAGCCAACCGCCGAAGGTATCGGTCGGATGCGGCTTATACGCCTGCACAGCGGTTTGCGCGTCGGCGAGCATACCGGAATCGATGGTTCCGCCGTATGCGATCGTGCCGAGATCAAACGTCTGGCTGCCGCCCGAGCCGTATACATTGAGGTGCGCGACGCCGCTGAAGACCGGCTCGGTCCATTTGGCATAGAGCACAAGGTTCTTGGGCGGCATCGTTGCACCGGACCAGGTGAACTCCGACCCGGCAAATGCGCCCTGAGTGGTATACCATCCGCCGAACGTGAAGTCCGCATCCACCCCCGCCGGACGAGCCGGAACATAGTATTGCTCCTCAATCGACGCGCCGTAGCGGATGTTGCTGATCGTGCTGCTCTCGCTGCCGTTGATAAACGTCAGGTTGTAGCTGGAGCGACGGTAAAACAGGGAGGCGGAATATACGCCGCCTGAGTTGGTGAAGCCCGGAACCGTGCTGTCCCGCTGATAGAACCCGGTGATCGGGAAGTAGTCCTCATCATAGGTCAGATTGATCCCGCTGCCCTTGATGGTGACCGTTTTATAAAGATAGTACGCGACTCCGCCATTCGTAGTCGTCGTCGAACCGCTCGGCGCGGTTGCCAGTGTTCCGTCGAGCGTCTCGAGATAGTAAGACCACGTGTAGATGCTGCCGCTCCACTGCGTCGCCGTCATGGTCAGGTTGTTGCCCGGCATCTTTTGCAGGAATGTGTAGTAGCTGCCGGTCAGGCTGGACTTCCAGACGTATCCCTGATTGGACAGGGTTGCAATCGCCGCAACGTCCCAAACGGCCGAAACGTCCTGGTCGTATTTATACGTCTCGCTGTAGAGCGTCGTCGAGCCGTTTTTAAACGCCAGCGTATATGTCTTACGCGTGTGGTAGATGTTGATGATCGTCGAGCCGTCTCCGTTGATCGTCTCCGCGGTATAGGTGCCCGCGTTGAAGTAGGCGGAGTAGCTGGAGTTGAGGTTCGACGCGGCAATCTCGCCGGCGGTGAGCGTGACGGTCGCGCCGGAGGTTCCGGTCTTGTTTACCGTCTTTTCAAAGGAATAGCCGGCATCATCCGCGTTTTCGATCCAGTAGACCAGCTTGTAGGTCGTGTCCGTCTTCGCCGTCCATGTCGCGCTCAGGGTAACGTTCCCCGTCGGCACAGAGCCAAACGAGAACCCGCTCCAGCTCGAGAAGTTATAGCCGGTCTTTGTGATCGCGCTCTGACCCGTGCTGGAGAGGATATGCGCATCGACCGCCGCCTGCGTCAGCGCCGCTCCGGGCGCGATATGCATCGGCGGGACATAGCTGCCGCCAGTCGAATCAAACGTGATCCATATGACCGAATCGATGATGGGATAGAGCTTGATGTTATCTCCGCTGACGGTTACGCTCGAACCGACGGACGTTGTCCCGCCCGGCACGAGCGACCACCCCAGCAGGGCCTCGTCCGCGGCAAGCTCGAGCGATGTAATGCCATCGGTCGATACGACGCCTGCGGAGTCCGGCATGCGCGTTTCGATCACCGCGCCGCTTTGGTTATAGAAGAAGACGTAGTACGCCGGCTCAAACTTCGCGCTCAGCGTGGTTGCTCCGCTCGTCGTCACGCTCTGCACGCCAAAAGCGTCAAACAGCGTATCGGTTCCGGTATACCAGCCGACGAACTTCTGCCCCTCCGGCGCTGCGGGCGCCGCGGGGGTCTCCAGCGTGTCGCCGTTTGCTACGATCTTGGTGTCCACCGTTGTGCCGTCCACCACGAACGTATACGTCCAAAGCGGCGTATCGTCCGGCAGGATGCCTCCCGCAACGGAAAACAGGCCGATGCCGGAGCCCTCCCCCTCATCGGCGAGGATCTGCCCCTCAGGCGTCTCCCCGGGCGTCGCGGCCGGCGCGCCAAACCGGGCGTAGAGCACCAGGTTTGTGGTGACAGGCGCGCCAAAGTCGTATGCCTCGTCTGCACGCGCATACCAATATAGGAAGACCTGGTCCGCATATGCCTCGCCCTCCGGGACGGCGGGGCTGCCCGGATCCGATGCCGCGGCGCCTTCTTCAATCGTCTGCCGCATCCGCCAGACGGTCTCTCCGTCGATCACGAAATCCACGGTGAAGGAATGCGGCCCTTCGAGCGCAGCATCCTCAGCCGGCGTCTGCGATGACGCATCCGTATCGGCCGCGGTCGGCGCGGGCGTTGCATCCGCATCGCCGGAAGCCGCGGGCGTAGGCGAAGCCGCCTCTGGACTGCCGGACGGCGTACCCTCGCCCGCCGGCGTGGTCTGCTCTGCCGGTGCGGTTTGCTCCGCCGGCTGGGTGGCCTCCGCGGGAGCGGAAGTCTCGGCAGGCGCCTCCACATTCTCCGCCAGCGCGCTGGTCGGAAGAAGCGTAAAAAGCATCAATCCGCACAGCACGAAGCTGAGGATACGTTTACCCATCGACCTGTTCATAACTGAAGTCCTCCTTGTTTGACGAGCGTGTTATTTTCATGCGATCCGGTCTCTTTCTTCGATCGATGACGACAGAACATGTCACACTATGATGGACATGTTGACTCGCTTATCATTTACATTTAGTGATACGCACTGATTATACAAAATAAAATAGTAATAACAGGATTCGTTGTCATGAAATGCTCTAAATTTGTATGGAAATTAGAATTACAAGGTAACATTTCTTCTTTTCCCGGGAATATACGGCTTTTCTTCGCCTCTAAGTCTGCGCGTGCGCCGCACCGCGCGGCCGAGAACCGGCACGCGTCGGCGCGCCCTTTTATCACATCGTCGCATGGTGTTTCCCGCAGATTAGATAACGATATTCCCGCCGGCACTTTTCGCCAGCGCCAGGTTCTTTCGCGCCCTTTCGAGCAGGAGGCCGCAGTCCGCTTCCGCCTCTTCCGGCGATACGCTCGACAGGCCGAAAGTGCATGAAACGCGGATCTCGGATGTGCCGGTATCAAAGCTTTCCCCCGTCAGGAAAGAGCGGACGCGTTCGGCGATCTTTCGCGCGGTATGCCGATCGATCCCGAGCAGGCAGGTGTAGAAGTCGTGTCCGGGAACGCGGGCCGTCCAGCACCCGGCGCTGCTGATCCGCTGCTGAATCTGCAGCGCGACGTGCTGCAGCAGCCGGTCGCCCGTAAACGCGCCGAATCGCTCGTTGACGCCCGCCAGGCCGTCGACATTGCACCGGATCAGCGAGAGCGGCAGCCCGAGCGATCTCGCCTCGGACAGTGAAAGCGGCAGCTGCTCGGAAAGATAGCGCTCATTGTAGCAGCCGGTCAGCCGGTCGATCAGCAGCAGCGCGCAGGTCTGGTGCGCGATCTCCGCCTCCGCCCGGCCGCCGGCACTGCGGCGATCCGCAAAGACCACCCGGTCGCTGACCGGCTGCAACAGATCCAGCACGCAGTCGCTCCCGCCGATCCGCACGCCGACCGTCACGCGCTCGTAAGCGCCGTGATGCCGCGTCACAAACACGGATCTGCGCGGCGACGTGTCCGCCACGGCGAAGAGCTCCGCAGACGGCCCCGTTCCGACGACGTCGTCGGACTCCAGCAGCGCGGGTATGGTGGAATACAGCATCGCGCCCGTTGCGGTATCTACGACCCTCACTCCCCAGAACAGCTCCTGCAGGCAGGCAAGTATTTGTATGGCTTCCTGAATGCTTGAAAAATGCAGCATGCTTCGTATCTCCATGCGTCGATGAACAGCGTGTCTTCGTCCGGGACGACACGCAGCCTGATTCCACTATAAGAAGCGCGCGCAAAAAAACGCGCCCATTGTCACAAAGCATGCTTTTGCCGCCACAAACGCGCCTCTTGGCGGCCGGGATGCGCCGCCGCGCCCAAACGCCGCGTTTTGTGTTATAATCCCGGTAAACACGCGGCGCATCCCCAAGGGAAGCCGCCGCAGATCGCGAGGACGACAGGTATGAACCGGGATGTCTCGATTGCCGGCTGCAAAAGCTATGACCCGCAGGCGGTAAAATCCGCTCTGCTCTCGGCGCTGGAGCCGATCGGCGGGCTGGAGTGGGTGACCCCCGGCATGAAGATCGCGATCAAGCTCAACTTGCTGATGCGCTTTAAGCCGGAAAAGGCGGCGACCGTACACCCGCAGGTGGCTTTCGCGCTGTGCGAGCTTTTGATCGAGCGCGGCGCGAGCGTCGTGCTGGGAGACAGCCCGGGCGGGCCGTTCAACGCAGCCTACCTCTCGTCGATCTATACCGGCACCGGCATGCGCCAGGTGCTCCAAACCGGCGCCAAGCTCAACGACGATTTTTCCATACGGGAGGTATCGTACCCCGAGGCGGTCGAGGCGAAGACGTTTGAAATCACAAGCTATCTGCTCGAGGCAGACGCCATCATCGACCTGTGTAAGCTCAAGACGCACGGGCTGATGGCGTATACCGGCGCATGCAAGAACTTCTTCGGCGCAGTGCCCGGGCTGCGCAAGCCGGAGTATCACTACCGCTACAGTACGCACGAAGCATTTGCAAACATGCTCGTGGATATCTGCGAATGGTGCAAGCCGCGGCTGTCAATCGCGGACGCGATCATGGCGATGGAAGGAAACGGCCCTTCCGGCGGAACGCCGCGCTTTATGGGCGCGATCCTCGCCGCCTTCAACCCGCATGCGCTGGATCTTGCCGGCGCGCACCTGATGAATCTCACGGCGGACGACGTGCCAACGCTCCACGCGGCGGTCTCCCGCGGGCTCGTCCCGCAGAGCGCCGGTGAGCTCAGCGTATTCGGAGATCTTGAATCGTTCGTCGTCCCGGACTTTCAGCTGACGCCGAAGCACGACGTCACCCTCTGGGGCACCAAGCACGCGGCGGCGGCGACGCTGCTCTCGGGCATGTTCGCCAGCCGGCCGCGGATCGACCGGGCGCGCTGCATCGGCTGCGGCGAATGCAGGCGCGTCTGCCCCGCAAGCGCCATCACCATCCGCGAGCGGCGCGCGCAGATCGATGGAAAAGCCTGTATCCGCTGCTTTTGCTGCCAGGAATTCTGCCCGGAAGGGATCATCTCGGTGCACCGCCCCTTCGTCGCGCGGCTGCTCAACCGGCGGTAAGCGCATTTTAAACATATATTGTGCGTTTTTTCACATACGAACCTGCCGCACGGGTGTATAATGGTTCTAACTCTTAGATCAGGGGGGATTTTGCTTACATGAAAGAATCCAGCTACCAGGTAACGGGCATGACCTGCTCGGCGTGCTCGGCACATGTGCAGCGCGCCGCGGGCAAGGTGGAGGGTGTGACGGAAGCGTCCGTCAACCTCGCGACCGAGACGCTGCGCGTACAATATGACGAAACGAAGGTCGATTTCGACCAGCTCAAGGCCGCCGTGGAAGGCGCGGGCTACGACCTCGTGCCCCCGCAGACACTCCGGCATGCCGAGCTCGGCGTAGACGGCATGACCTGCGCGAGCTGCTCCGCCGCAGTGGAGCGCGCGCTCAAAAAGCTCGACGGTGTGAGCGAACCCTCCGTCAACCTCGCCACCAATCGCGCCGCGTTCTCCTACGATCCGGCCAAGGTCAAGCTCGCGCAGGTGCGCGAAGCGATTGCAAACGCCGGCTATACGCCACTCGACCTTACCGCAGAAAATGCGCGCGATGTCGAGCAGGAGAAGCGCGAGAAAGCCCTGCGCGTCATGAAGCTGCGCCTCATCGTATCCATCGCGTTCGCCGCGCCGCTACTCTATGTCGCCATGGCGCATATGTTCCCCGCGCTCGGCGTGCCGCTGCCCGCGTTTATGGATCCGCACATGCATCCGCTGCGCTTTGCGCTTGTGCAGCTGCTGCTGACGATCCCGGTGCTCATCGCGGGGAGCCGATTCTTCCGCGTGGGGTTTAAGACGCTCTTTAAGGGCGCGCCAAACATGGATACCCTCGTCGCCATCGGCACCGGCAGCGCTTTTCTCTACAGCGTGTATGCGACCGTGCTGATCTTTCTCGGCGACACCGGCTTTTCCCAGCACCTCTATTTTGAGTCCGCCGCCGTAGTCATTACCCTCGTGATGCTCGGCAAATACCTCGAGGCCATCAGCAAGAGCAAGACCTCCGAGGCGATCAAGAAGCTCATGAACCTCCGCCCGCAAACCGCAACCATCGTCAAGGACGGCGCTGAGCTCGAAGTGTCGCTCGACGAGGTCGCCGTGGGCGACGTGGTGCTCGTCCGCCCCGGCGGCGCGATCCCCGTAGACGGCGTCGTGCTCGACGGCGCGTCCAGCGTGGACGAAAGCATGCTCACCGGCGAATCGCTGCCCGTCGAGAAGCAGCCCGGCTCCCCGGTCACCGGCGGCAGCATCAACGGAGAAGGCCTGCTGCGCTTTACGGTCTCCCGCGTCGGCGAGGAT
>JAEWQH010000032.1 GCA_023399275.1 Bacillota bacterium
AGATAGTCCTATACTATATATAAAAACTCGATTCGCTCTAGTTGACTTAAGGCAATTTAAAATAAAAAATATTACAAAAGTTATAGCTCCTAAAAAGCCACTATTGCATAAAATATCTATATAAACATTATGTGAATCGGTTCCTGTCAAGCTTCGAGAAATAGTATTCGCAGCATTCATTCCGCCTCCAATAATTGGATTTTCATAGAAGACTCTTAAAGCGACTCTCCATAAATCTAAACGGGAGTCTTGGGATGATTGTAATATCCTTTCAAGGGCGCTCCGTGGTAAATACTTTATGAAAAAAACTATTCCAAGAGTAATAGCACCTGAAATAAAAATTATAATGGCTATTTTTTTACTTATCTTCATATTGGACGGTAGAAAAGCATAAATAATTAAAAACAAAAGAGTCGTTAGCATGGCCCCTCTAGAGCCGGTGATAATCATAGAAAGAATACCTAGTAATAGTCCCGGCATAAAATACTTTCTTTTTCTCCCTGTTGAGTTACTCCATTTAAGAAACAATAGGGCAAATGAGGGAACAATAAATGCCATCGTATAATTAGGGTCTTTATAGACACCCATAAAAGAAAATGAAGCTCGCGCAAACCATGCATTATAATAATTACGATTAACCCAGTTAAGTAAAATATTAGCTGAACCATAAAGTCCAACCAGAATATATATATTAACAAAAGCTCTTATTTCTTTAACTGAATAGTCTTTAGATGTAGCGGCGAAATAAACTAAGCAAAATACAAAAAAAGTAATCAAGTCTCTTTGCAGCGGTACAATATTGGATATAAGGGTTGAGAATAAGAATATCCCCCAAAATACAATGAGCAATAATTTATGCGGATGTAACATAAGTTTTCCTTTTAGAATCGCTCCAAATAATATTACTGAGCAAGGAATAACCACCCAGGAAAGAGAAGCTCCATAAACTGATGTGTTTAACAAAGTAAACATGATCAAAAATATGATACCAACGGAGAGAAGTGATAAACGTCGCCGTGTTTCTTTTGTACTGTTATACATTTATATATGAACCTCTCTGAATCATTCAGTGTTAACTCGACTGATTTATAGCGCTTTTTCTATTAAAACCAATTAATGATACCTATGCAAGAAAGCGTTTTGCAAAATAATTAATATGCCAATATAACCATGGGCTCATACAAAACAACCGAGTTTTCCATAAAGTCTTTCTAATCTTTGCGTTACGCTTACAAAATTCTTTGCATATAAAATTATTACCATAACGAAATAAGGCTCCTAGCTGAAACATATTTAAATATTTATCAACTAATGAATTAAGTAGGTAGATTCTTAGTGTGTTATCGTTAATTTCTTGATATATTATTTCTAACTCATGGCAAGTATCAATCATATCTCTGCTATTCTTACGTTTATCCTTCCTTGTTGTGATTGAATCTTCGCGGATTATATAGTGATAAAAGTCAATTTTTGTACAGACAACAGTATTTGCTTTTAGAAAAGCTCTAGGTGTAAACTGCTCATCTTCATGAAGAATTCCAAATTTAAATTGAAGATCATTATTTAATAAGAATTCTCGTTTGTATATATTTAGCCAAGCTGCCATCGGCGCTCTTTTTTGGATAAATGACTTTTTTAGATATTCGGATCCTGACATTATTTCTTCATATGCATCAATATGCTGTATGCTGCTGAAACCGCCCTCAATAATTGCATCGCCAATTAAAATATCATATCCCTTATTGGCAAAGGGAGCAAACCGTTCACATGTATTTAATTCTATATAATCATCAGCATCAACAAATATTATATATTTACCTTTTGCTGCTTCCAACCCCTTGTTTCGTGCATCCGATAGTCCCCCGTTATCTTTGTGAATTACTTTAATGCGATTGTCATCCCTCGCATATCTATCACAGATGTAAGGGCAATTATCAGGACTGCCATCATCAACTAATATAATTTCGATTTCTTGAAATGTTTGCTCTCTTAAAGATATTATGCAACGATCAAGATATGGTTCAACTTTATATATGGGCACAATAATAGAAAACATCATACAACTTTTTTAACCTCATAATCATTAATGGGTTAGATAATATCTTTATTGGCGTCATCTATACCCCTCAGCATTTTCATATAAGCTTTTACCCAACCATAATCAGAATAAAGCTTTCTGTGTTTTAAGCAATGGTATAAAGCAATTGCTTTAGCCAAATGATTACTAATATGGTGAAATAATACTCCCTTATCATAAAAAAACTTATCGTTAAATTGCTGAAACCAAGTTGACACACCGTGATTAACAAAGCCAATTGTCTCCGTGCAGGTATAAACTATTAAGTCTTTTTTTACACAATCTTGGAGGAAAATTGTGTCTTCTCCACAGCTAAATTTAGCCCCACCGCCAAAGTCTAAATGAAAATAAATATTAGCCCTTCGTATCGCATTTCTCCGTATACTTATAGAAAACGTACCAAATGAAGTTAGCCCTTTCCTTCCGACACGTTTTGTTTCTTTTACTATGTTTTTTGTTTTCCCATTTCTGGTAACCAATAAATTGAAGATAACTACATCAGCCTCAGGATGCTGTTCGTAAAATCCTTCAATAAGAGAAGAATAATTATCGACATAAACTACATCATCGTCAGCAAAAATACATATATCAGCTTCGGCTCTCATTAGAGAATTATTACGGTTTAATCCTACACCACGTTCATTAAAATTTAAATATTTAATTCTATATCCTCGCCAAACAAATTCTTCAATAGAATTTTTTCCACACTGGTTGCTAATTATTGCATCAGACTGGACATTCATTTTTTCTAATAATGAATGGTCTTCTTGGTGCATAGTCGCAACCAGTACTTGTATGCTCATATTATAATCTCCAAACTAAGTATATATTTTATATCATTACTACCCAGACTTGTTTCTTAAGTTCTCCCATTATTGCTTATTCAAATGTATACAAAAGCTTTTAGGTGACCACCTTAATTCTCAAATATAGATCTAGCTAATGGTCATCCTTGAAACTGAACAGTGTCAATAGTTTTAATAATCTCTTTATAACTGTTAGCTCTGTCGAATCTTTCTGCCGCAAGTTTTCTGGCGTTATTTCCACACAACAGCCTAAGTTCTTGATTATCATACAATTTCATAAACTTCTCTATGAAATCCTCCTCATTTTCCGCCTCATAATTTAACCCAGTATTAAAATTTTCTATCAACCATTGCATCTCTTTATTACAACAGCTATTAAGCATAGGAATTCCACTTGCAAAATAATCTGCTACTTTATTAATGATGCTTTGCGATGCATTCTTTTTAATACAATTTAAAGCTATATCGCTTTTGGATAAAAACGCCGCCATCTTTTCATAATCTAAAAAACCCATAAAATCTATATTATTAATACTTCTTTCATGAACAAGCCTCTTTAGTGCATCCTCTTCAGGGCCTTGTCCGAGTATTTTTAATCTTACATTAATATTTTTGGCTTTTTTCAATTTATCAATTGCTAGAATCGGCGTTTTTAAATCGTAACTGGTACCAATTGTTCCTACGTAGGTCACCCAAAACTCGCTATCTGACTTTTGGATGTTCGCTGCATAATTATCAATGCCTTCATTAAATCTATCCATCGTAGCTCCAATATAAACAACTTTTGGATTCTTTACCTTTTTATTTACCTGAAGTCCTCGTTCTAAATACTCTTCTGACACAGCGATAAGTTCGTCGGCACAGCAATAAGCTTTATTTGCCATTATTTTCATTGGTAAAGTCATTATATTATATAGTAATTCGTTTTTAAATACAATTCTCATTGCTTCCGGATGCAAGTCCCTAACATCGATGATCATAGGAATTCTTTTCGCCGTGCATATTTTTGAAACTTTAAGAATTGTATTTATGTCTGGCATATTTAAATAAACCACGTCATATGCGCTAATATGTTTTTGAATCCAGTTCGCAACTGTATAAGAAAATATGATATCACTAGTATATCTTAAAACTGAAATATTACGTTTATATGTAATTTTAGGCAATATAATCACATTTTTATAATTGGGATATTTAAGATAGAAATCCTTTACATCCCTTTTCTTTTTTGCATAATGATTAAAATCGCCAGTGATCAAAGTGACATCGTAGCCTTGTCCTTTCATCATATCAAACAGGCATAACGTTCTCTTATATCCCCCTTCACCGGGCAAATATAGCGAACCATTAATCAACAAAACTCTTTTCATTACCTTACTGGCTCCTTTTTAATATTATCATTTCTAAGAGTCTCGTACAAATCACCCATTATTCATAGCGGCATTTGGAAAACATATTTGCTATCATAGACGGTAAACCCAAGTTTTATCCAAGTCTTTTGAACTGCAAGATTATTAATTTGAGTACCTGTAAACACTTTTTCGATATTGGGCTGACTCATGAGCCAACGGACTCCTTCATGAATCATCTCTGTATATATACCTAGGCCACGGTAACTATCAGATACCGCGGCTAAATTTAAATGAGCACATGATTCTTGATGGTTAATTTTTAGAGTTGTAAAGCCAACTGTTTCCTTATTATATCTAGCTACAATAACACGATCAGCAAAACCGTTATAAGCATTTTCCACCCACTGTGCATAGTACTCATCACATAATTCATTTGGCAGCGATGTATCTGAATGAAATCTGTCAATCTTAAATGATTTTCGTGCTATTCTTTTTAGTGCAGAGAGATCTTCTTGGAGACAATCTTCAATAATACAGTTGGATTTTATGTTTGGGAGCCTATTTTTTGAATAACAAAAAGCATAGGTCACTAAAGTATCAGCTAAGTAAAATCCACATTTCTCTAATGCATTTACAATATGTCGGTCTTGAGTATTAACCTTGCAGGTCAAATGGTCAAAGCCGGACGATCTTGCATCAAGAACTGTATCGCACAAATCTCTATAATAAAGTTGAGGATTAGAATAATAATCCTTAGAGTCTACTATTTCAAGATTTCCCATAATGCGTTTAAAAACTTGTGTATTAAAAATGTCCTCATTAATATTTATAAACCTATTTTTTAATACCGTGTTACTCATTCGACACATACTCCTTCGTATCTGCATCCCTATATACTTTTTTTTGCAATAATACTATAACAGCGGTTTTAAAAATAATACGAATGTCCATTTTAAAAGAAATATTACGAGCATAGTAAGCATCGTTTTCGAATCGATCTTCTAAACGGATATTATTTCTAAAATATGCCTGACAATATCCTGTTATGCCCGGTCGTACCGACATCCTAATATGTTGATTTTCTCCATATAAATCTACAATGTCTGGCAGATCCGGCCTAGGTCCCACAACACTCATTTCACCCTTTAGTACATTAATTATCTGGGGGGCTTCATCCAGCGAAGTTTTTCTCAAAAAACGTCCGATAGGCGTCACCCTAGGATCATCAGATGCATTATAAGTCGAACCATCTTCCAACCTGATGTCCGGCGAATTTAGATACATGCTCCTAAGCTTATACATCTTAAATATTGCACCGTTACGTCCCAACCGAGGTGCATTATAAAAAATAGAGCCTTTATCCGTCAAGTATATTATCGGAGCAAAGAGTATAAGCACTATAATGAGTATAGGCAATCCCAATAGAGAAAGAAAAATATCCAAAAAGCGTTTTAAATATTTCTTATACAATTTTCAAACACTCCACAAAGCATGTTGTAACATATTCTATTTCCTTATCTGTCAGCAATGTGTGTAATGGTAACGTTATCTCATTATGATACATTTCATAAGCATTAGGATAATTTATCATTTTAAAGCCCTTATTTATATACGCACTCAACATCGGCAACGGTTTATAATGAACATTGCAGGAAATGCCCTGTTTTGCCATTTGAATAATAAATTGATTGCGATAATTAGAATCTTTGCCTATAAGACGTACTAAGTACAGATGTCCACTACTTTTGTAATGATCGTCATAATGCTGTAACACCTGTATCGGCAAATCAGTAAAGCCTCTATTATAGTCACCAATCATTACTTGACGTCTCTCTAAAATCTGAGAATAACGTTTTAACTGGGCAATGCCAATGGATGCCATTATATCGGTCATATTGCATTTGTAATATGGTGCAATAACATCATATTCCCAAGACCCTAGTTTAGTCTTCGCCAGAGCATCCTTAGATTGGCCGTGTAAGGAAAGTAACATGTATTGATTATATAGTGCCTCATTATCAATACCAGGTATGTCCTTCCAAACCACACAACCACCCTCGGCGGTAGTAAAATTTTTTACAGCATGGAAAGAAAAGGTAGTGAAATCTGCAATTTCACCACACATTTTGCCATGCCAACTTGCTCCTAAAGCATGGGCAGCATCCGCCACTATAATGATGCGACCAATAGCTTCTTGTATATCGTTAAATGCTTGGAACAAATGTTTCTTATTCTCTACGGCGGCAAAAATACGTTCGTAGTTGCAAACCACACCGCCTAGTTCAACAGGTATAATACATTTCGTCTTTTCTGTAATTGCCGCTTCCATTTTGTCATAATCCATCTGAAAACTATCAGGTGCACAGTCAATTATAACAGGAGTCGCACCGACATGGCATATTACACTACAAGAAGCAGTATATGTATAGGCAGGCACGATGACCTCATCTCCCGGCCCAATCCCTAAAAGATGAAGCGTCAATTCCGCAGCTGCGGTTTGCGAATTTAAACACACCGCTTTACTGGTACGGCAAAATGCTGCCAACTGACGTTCAAGTTCTTTGGTTTTTGGGCCGGTTGTTATCCATCCTGAACGCAAAGTATCTATAACTTCTGCAATTTCGTCTTCGCCAATATCGGGAGGTGAAAAGTCTATTTTCATAATAAATGCCCTCCATAGCATAATTAAAGTCGTTTATTGCTTTCTAACCGTTACGCCACACTGAACATGTGTCCAATCAGCAATAGTCACGTTTCTTTCGATGATCGCACCGCTGCTTATAATGCACCCCACGCCGATTTTGGCATTTGCGCTGATAGTAACCTTTGCCTCTACTACCGTACCATAGCCGATTTCTGCACTTGGGGAAACGGTAGCAGTACTATGTACCAGCGTGGGCAGTATAAAACCGTATCGCACCAGCATTTCAATCCACTTTTGACGTAACACGTTGTTACCGACAGACGGAATCGCAATTGGGTATTCGTCTACATACTTCCAGCAGTTATCACAAGTATCCACAGCATAGGGATTATTCAGATCATCGTCTAAAAAAGCAATCCTCTTAAAAACACCAACATCCTGTGCAAGCTCTTTAACCACTTGACCCTGACCACCCGCGCCCAAAATCAGCAAATTCATCTGCTTCGCAAGCGGCTGTTTTGACAGTGCCGCCAGAGCTTTGTTTTTCTTTTCTTCGGCCTCCGCATGGGTTTTGGCATAGCAATATCCATAAACAATTTTGCCGTCCGGAGTTCTGTCTTTTTCGTATCGCGCTTCAAAACGCCCGTCGCTTCTAAGGCGAATATTTGACCCAGTTTTCATGAAATACCCCTTTAGTGGTCAAAAGCAGTCAATTGTTTCTTAAAACCTTGTTCATATTAGCATTATTTCCATCAATTGTCAATATAGCGCACGTATTTATAAAATTTGCAACCATTAATAGTGGTCGATCGATGGTCAATGGTGGACGGCTT
>JAEWQH010000056.1 GCA_023399275.1 Bacillota bacterium
GCGGCGTCGCACGGCTTGAAGGCGGACGACTGGCTGTATAATGCGAAGTACGACGCGATGACGCAGGTGCTGGAAGTGATCGATGCGGACACCGTCCGCGTCGGGCGCGTGAGCGGGCAAAGCAGCGGGAACCTGTTTGTGGTGTATACCTGCATCGCGAACGTGACCGCGCAGGAATAGGAAAGCAAAGGAAATGACGGGCAAGATACGAAGCTGGAATAAGCTTGCCGCGCCGCTTGCGGTGCTGGCGGCCGCTGTGATCATCACGGTGGTGCTGTTTTTGCCGCCCTGCATCGGCATGGAGGACAACGGCGACTTCCAGCGCGTCACCTATGCGCAGGGGCTCTATGACCTGCCGCAAAACAGCGAATATCTATACAACGGATACTACATTCGCGAATACGGCATCATGCAGTATTTCAATGAATATGAAACGACGGTCTACTCCTCGCAGTTTTTGCTGATTCAGCCAGCCATCTGGCTCGATAAGCTTTTTACGGGCAACGATGCGGTGTTTGACCTGCGCTTTCTTGCGGGAGTGCTGTCGGTCTACTTCCTCGTGGTGCTGTATTTCTTTGTGGATTATCTCTCCGACCGGCTGACGCTGGTGAGCGCGCTGGCGGTCGGCGCGGTCTGCCTATTCGTGCTGCTGGATACGGGATACACCGCGTATTTCAGCTCGTTTTATGCCGAGCCGGTGGCTTACATCAGCCTGCTTGCATGCGTGACCAGTCTGCTGCTGTACATCGACGGACGGTACCGCCCCGGGGTGCTGCTGGCAGCGTTTGTGGTCAACGGACTGGTGCTGACGTTTTCCAAGCAGCAGTTTGCGCCGATCGGCGTGCTGCTCGCCATCCTGATCTTTCTGTTTTTCAAGAAGGAACGCGGCAAACTGTTTCGCGCGGCGATCGTCGCAGGCTCCTTTGCGCTGGCCGCGTCGGGCGTGATCGTCTACCTGCTGATCTCGGATAGCTTCACCAATATCAACATGTATCACTCCATGACGCGCGGCGTGCTGATGATCTCCGACAACCCGGTGGAGGCGCTGGAGTCGTTTGACATCGACGAGCAGTTTGAACTGCTCGACGGGACGATCTATTTCGACAAGTACCCGGAGATCGATCCGGAGAACCCGCTGCTGGCCGACCGGTTTTACAGTCAGTACAATGTTCTCTCCATCGCGAAGTACTACCTTGAGAACCCGGAATCCTTCGTCAACATGCTCAAGCTCGCGGCCAAGAGCGCGTATCAAAACCGGCCGAACATGGGCAACTACGAGGCTTCCGCCGGATATCCGGCGAATACGCTGGCGGATACGTTTTCGCTGTACAGCAGCCTCAAGCTTGCCAACGCGCCGCGGACGATCGGCTTCGTCGTCATCTGGGCGGTGAGCGTGCTCGGGCTGCTGTATCGGAAACCGCGAAAGCTTCTGGTCATGCTCGGGCTGATGGCGATCGGCCTTTCGCAGGTAGCGGTCTCGATCCTCGGCGCGGGCGACGCAGATCTGGCGAAGCATATCTTTCTGTACAACGTGGCGTTTGACTTTGTAAACGTCATCATGGTGGTTCATGCGATCCGCTTCTTTGACGGGAAATACCGCCAGAAGCGGCAGAGGGCTCTCGCGGCGGCGGAGGCGGGCACGGATGCGTAGCGGCAGCGGGAAGTTGAAGCGATATGCCTGGCTTGCTCTGGCCGGAGCGGTGGCGGCGGTGCTTGCCTGCGCGCCGCGCACGAACGCCGCGCCGAAGGGAACGGCTGCCGCGGTCGCGGACGCATCCGAGCGTGAGGCGCTCTGCCTCTCATTTGTAGAGGCGCATCTGACGGCGGACGATGGCGGCATCCGCACCAACTACCTCGACAAGGCGCCGGATGCCGCGTTGGCGACAGGCGCGCAGGTGCTCTCGGAGTCTATGGGGCTTTTGATGCGCTACGCTGCGGCGGCGGGCGAGCGTGCGCTGTTTGAACGCTCGCTCGCGTTTGTCGAGGAGCGGCTCGACACGGGGGAGATCCTGTCCTATCGCTATTCGCAGAAGGACGGCGCGTATCCAGTGAACGCATTTCTGGATGACCTGCGCATCATCCGCGCGCTGCTGGAGGGTTACGATGCGTTTGGCGGGGAATACCAAAAGACCGCGCTGGAATACGCCGGACGGCTATATCGCACCAACGTCGCCGGCGGGCGCGTGTATGATTACTACGACGAACACTATGGCGCGGGGACCGAGTCGGTCACGCTGTGCTACCTCGACCTCGGCACGCTGCGCAGGCTGGCGGAGCTGGACGGGCGCTGGCAGCCGGTGTTCGACGAAATGCGCACCGTTGCGCTGGGCGGATATCTCGGCGACCGGTTTCCGATGTTTGCGCGCTCCTACACCTATGCGGACGGTGCATACGCCGACCGGGACATCGATACCGTACAGTCGCTGCTGACCATGCTCCATCTCTCCGAGATCGGGGAGTGCCCGCAGAGCAGCGTAGACTTCGTCCGGCGGCTCGTCGAGCGCGGGACGCTGTATGGGGCGTATGATACCGGCGGCGGCAGCATCGGCCAGGTGGAGTCCACAGCGATCTATGCCATCAGCGCGTGCATCGGCAGATCGGAGGGCGACGAGGAACTCTACCGCGCAAGCATGGAGCAGATGGAGCGCTTTCAGGTGCTTGACCGGGAAAGCGAGGTCTACGGCGCGTTTGCAGACGCGCAGACGCTGGAGCTATACGCGTTTGACAATCTCACGGCGCTGCTGGCGTTTCGGGGATAGCGTACGCGCGGCATCCGGGGGCTGCGCGGCCGGAGAAAGAGGTGCTTATGGTTCGAAAAACCGTCCTGTGGATCCTGATGGCGGCCGTCCTGCTGGCGGTCTTGCCGTCGCGGTCTGCTGCGGCGGATTCCGACCGGGTGCTGCTGATCTACCGCAGCAAGGAGGAGATGCGCGTCGTCTCCGACCTGATCGCCGCCTGCGGCAAGCAGGTGGACGCGCTGAGCGTTTCGGCGTATGAAAAAGACGTGCTGCAGAAGTACGACTACATCGTTTTGCAGGATAGCGCGCCGCTGCCGGATGCGCTGGAGACGGGCAAGCAGATCGCCTGCATCGGGGATGCGTTCACCTCGCTTCCGGGCATCGTGATCGGATGGACGGAGGGCGCGGTGCGCGCGCAGCTGAGCGTATACGACAACGCCGAGCAGGTGGTTGTGGAGACGGGGACTGCCTATATCCGCCAGACATCCGGCGCGGCGATCGGCAGCATTTCGTTCTTCGGCGAGGCGTATCCGCTCTGTGCAGAGACGGACGCGGTTCTGTACGCGCCCTATCTGCGCGGGGACGACCTCTCCGCCTTTGCGGCGGGACAGATGCTCAACCGCTACTTTGGCCAAAGGGACGGCGGCAGCATGTACGTGCTGCTCGACGAGATATACCCCTTTGAGGATCTGGAGCTGCTGCGGCTGACGGCCGAGAAGCTCTATGAAAGCGGGATACCGTTTATCGTGAGCGTCATGCCGGTCTACTACAACACGGAGTATCCCTCGTTTCAGCGCTATGCCAACGTATTGCGATACATCCAGTCCGTCGGCGGCTCGATCATCATGCACGAGGCCCTCGAAACGGGCAACGAACTGGTCGGCGATCCGCTGGAGGTGCGGCTCGAGCAGGCGTATCAGACGTTTCTCGACAACGGGATCCGCATCTATGACGAGGTGATAACGCCCTACTCCATCTCGCTGGAGGCGCTCAGCGCCATACTGCCGCAAAACGAGCTGTTTATCTCCCTGCCGATCGATACCGTGCTCCGCTTCGACCTGCCCAAGAGCGAGGCGGAGCTGGACGCCATGATCGACGCGCTGAATGAAAAATGGCTGCAGATCGGCGACTACGGGCGGTATTCTGCGGGCGACGGCTACTATGACGACCAGCGCGCGGTGGACGCAGACTTTCAATACCGAGAAACGACGGAGCAGAGCTATGCGTTTCTCGTGGACAAAGGAAACCAGGTGTTGTTTGTGATCGTGATCGTCAGCATGCTGATCGTGCTGGCGCTGATCGCCTTTGGCTACCGGCTGTACTGGAAGAAGTTTCTCCACAAGAAGGATGTGCGTCAGGCGCAGGCACAGGCGGCGGCAGAGAGCCCGCGGCCAAATGAACCGAAGATACGGCGAAACGAAGATGAACTATGATCTGCTGGGCTTAATCGCATTGATCTGTATCTGGTCCCTGCTCATGATCAATCAGGTGCTGGTTGTGGCGGGGTATGTTTACTATATCCGCTCTTCGCGGCAGGAGCGCAAGGCGCTCAAGACATATCCCTTTGTCAGCGTCCTGGTGCCGGCGCACAACGAAGCGCTCGTCATCGAGCAGACCGTGGAGTCGCTCCTGCGGCTGAACTATCCGTCCGACCGGATGGAGATCATCGTGATCAACGACAACTCTTCGGACAACAGCCGCGCGCTGCTCGAGGGCATCCAAAAACGCTACCCCTCGCGTGCGCTTCGTCTGATCCACACCGACCGGACCACAGGCGGCAAGGGCAAGTCAAACGCGCTGAACATCGGCTTTGCACAGAGCCGCGGAGAGTATATCGCGGTCTACGACGCGGACAACACGCCGGAGACAAACGCGCTCATCAGCCTGATCGAAGAGATCGAGAGCGATGAATCGCTCGGCGCGGCCATCGGGAAATTTCGCACGCGCAACCGGGATGTGAACCTGCTGACGCGGTTTATCAACATCGAGACGCTCTCGTTTCAGTGGATGGCGCAGGCGGGCCGCTGGCAGCTCTTCCACCTGTGCACGATACCGGGGACGAACTTCGTCATCCGCAGGTCGATCCTCGAATCGATCGGCGGGTGGGACGATAAGGCCATGGCCGAGGATACGGAGCTGAGCTTTCGCATCTATGCGATGGGCTACAAGATCAAGCTCGTTCCGCGCTCCGTCACTTGGGAGCAGGAGCCGCAGAAGCTCAAGGTCTGGTTTCGTCAACGGGTGCGCTGGGTCAAGGGGAATATCTATGTGTTGGTCAAAAACTTTCCAAAGCTGTTTCAGCTGCGGCAGTTCAGCGTCAAGTTCGACCTGCTGTATTTCATGTCGGTGTATTTCGTGCTGCTCGGCGCGCTGATCGTCTCCGATTCGCTGTTTTTCCTCAATGCGCTCGGGTTGATCTCGCTGACGCTGGCGAACCTGAGCGGGATGCTGTGGTTTTCGGCGATCTGCCTGTTTGTCATCACCGTGTTTATCACGCTGACGACCGAAAAGGGGGAGATGCGCCTGTCGAACCTGCTCATCACCATACTCATGTATTTTACGTATTCCAAGCTTTGGATGGCGGTTGCGGCCTATGGGCTGGTGCAATACCTGATCGACGTGATCCTGCATCGCCGGGCGCGCTGGTATAAGACGGAGCGGTTTTGAGCGCGGAGGCGCGTGGGCGAAAAAGAGACCGCCGGGCGGATGCGCCGCCTGCGGGAAAAATGGCTGAGTGCGGCGGAAAGATAGAAGCCTTGAACTGAATCGGAGCGGAACAAAGGAGAATGGTGCTCATGAAACGAATCATCCTGATAACGATTGCGGCGGTATGCCTGCTTTGCGCGGTGCCGCTTGTGGCATCGCGCGCGGAAGGAGGCGTCGCGGAAGCGAGCGCAACGGGCGAGCCCTCCGCCACGCCGGAAGCGACGGCGCCCGAGGCGACGGCGACACCCGCGCAGAGCACGGAGTTGACGCTTGCCACGGGCGGGCTGGTCTCCACGACGGAGTTTGGGACGGATTACTATATGACCGGGCTGTTCTCCGACGTGACGAAGGGATTCAACATCGGCGAGTGGGATATCCAGGACGCGCGCTTTACGATGAGCTTCTCTACGACGCAGCTCGTGTCGGAATACATCTCAAACATCACGATCTCGATCAACGGCGTGCGGTTTTACTCGGAGAATGTTCCAGTGACGGACGGGCTGAGGCGCTCGCTCACGCTCAAGATCCCCGTCGAACACCTGGTTGAGGGCTACAACACCATCCGCATTGAGGGTTATATCCGAACCTACAACGGCCTGCCGTGCGTGGACGACGTGACGAGCGCAAACTGGATGAATATCTTCAGTGAATCGGTCATCGAGGTATCCTATACGCCGGCCGCCGCCTGCGAGTCGATCGATCAGTTTTACACCGGCTTTACGTCGATCGACGCGCTGGAGAACAGCCAGAGCGCCGTTGCGCTCGCAACCGGGTTTGACGACGATGAGCTGGATGCGGCGTTTACGGTGCTTGCAGGCGTCTCGAGCAAGGCGACGAAGGACTACCAGAATATCGACCTGCTTGCGGCCGACAGTCTGACGCATCTGAAGAATAAGAAGTACGTCATCTACATCGCTAAACCGGGCAACCTCCCCGCGGAGCTCGCGCAGGCGGTGGACGCGGCGGGCGGAACGGAGGGTTCGGGTGCGGTGCTGGCGCTGGTCGCCGGCGGAACAAACGTGCTCGTCGTGTCTGCAAACGACGGCGCAGGGCTGGATCTGGCCGCCGCGGAGCTTGGCAATGCGGATGTGATGAATCAGCTCAAAAAGACGGTCAAGCGAATCTCCGCGAGCGAGGATGTGTTCATGCGTAAGGAGGGGACCGCTCAGTACGTCTACCCGACTGAGAGCGGCACCTACCTCAGCGGCCCGTTCCGCCAGAAGGTGGACTATTTCGTCAATTTTGCAAACAACCGCCAGCTTGCGTACGGCAGCGAGCTGGAGCTGCACTACCGCTACGCCGAGAATCTGGATTTCAACCGCTCGCTTGTTACGGTCTATGTCAACAATGTGCCCATCGGCAGCCAGAAGCTCTCGCTCGAGAGCGCCAGGGATGACGTGATGGTGCTCGACATCCCGACGGATGTCGAGGTGACGGGCAGCTTTACGCTCACGGTCGCGTTTGATCTGGAGATCGAGGACCTATGGTGCACGCTGCGGCAGGAGGAGACGCCCTGGGCGTATATCTCCGCCGAATCCACGCTTAAGCTCAACTCGATCGAGGCGCCGTACTATCTGTTTGACAACTATCCGTATCCGTTTGTTTCGGGCGGGGAATTCAACGAAACCGTGCTGGTGCTGCCGGACCGCAACAACGACATCGACCTGACGCTGATGGGTGACTTCATGCTCACGCTCGGCCAGTTCATCAAGTACAACACCGGCAGCCTGAGCGTCGTGCGCGCCTCGGCGCCGGGTGAGTTGGAGGGGAAGAATGTGATCGTCGTCGGCACGCCGGAGGACAACGCGGCCATCCTGCAGCTTAACGACAAGCTCTTCTTCCAGTTTAACAGCGATGGCGTCGGCATTCGCTCCAACGAAAAGAAGCTGCTGGAGGAGACGTATGCAAAGACGCTTGCTTCCGCGCAGTTGATCGAGTCGCCCTACTCGAGCGTACGCAACGCGGTTCTGGTCATCGCCAGCACCGACGAGGAAGACCTGAAGAACGCGATGGATTACTTCGGCGACTCCGCCAACCTGTGGAAGCTTTCCGGAGACGGCTTCGTCGCTGATGAAGACGAGGTGTTCCAGTTCCGGTTCAAGGAGGAGGCCGAGACGCAGCAGGAAGAAACGAAGGTACTGCTGGAGCAGTCGGACATCATGAACCTGCTGCTCGTCGGCGGCGCGGTGCTCGTTCTCCTGGCGGTGGCGCTGATACTTACCGTGCGGAAATATAGGAGGGAACGGAAATGAAACGAGTGCGCAAAAGCCTCCAGACGGATCTGAGCTTTATCCTGCTCGTCGTGCTGGTATTTATCTACTTTGTCTTTCTGGTCTATCAGAAGGAGTACCTGACGGATAATTTCCTGATTGCCTGCGCGGTGTTCATCATCGTGCTCATCACGTATTTTACGAGTCTGACGGTCGGATTGATCATCAACACGACGCTTATTCTGGCCGCGCTCACCTACGTGATCCTGCAGAGCATGCTCAAAGGCGTCGTCATCCGGCCGTATGTGTATTTCTGGATCGTGATGTCCCCGCTGCTCACGACGGCGTTCTCTCTGTTCTCTGCGTCTGCGGTGCAGATGCAGGGCGTGATGCTCGACCTCGACCGAAAGCTGGTGAACATGACCACGCTCAACGAGGAAACGCATCTGAAGAACCTGCGCGCGTTTGAGAACGACGCAGGGATCTACATGAGCATCGCGGAGCGCTACGATATCGGCTTCGGAATCGTCGTGATCCAGTTCAAGTATCAAAAAGAGATTGAACGCCTCAGCCGCAAGGAGGGCATGCGCCAGGTGGTCATGGAGGTGATCGGCGTCATCCGGAAAGCCACGCGCGCGGAGGACGAGCTATACCAGCTGGACGACGAGGAGATCCTCTTCGCCATGCTGATGCTCACCAAAAAAGAAGGCCTGAACGTGATCCACGATCGGCTAAAAGCCGCGATTGCGCAGATCAACACGAGCGATATCCTCAACACGCGGCAGCTGGTACTGGATATGCGCATCGGCGTGGCGTTCTCCGAGGGGGAGAAGGACAACGTGATGCACCTGTTGGATTCGGCAAAGAGCGCGATGCAATACGATGTGTAAGGCTGCGGCCGCCCGGAGAAGATGAAGACCAGCGGATATTTGATGCTACTTGCGCTCGCCTGCTCGGCGGGGCTGCTTGCGGCCTGTGCCGCGGCGCGAAACGGCGTTGGCGCGGGGCAAAGCGAACAGGCGCCGTCCGCGGAGCCGTCCGCAGAGCCGACTGCGCAGACGACGCCGGGTCCGACGCCGCGATTTATGCTGCATTTGGAAGCCGAGGATGCGCAGGCGACCGCGCTGGAGGTGGTGCAGATCCCGACCGGCGGGCTTGCCGTCGGCGATTGGGACGATGAGGCCAGCCGGCTGACGTTTTTGCTGGATGTGCCGTCCACCGGGTATTACGAGCTCAATTTTCGGATTGCAGGGGTATATGGCGAGAGCGCCAATACCATAGTGGTAAACGGGCGGGTGCTGCGCGGCGTTCTCCAGACGGCGGGCGATCAGTATGAAACCGATACGGTATTGGTCTCGCTTGCCGCGGGGCGCAACACCATCTGCGTCGAACGGGGGCAGGGGTCGATCCGTATCGACAGCGTGGATGTGGTTGCGTCCGACGGGCTGAACGACGGCCTCTATCGCGTGGATTACGCGCTGAGCAACCCCAACGCGTCTGAGCAGGCAAAGGAGCTGTTTCGCTATCTGCAGTCGGTCTATGGCGAGGCGACGCTCTCGGGGCAATACGCCTCGGATCAGGGCGCGTATTCGCAGGAGGTGCAGGCGCTCTACCGGCTGACGGGGAAATACCCGGCGATATTGGGAATCGACCTGATGGACTACTCCCCCAGCCGTGTTTCGCGCGGCGCGCAGACGAGCGCTACGGATGATGCGCTGGAGTGGGCGAGCCGGGGCGGAATTCTTACGCTGCTGTGGCACTGGAACGCGCCGAAGGGCCTGATCGATTCGGATGCGCTGCCATGGTGGGACGGCTATAAGGCTGCGGCCACGACGTTTGACTTGGGCGCGGCGCTCGACGGCAGCGACCCGGAGGGCTACGCCCTGCTGCTGCGGGATATCGACGCGATAGCGGTTCAGCTCCAGCGGCTGGCGGACGCGGGAGTCCCCGTGCTGTGGCGCCCGCTGCACGAGGCGAGCGGCGGCTGGTTCTGGTGGGGGGCATACGGCGCAGACAACTATATCAAGCTCTGGCGGTTGATGTACGACCGGCTGACGAATGTCCACGGGCTCGACAACCTCATCTGGGTGTACAATGGACAGGCGGGCACGTGGTACCCAGGCGACGCGTATGTGGACATCATCGCGGAGGACGCCTATGTTTCCGCGCGCGACTATGAGAGCCTTTACAATCTTTTTTATCGTGCCACGCGCTATACCGACGCGCCGAAGATGATCGGGCTGGCGGAAAACGGCGCGATTCCCGACCCGGCGCTGCTGGTGCGCGACAACGCAAGATGGCTGTTTTTCATCACGTGGAGCGACCTGTTCGTGGTGGACCCGCAGAGCGGGGAGATATCGGATCAATACAACGAACTGGAGCACTTTACAGCCGTGTATGACAGCGAGACGATCATCACCCTCGACGAACTGCCGGATTGGAGCCAGACCGCTCCGCCGCGCATCGGTTGAGGGAAGGAAACAAAGCAGGAGAAAACAGACGATGAAGAAGATCATGCTGGTGTTCGGGACGCGCCCGGAAGCGATCAAGATGTGTCCGCTGGTCAACGAGTTGAAACGACGCGGCGTGCTCGATACGGTGGTATGCGTAACGGGGCAGCACCGGGGCATGCTGGATCAGGTGCTCGGCGTATTCCGGATCACGCCGGACTACGATCTCTCTATCATGAAGGACCGGCAGACGCTTTTTGACGTGACGAGCGGCGTTTTGAGCCGCATCAGGGAGGTGCTCGAGCAGGAAAAGCCGGATGTCGTGCTGGTGCAGGGGGATACGACGAGCGGCTTTGCAACGGCGCTCGCCTGCTTTTACCTGAAGATCGACGTGGGGCACGTGGAGGCCGGCCTTCGCACATACGACGTCGATGCGCCGTACCCGGAGGAATTCAACCGCCAGGCGATCGGGATCATCGCGCGGTATCACTTCGCGCCGACCGCGCAGTCCCGCGACAACCTGATCCGGGAAGGGAAGAAGCCGGAGCGCATCTTTGTGACGGGAAACACCGGGATCGACGCGCTGCGCACCACGGTATCGGCGGAGTATTCGCATCCCGAGCTGGAGTGGGCGAAGGGGAGCCGGCTGCTCATCCTCACCGTGCACCGCAGGGAGAGTATCGGGGAGCCGATGCGAAGCGTCTTTCGGGCCGTCCGGCGCGCGGTGGAAGCGTATCCGGACCTGAAGGTCATCTACCCCGTTCACATGAATCCGCTGGTGCGGCAGATCGCCGCGCAGACGCTGGGCGGCAACGAGCGGATCCACATCATCGAGCCGTTGAATGTGATAGAATTCCACAACTTTCTTTCTCGCTGCGACCTGATTTTGACGGATAGCGGCGGCATCCAAGAGGAAGCGCCCAGCTTTGGCAAGCCCGTGCTGGTGGCCCGCGATACGACGGAGCGCCCCGAAGGCATTGCCGCCGGGGTGCTGAAGCTGGTTGGAACCGATGAGCAGACGGTCTATGAGCAGATCGCGCGGCTTCTGACGGATCCGGCGGCCTACGAGCAAATGGCGCACGCCTGCAATCCCTATGGCGACGGCCACGCGTGCGAGTGCATAGCCGATATTCTCTGCGGGGCGTGATGCGCGCCGCGTTTGCTCAGGCGCCCTCGTCCGGCGCGGAGAGCAGCTGCCGCAGCCGGAGCGCGAGCTGCAACTGGAGGCGGGTTTCGCTGTCATCCACGTCCATCCCCAGCAGGGAGCGGATCTTGTCGAGCCGGTAAGTGACCGTGTTGTAGTGGGCAAACAGTGCCTGTGAGGTGAGCTTCGTGCTGCCGTTGCAGCTCAGATAGGCTTCCAGCGTGTGCAGCAGGCTGCTGCCATGCTCGAGATCATGGTCGATCAACGGCGAGAGAAACCGGCGGATGAAGCCCGTTACGGTCGCATCCCGCGGGAGCATATTCAGCAGCCAGAGCGCGCCGAGCCGCTCGATGGTGACGACCTGATCCGTGATGTCACAGCGGCGGCAGACGGAGCCGACCGTCCGCGCCTGCTCCAGCGCCGCGGGCATGCCGGTAAGCGACGCCGGCCCGCTCAGGTGCACCTGTATGTCGAAACCGGGTACGATGCCGTCAAACCAGCGAATGAACCGGTCCACTACGGCGTGCTCGCTCCCGTCGCAAAACATGAGCACGATCTCCTCCCCTCGGGTCGTCAAAATCGCGTCCAGATTCAAATACTCCCGCGCGCCCTGCAGCAGGCCGGAGAAGTTCATATGGCTGGCCGGGCCGTCCGCGCGGCGCAGCAGCCGGATGATTGCGATGCGGTATTTCCAGGTGCGCTCCAGATGATAGTTATACGTCGCGGCAGCTGCGACCACGTCCGAATCGTTTGCAAACTCGCCGGAAAAGAGATCGTTGATCAGCGTATCCTCCTGGCGGCGCTGCACCTTCTCGGCGGTGGTCGCGTTTTTGACCTCCACGGCGAGGAACTTGCCGATGCGCTTGAGCGCGAGAAAGACCATCTCGTCTGTGCTGTGGTTCCATTCCGCGATGCCAAGCAGCAGGGTTTCGTCCCCGGTCATGCGGATTTCGATAAAGTCAAACGATGTCTCCCGCCCGTCGATAACGACGCGCAGGGCGGAATCGCCCGTCTGCTTTTGCCGGCAAAACATGTGAAATACCGCAGCCTGATCCTCCTGCGAGAGCCAGGCGCGCGTCTCACGGCTCATATAGAGCTTGCTGTTGGGAACAAACGCGACTAAGGGGTTGCCGATGAACTGTTCGATGTGTAAAAAGCAGTCTTCGAGCACGTTTTCGCGAAAGAGAATCTCCAGCAGGCTTTCGGTCTGTGCCTGCAGCTGGCTGAATGCCTCGGCCTTGAGACTGAGGATCTTTTCGGAGATCTCCTGGATGATGGCTGAGAAGATCGCCTCGCGCGGCAGCTCGACCACGAGCAGATCCAGCCGGTCGGCAAGCTCGATGGCATCCGGTGGAAACGGCCTGTTGCGCACGGCCTTGATGCACAGCACGCTCGCGCCGGAGGTATGCAGCTGCTCCAGTGCGCCATAGAAGCGCTCCATGCGCGTGTGAAACGGGTAGCCGGAGCTGATCACCGCATCGCCGGGCTGCGCCCAGCGGCTGAGGTTGGTATCCTCCACAACGGTTGCGCGCAGCACCTCGCGCTCCATCGAGCAGTGGCCGTTGAGGATGCGGCAGCCCGCAAAGGAGGAGAGGTCCACAAGCGACTGCCTCGTGAGTTTTTTAACGGCAGACTGCATGGCGTGCCCTCCTTCCAATCCGCGGACCGCTTGCGGTTCGCGTACGATAGCACAATAGTACCACCTTCTTTGCGCCGCGGCAACCCTGGAAAGGGTTGCGCGGCGTTTGTTGATTATCTATAAATATGATGATAGATCGGAGAAAAACTTGTGATATTCCCGTGAACAGAGTGTTGAATCAGCGGTGGAATATGCGCAATAATACGGCTAATGTTGGTATTATTGTAAATCATTCACAAAAACCGTGTATATTTCTTGTGGGAATGCTATATTGTTTCCGCCCGATGCTGCCATTATACTGAGTATAGCAAGTGAATTAGTACTACTTTTTACCGCGTTGATGATGCGGACAGATCCAAACGATCGGCTGGGCGAGAACCTCCGGCGACGGCGCCGGAAACGCTCGAAGCACACACCGAAACAAGCCCGGGTTCCACGGGCAGACAGAGACACTACACAGTTGGCAAGCAACCCCATAGTAAGCTACAGGCGAACATTGACCAGGAATTGAGACCATCGGGCAACGAGCTGCGCGTCGATGAAGACGCAAAAAAGCAGAGCAGGCCTGCGTGGCTCGGTCCCGTATTCGGGCGATATCCAGAGGAAAGCGCCGAAGAATCCATGCATTTGCCAAGCGGACCGAACCCCGCCTGCATATCGAATCGATATGGGCGCCGTGGGTGTGTTTTCGAGTACCCTGATGTGGCGCCGGCGGCCGGAAAGGCCCAAATAGCAACCGAGATAAAACGGCAGGACAGACGCTGCCCCCCGCACGGACGGAGCGAAGAACGGCGCGGCGGGGCGCTTACAGAAGAAAAAATCGCTGGAGGAGAAAAGTAAATGAGAAGACTATCCAAACTGTTTCGCGAAGACGGCAATATGGTCGTCGTCGCCATGGATCATGGCCTCGGCCTGCGCGTGAACCCGGCGCTCGACGACGTCGGCACAAAGCTGCGCGCCATCATCAAGGGCGGCGCGGACGCGATCCTGACGACATACGGCGTTGCGCGCACCTATGAGGATATCCTCAAGGATGTCAACCTGATCCTGCGTGTGGATGGCGGAAACTCCTGCCTAAACGAAGACGACTTCTGCCAGGATCCGATGTTCGACGTGGAGGATGCGCTGCGCATCGGGGCGGACGCGATCATCTGCATGGGGTTCCCAGGAGTGCCCTACGAGCATCAGTCCCTCAAGCAGCTCGCGGATTACTGCCGCAAGGGCGATGCGATGGGGATCCCCGTCATGGCGGAGATGCTGCCCGGCGGGTTCTCGCCCGCGATTCCGAATACGATCGAAAACCTCGTCGTGGCGGTGCACACCGGCTGCGAATGCGGCGCGCATATCATCAAGACGGCATTCACGGGCGACGCGGAGTCCTATAAAAAAGTCATCGCGGCTTCGTACCAGCCGGTCATCGTGCTCGGCGGTGAGGCGGTCAGCGACCTGAGCTCGCTCTACGTCTGCATCGAGCAGGCCATGCAGGCCGGTGCGCGCGGCGTGGCCATCGGCCGCAACGTGTGGAAGAGCCCGGACCCTGAGCGCGTGACGCGCGACCTGGTGCGCCTCGTACACGAGGGCGCCAAGGCGAGCGACATCGATATGGATTGAGGCGGCTATGATGATTCCGGAAAAAATGCGGGCGATCTTCGTTACGGAGCCGTATCACGCGCAGGTGCGCGAGGTATCCACCCCCGTGCCGGCCGAAGGCGAGATACTGGTCAAGCTTGAGCGCTGCCTGATCTGCACCTGGGAGCAGCGTGTCTTCACCGGCGGCGACGTAAAGCTGCCGTTTCTGCCCGGGCACGAGGTGTCCGGCCGGGTTGCGGCGATTCCGGAGGGGACGTTTACCGACCTGAAGGTCGGCGACCCCGTTGTCGTGAAGACCTACGACAGCTGCGGCCAGTGCGAATTCTGCTACAATGGCGACGACAACCTCTGCACCGGCAAGGCGAAGAAGCGCTTCTACGACGGCATCCCCGGCTCCGGCGGTATGGCGCAGTATATCGCGATCTCCTCTACGCGCGTGTTTGCCCTGCCGGATGCAAACGCGGATCTGGACATCTGCGCCTTTGCCGAACCGACCGCCTGCTGCCTGCGCAGCATGGAGAACGCAAACGTCGGCTTTGGCGAAGATGTGGTCATCGTTGGCGGCGGTATCATGGGCCAGCTGCACAGCCTGCTTTGCAAAAAGCGCGGCGCGCGGGTCATGGTGGTGGAGCCGGACGCGGCGCGGAGAAAGACCGCCGAGCAGCTCGGCGCGGACATCACCATCGACCCGGCTGCGTGCGACGCGATTGCGCGCATTCGCGAGCTGACCAACGGGCGCGGCGCGCATGTGGTCATCTTTACGGTCAATGTGCTCAAGCTTGCGGGTGCGTATATCGACGCGTTGGCAAAGAAGGGGCGGATCGTCTACTATGGCTCGTTTCACCCCGCGGGGGAGGTTCCCTTTGAGCCGAACAAGATCCACTACAGCGAAAAGACGATCACCGGCTCGTTCAGCCCGACGGTCAAGGCTTTCTGGCAGGCGACGCGCTTGCTGGGCTATCGGCTGATCGACGTAGCGCCCTTTATCTCGGAGCGCTACACCATGGACGAATGCCAGAAAGCGTTTGAGCGCGCCTCCAGCCCGGATACGTTCCGCGTGCTGATCGACCTGACAAAATAACGCGAGAAGCGGGGTGTTTCAGTATGATTGAGCTGGTATTGGTCAGCCACGGTTCCTTTGCGGCGGGCCTTCGCGAGGCGGCGGAGATGATCCTCGGCGAACAGGAGCATATCAGCGTGCTCGGGCTATATCAGGGGGATTCGCCGGACAGCTTCGCGCAGAAGCTGGAGGAAGTGATCGACGAGGCGGCGGACAGCGCGCGTGTGCTCGTGCTCTCGGATCTGCAGTCCGGCACGCCGTATAACGCGGGCATGATGCTGGCGCTGAAGAAGGGATCCGCCTGCATCGCAGGGACAAACCTGCCGATGCTGCTGGAGATACTGTCCCTGCGGGATGAAACGGATATGGAAGAACTGCTTCAGGTCTGCTGCAACACCGGTAAATCCGGAATCGTCAATTCGGCGGATTTGCTGGCAAATCTTAGAAGGAAGGAGGATGCAAAATGAGTATTGCGCTTTACCGCATTGACGACCGCCTGGTACACGGGCAGGTAATGACGGCTTGGGCAAGGATCTTTAACATCTCAAAGATCATCGTCGTGGACGACGCGACCGCGAAAAATTCCTTTTTGTGCGACGTGATGAAGATGGCGGTCCCGTCCGGCTGCTCCGTTGAGATTCTGACCGTTGCGGACGCGGTGCCCGTCATTCAGGCCGGCGGCGCGGGGGAAAAAGCAATCGTGCTGGTCAAAGGACCCAAGACGCTGCAGGAACTGCATGAGCAAGGCATACCGATGAAAGAGATCAACGTCGGGAACATGGGCGCAGGGCCCGGACGAAAAGCGGTGATGCGGAGTACACAGTTGACGAAGGAAGAATACGACACGCTCGTCCGGCTCGCGGGCAAGGGAATCCGCGTTTATTTCCAGATGCTGCCCGAAGCCAAGTCCATGGAACTGGACAAAGTAAGATTCTAGCGAGGACACAACCGAGGACACAACAAATTTCGAAAGCGAAAGGGAGGTAATTCACATGGAATGGTGGCAAGCTATCGTCATAGCGTTTCTGTATTATTTTGCCGACGCACCTTTCTGGTTCGGCGACGGGTACTATGTGCTCCAGCGTCCGATCGTGGCGGGGTTCCTCGTCGGCCTGGTCATGGGGGATCCGGTGCAGGGCACCATCATCGGCGCCACGATCAACCTGATCTTCCTCGGCCACATGAGCATTGGCGGATCGATTCCGAGCGATATGGCGCTGGCCGGCTATGTCGGCACGGCGTTTGCCCTGGCGATGCACACGACCACCGAGATCGCACTCGCCATCGCGGTACCGATCGGCCTGATCGGCACGGTCGTATGGGTTGGCCGGATGACCATCTCCTCCGTCTTTGCGCACTGGGCGGATTCCTACGCCAAGAAGGGCAACGTTCGCGGCGTTATGCTGATGAACTGGCTCCCCGCGCAGACCATGCTCTTCGTGTTTAAGATGGTCTTTGTCACGCTCTTTTGCGTGTATGTCAGCGAGGCGGTCGGCAACGTGATCAACAGCATCGCAGGAAGCGCGATCTTCAACGGCATCAGCGTCGTTGGCGGCATGCTGCCCGCGGTCGGCATCGCGCTCAACCTGCGCGCCATCCTCAAGAAGGAGACCTGGCCATTCCTCATCATCGGTTTCCTGCTGGTCGCTTAGTTCAATATCAGCATCATCGGCGTCGGCCTCTTCGGCGTAGCCGCGGCGTTGATCTATATGCTTATGAACAGTAAGAAGGAAGGAGCTGCAACCAATGGAGCGCAATAACGAACAGCCCGCCGTGAAGCTGACGAAAAAAGACATCACCAAGTCCTACTGGCTCTGGCAGCTATTCTCTCATGCGAACTACAACTATGAGCGCATGCAGGGTACCGCCTTTGCAATGGCGATGGCGCCGATCCTCAAGAAGCTCTATCCCAAGAAGGAAGACCTCGTGGATGGCCTCGAGCGCCACCTCGTGTTCTTCAATACGGACCCCAACCTCGGCGCGGTCATCCACGGCGCGACGATCGCCATGGAGGAGCAGAAGGCCAACGGCGCGGACATCAGCGGCGAAGCGATCAATGCGTTCAAAACCGGCCTGATGGGCCCGATGGCCGGCGTAGGCGACTCGCTGATCCAGGGCGTGGTCATCCCGCTGTTCGTCGCGCTCGGCATCAGCCTCGGACTCGCCGGCAATCTGCTTGGCCCGCTGCTCGTGTGGTTTGGACTGACCGCCACGCTCGTGCTGATCGCCCGCTCCTCCTGGATGAAGGGCTATCAGCTTGGCACAAACGCCATCACCAGCATGCTGCAGGATGGCAAGATGAAGGTGTGGATCGGCGCCGCGGGTATCCTCGGAACCATGGTCATGGGCGGCCTGATCTCGCAGTACGTCAGCTTTGGCACCAAGATCGCCTTCAACATCGGCGAGGTTCCGTTTGACCTGCAGGCGAACCTGTTCGACGCGATCATGCCGAACCTGCTGCCACTGGGGCTTACGCTGCTGATCTACTGGCTCACGACGAAGCGCGTGAAGACCTGGATGATCCTGCTCGGCGTTGCGGTGGTCGGCCTCGTTGGCGGCGCGCTGGGTATCTTCTGACGCGTGATCCATGAAGTGGAAGCGTGAGGCTTCCGGCTCAATTTAGTCAAAGGCGGCGGGTGCGGGTTTCCGCCCCTGCCGCCTTTCTTTCAGAAAGTTGGAACTATGTTGAACAATTCGGTCATCGTAAAATGCAAGTGCGGCCTCCACGCGCGGCCGGCCGCCAGCGTGATGAAAGAGGCAAAGCGCTTTGAGTCCGCCATCCGTATCTCCAAGGACGGAAAGAGCGGCAATGCCAAGAGCATCATCGATATTCTCTCGATCAATGTAAACTGCGCGGACACGGTGAACGTCTCCTGCGAAGGAGGCGACGAGGCGGAAGCGATGGCGGCCATACTCGCCATTCTGGAAAGCGAGATGGAATAGCGAAGCGGCTGCGTATCCCCCGCGCGCAAACAGCGGCGGGGAAAGGCGCTCCGGGCGGGTATCCCGGGGTGCGGAGCGAAGGCAGGGGGTAGGTTCGATTGCTCAAGGGTACAGGAAACAGCATCGGCTATGGAATCGGCAGGGCGAAGATTCAGGCCGGGTCTTTCCGCGAGATTCAAAGAATACAGGTGGAGCGCCCTCAAGAGGAGCTCGCGCGGTTTGAGACGGCGTATGAGGCGACGAAGCAGACCGTTCAGGCGCTGTTGGAGCGCGAGATTGCGGACGCCGGGGACGACGGCGAAAAGATTTTTGAAACGCATTTGGCTTTTTTGGACGATCCGGGGTTTGTGGACGCGATCCGCGAGACCATAGCGTCCGAATCGGTCAATGCGGAATGGGCCGTGCGCGAAGTGGGCGAGCGGCTGGCGCAGATCCTTCAGCAGGTTGAAAGCGACCTCATCCGCGAGCGCAGCGCCGATATTCGGGATCTGTACGGCAGCCTCCTGCGCGCCCTGTCGGGTGAGAATTCGGAGGGAGGGGCGGCAGAGCCGGGCGCGGAGCGCGCCGTGCTCGTTATGCAGGAGCTGGCTCCGTCGTTTGTGATTCGGCTGGATCGGGAAAACGTCGCCGCGTTGGTTGCGCAAAACGGCAACATCACTTCGCACGCGGTGATTCTGGCCAAGCTCAAGTGCATCCCCACGATCGTAGGCGTCAAGGGGCTGCTCGGCTGCGTTTCGGAGGGCGACCTGCTGCTGGTGGACAGCTTCACAGGCGAGTTGCGGGTCAATCCAGACGCGGAGGCGGTCTCGTCGCACAACCGCGCTGCGGAGCGATATGAGCAGGAGGTGCGCGTTTGCAACGCGGAGATGGGCGCAGACGCGGTCACTGCGGACGGCACGCGCATCGCCATAGAGGCAAATATTGGCGCGCCCGGGGAGGCATCGCTGGCGAGCGACGTCTGCGCGGAGGGCATCGGCCTGTTTCGCAGCGAGTTTCTCTTTATGGAGCGCGGTGCGCCGCCGGACGAAGAGGAGCAGTACTGCGCATACCTGCAGGCTGCGCGGGCGATGAACGGCCGCGAGGTCGTGATTCGAACCATGGACATCGGCGGGGACAAGCCTGCGCCCTGCCTGCCGCTACCGCAGGAGCAAAACCCGTTTCTCGGGCTGCGGGCCATCCGCCTTTCGCTGCGGCACCGAGATCTGTTTCTCACGCAGCTGCGCGCCATACTGCGCGCGGGAACCGGGGGAAAGGTGTCCGTTATGTTCCCCATGATCTCCTCTTTGGAGGAACTGCGGGAAGCCAAAGCGGCGGTGGAGGAAGCGAAGGCTTCGCTGGACGCCGAGGGGATCGCCTATGGAAAAGACATCAAGATCGGCATCATGGTGGAGATCCCGTCGGCCGCCGTGCTCAGCGACCTGTTTGCGCGGGAAGTGGACTTCTTCAGCATCGGCACCAACGACCTGATTCAGTATACGCTGGCGGCGGACCGGCTCAACCAGGCCGTTGCACCGCTCTACACCCCGTATCACCCCGCGGTGTTGCGCATGATTGCGCTCGTCGCCCAAAATGGGCAAAAAAACCAGATCGTGACGGCCATTTGCGGCGAAGCGGCAGCGAACCCGCTGCTGCAGCCGCTGTTTATCGGCTTTGGGGTGAACCGGCTCTCCATGAGCCCGAGCCTGATTCCCCTGGCGAAGCACGCGATCCGGCGCTGCAGCGGGGCGGATTGCCAGGAACTCGCCCGGCGCGTTTTGACGCTGGCAACCGCCGAACAGGTAAAAGAGGAACTGCTTTCGTATCGGCAGACGCACTGCGACCAGACGGCAAGGGGAGACTGACGATGAAGCGGATGAACGAGTGCTCCTGGAAGACGATAGACGGCATGGACCGCGCGAAAACGATCGTGCTCTTTCCGTTTGGCTCGATTGAGCAGCACGGCTGGCATCTGCCGGTCGGAACGGATTATCTGATTGCGGAGGCCATCAGCGAACATCTGGCAGAGCGGGACAGCGAGGACTATGACGCGCTGCTGTTTCCGACACTGCAGTTTGGGCTGAATACGGAGCACGCCGGTTTCTGCGGAACGGTTTCACTGCCGGCGCGGCTGATATTGGAGCTCATGGAGCGGCAGGCGCAGATCATGGTCGCATACGGCTTTCGCTACTTTGCGTATTTGAACACGCACGGGGGCAATACGCCGCTTATCGAGGTGGCCGTCCGTGCGTTCAACGCCGCGCATCCCGACTGCCGCATGACCTCGTTTCAGTATTTTACGCACGGGTTCTTCGACGCGCTGCGCGAGCACATCGAAAACCCCATCGGCGTGGATGTGCACGCGGGCGAGCTGGAGACCTCCATCCTGCAGTATCTGCTGCCGCAGCTCGTGCATACCGACGTACCGCTCGAGGTGCTGCGTGAGAGCAACTGCAAGTCCGCCGCGCTTCCGAAGTTCTGGCTCCCACGGGACGTCTCCGCCTCCGGCGTCATCGGGGATGCGACGCTTGCCGGGCCGGACAAGGGAAAGATCTTCTTCGACTACATCTGCGATTCGCTCGCCTCGGCCATCTCGGCCTTTATGCGGGAAGCGACGGCGGGTCCGGTACGGTAGCCGGCCCGCTCTTGTTTTTTTACCCAATTATGTTTCAAGGAAAAGGAGACAGGCAAATGATCGACACCATCATCCGAAACGCCACCGTCGTCACCATGAATCCTGCGCGGGAGGTGCTCTATGGCGCGTCCGTTGCGATCGATAAAGGGCGC
Source organism: Bacillota bacterium (assembly GCA_023399275.1). GTDB lineage: Bacteria > Bacillota > Clostridia > Christensenellales > CAG-138 > UBA7703. The sequence continues at coordinate 21,244 of JAEWQH010000056.1, forward strand.
ATTCTGGAGGTTGGCGACGGCACGGCGCTCGCCGTGCGTTACCCGGACGTCGCCCGCGTGATCGAAGGCGAAGGGAAGGCGGTGTTTCCGGGGCTGATCAACACCCATAACCACCTGTTTCAGACCAACCTCAAGGGCATGGGCGACGATAAGGTGCTCAAGGACTGGCTCAACGACATGACGTATCCCGTCGGCGGAAAGCTGCAGCCGGAGGACTGCTATACCGGTGCGCTGATCGGCTGCATCGAGGGGATTCGCAGCGGCGTGACCACGCAGCTGGACTATATGTATCCGCACCCTATGGACGGGCTGGACGACGCGGTGATCCGCGCGTTTATCCAGCTCAGGGTTCGCGCCGTCTACGGGCGGGGGTATATGGACTGCGGCGAAGCGTTCGGCGTGCGCAGGGAGATCATGCAGCCGCCGGAGAAGATCGAGTCGGATGTGCGCCGGCTCGCCGCACAGTATCAGGGGGCGGAGAACGGGCGCATCTCCGTCTGGCTTGCGCCCGCCATCACATGGGGCGCGAGCGCGGCATGCCTCCGCATGACGCAGCGGCTCAAGCGCGAGCTGGGGCTGGGGCTGACCATACACACCGCGGAGACGATGTTTGACCGCGAGTCGACGATTGCGCTGCACGGCGTCAACGACCTGGACATCCTCGTGCAGTACGGCCTGCTGGATGAAAGGACGCTGCTTGTGCACTGCGTGCAACTGGATGAGCGCGACATCCGCATCATCAAACATCACGGGGCAAAGGTCTCCCACAACCCCGTGAGCAACATGTATCTAAGCAGCGGCGTCGCGCCGATTCCGAAGATGAATCTGGCGGGCATCGACGTTTCGCTCGGCACGGACGGCGCGGCAAGCAACAACAGCAACGATATGCTCGAGGTGCTCAAGCTCACCTCGCTGCTGCAGAAGGTGACGCATCGCGATCCGACGATCATGACTGCGGACAAGGTGCTGGAGATGGCGACGATCGAGGGTGCGCGCTGCCTGGGGATGGACGCGGAGATCGGTTCGATTGAGGCGGGCAAAAAGGCGGATCTGTTTGTATTCAACCCGGAGCGCAGCATGAAGGCGATTCCGATGCACAACCCCGTCTCCACACTGGTGTATTCCTCGGCGATGGACAACGTGGAAACGGTGCTTATAGACGGCGAGCCTGTGCTCTTTGACGGGAAGCTGACGGTGCTGGACGAGGCGGCCGCCATCCGGCGCTGCCGCGCGCAAGCGGATCTGCTCGCCGAGCGTGCCGGAACCGTTGCGCTCAAACGCCGCCCGTGGCGCAGCCTCGCCTATTGAAACGCGCCCGCAAGAGGCTGCCTGCCCTGCCGGCTGTTCAGCCTGATGCAACGCGCTGCATCCTGCGCGAAAAGATGCGCTTGTACATACATTTTGCCTGTGATAAAATGATAACGCTATCGACGAAAACGGCGTATACTCGGCGATTTTTTCATGTAGGGCGCATGGGGCGCGTTCTTATCGCGGGATCCCTACTACAATGCAGGCAGATCGATCGGTTCCGGATTCCGGTTCATGCGCTGCGCCGCGTCACGGCAGAATGGATGAAACACAGTGAAAACCGACTCCGCGGCCAATGGTTCGCAAACGCTTCTTTCGCAATCGACAAAACTGGCCATCATCCGCATGATCCGGGAAAACGCGGTTCCCGGCGTTCCGTATAAGCTGCCCAACGAGGCGGATCTGGCGGCAGCGCTCAGCGTAAGCCGGAATGTGCTGCGCGACGCGCTCGCGTCTCTCGCCGAGATGGGCCTGATCACGCGGCGGCGCGGGCGCGGCACGATCGCAAACACCGATCTGGTCAGCGCCAAGTGCCGGATCGACATCGACCCGGAGATCTTCATCGCATTCCGCGACTCCGGCTATACGCCGACGATACACTCCTGCAATCTGGCTTTCGTTCCGGAGGCGGACGAGGTCTTTGGCGCGGAGCGCGCGGGCTATCTGCTCAGCGAGAAGATCATAACGGCCAACGGCACGCCGGCGGCGTATGTGAAGGACCGCATCGTCGCGTCGATATTGCCCAAGGAGGCGGAGGATATCCCCAAGCTGCAGGTAACCAGCCACTTCGACTTTCTCAGCCGGTTTTGCAACGAGCCGATCATATACTCGCTCTCGGCGGTCAAAGCCGCCTTGTCCGAGGAGTGGTTCGATCGCGCCATGGGCCTGCGTGAGCCGGAGCCGATCCTGATCTTGGATGAAATTGGCTATGGTTACGACTACCGCGTTCTGCTGCATTCGTTTATCTACTATCGCAGCTCGCTGTTCGACCTGCGGTTTCTGCGCAAGAGCTGGCGCTGAGGCGGCGCCTGAATGCGGCCGGAGTCAAAGGCACGCCGGCAAAGAGCGCAGGGAATTGACCCTTGTGCGGCAGTTCATTGCGCCGGCACGGCAGGAACCGATGGATTAAGCGCTGCGGCGTTTACCAATACAAAAGTGGACCGAACACGCTGAAGGCACGCCGAAAAAGTGTGTCTTTTTGTATGCGCGGACAAACGCAAGGGAGCGGAGCGTATTTTTCTATGGAAACGCACGAAATAAGATGATATAATAGTACTACTAACTAGCTTGGAGAAACAATGGATCGTACTACTATAATGCTCAACGGAGAACGGGTGGAAATCGAAGCGGACAAAAACGGGACGCTCTTATATGTTTTGCGCGAGGTGCTGGATTTGACCGGCACCAAATGCGGCTGCGGCACCGGGGATTGCGGTGCGTGCAAGGTGATTGTAGAGGGGGAGGCGAAGAATGCCTGCCTGCTCAAGCTCGGCTCGCTGGAGGGCAAGCGCGTGGAGACCATCGAGGGACTCTATCAAAACGGCATGCTGCACCCCATCCAGCGCGCGTTTATCGACTGCGGTGCGATCCAGTGCGGCTTTTGCACGCCGGGGATGGTCATCTCCGCCAAGGCGCTGCTCGACCGGGAGCCGGATCCGACCGAGGAGCAGATCCGCCAGGCGCTGAGCAACAACCTCTGCCGCTGCACGGGCT
>JAEWQH010000064.1 GCA_023399275.1 Bacillota bacterium
GGATATCCTTGCGCTGCTGTAATCCGTGCGGAAGCCGGCAACGATCGATCAAGAAGGGAAGCGAGTGACATGAGCGAAAAAACGACGCAGGCGCGCGCAAACTGTGACCCATACGACGCGCTGCTGCTGCAAAACCAACTGTGTTTTCCGCTCTATGCGGTTTCGAAGGAAGTCGTGCGGTTGTACAAACCGTTTCTGGACGAAATCGGCCTGACCTATACGCAGTATATCGCCATGATGGTGCTTTGGGAGAGGCGGTCGCTGACGGTAAAGGAACTCGGAGAGGCGCTCTATCTGGACAGCGGCACGCTCACGCCGCTGCTCAAAAAGATGGAGATGCAAGGCCTGGTTTCGCGCCGGCGCAACACGGCGGACGAGCGCAGCGTGATCGTTTCCGTTACGGAGGCGGGGGAGGCGTTGCGCGCACGCGCCGCCACGATCCCCGGGCGCATCGGCGCCTGCCTGCCGCTGACGAAGGAAGAGGCGGAGACACTCTATCGACTGCTTTACAAGGTGCTGCACGCGATCGAGTAGCAGCATTGGCAGCAAATCAAAAACAGCCGCCCAACGGAAACGGGCGGCTGTTTTGTGCGAACGCGGGTCCTGCCGGTCAGATCACGATATCCAGCGTATATTTCCCGCTGTGGTAGAGCGTATCCGCCATGATGAAAGGACGGTGCGCCTTGTCGTAGTCTACATTGCGGATGCGCAGTGCGACGCCGCGCTTGGCGTGAAAGAGCGCGGTTGCGTCCTCCCCGCTGACCGAGAGCGCGTTGACGCGTTGGCGCGAATAGCTCTGCGCAAGGTCAAGCCCAAATTCCTGATGCAGCACCTCGTAGAGCGAGCGCTGCGAAAAATCGAACTCCGGCAGGCGCGGGAAGCGCTTGAGCGAGATCCACACGCGTTCGATGGCGATGGGCGCGTCGTTTGCCATCCGCACGCGCTTGAGGCAGAAGAGGGGGTCGTCCGGCGCCATCTCAAGGCTCCGGCGCACCTCGTCGTCCCCCTCGCATTCCTGCGCGAGAAGTACGGCGCTGGAGGGCTGCACACCCAGCGAGAGCATGTTGCTGGTGAAGCCCTGCTTTTGATAGGTCTTGTCGAGCTCAAAATGCGAGACGAACGTGCCCTTTCCCTGCACGCGGAAGAGCTTTCCTTCACCGACCAGCGCGTCGATGGCGCGACGGACGGTCATGCGCGTGGTCGAGAACTGCCGGCAGAGTTCCGGTTCGGACGGAATGGCCGTCCCGCGCGCGAATTCGCCGCTTTCGATGCCGGCGTTGATGCGCTCTATGATCTGCCGAAAGATCGGCTGCCCTTTTGATTTCATGCACCATACCCCCTGGCCAGATTTCCTGTCTATACAAGATAATTTCATTATAATTCAGCCATCCCAAAAAGCAAGAGGCGCTTTTTTGTCGATTAACAAACGGATCAAGACAATTCGTCGCGCGTTGTCGACGATGGAGCATGGAAAAAACGCCGGGAGTCAACCGGCGTTTTTGTACGCTTGGTGTGCTCAGTCCAAAATCGTGCCGTCCGTGGCGATCGTGACCACCTGCCAGGGGATCATCTTGCCGCTGTCCTGCAGCGCGCGCTTGACCGCCTGCTCGATGCCGCCGCAGCAGGGGACCTCCATGCGCGTGACGGTCACGCTCCTGATATCGTTGCCGCGCAGGATCGCAGTCAGCTTTTCTGCATAATCCGTCATATCCAGCTTTGGACAACCGATGAGCGTCACGTGGTTTTTCATATAGCGTGCATGGAAATCTCCGCGGGCGTATGCGGTGCAGTCCGCCGCAATAAGCAGCTTTGCACCGTCGAAGTACGGCGCGTTGACGGGAACGAGCTTGATCTGCACCGGCCACTGGTTTAGCTGCGAGGGGGCGGCGCTCTTCGCATCCGGCCGGTTGCAGGGCTCCTTGGCTGGGGAATCCGCCCGTGCGATGGTGCGGCTGCGCATGCCGGGGCAGCCGTCGTGTGCTGCGGAAGCGGCCGCCGCCTGCGCACCCGCCTGCTTCGTCTTGACCGCGTCTTCGTCGTATGCGGCGGCTTCGCGCTCCACAAATGTGATCGCGCCCGTAGGGCAAACCGGCAGGCAGTTGCCGAGGCCATCGCAATAATCATCCCGCATAAGCCGGGCTTTTCCGTTTACGATGGCGATCGCTCCCTCGTGGCAGGCATCGGCGCATGCGCCGCAGCCATTGCAAAGCGCTTCGTCAATTTGAATGATCTGGCGAATCATAGAACACAATTCCTTTCGGTTCGGATGCAGTTTCGTCTCCGGCGCGGTGCGCGTCTTGACGTTGTAGCAGCAGTATACTATGATAAAGAAAACAAATCCGTTTGAAATACAACAAAGTCCCTCGATCTTTTGCAGTATGATAACGATAGAAAACAGTGGCCGGTATGATGCCGCCCCTGGGAAGGAAGGCATATATGAGCACGCAGGAAAGCCTGCAGGTATCCTATGCATTTTTGAAGAAGACGACGCTGTTTCGCGGTACGACGGAGGAGGAGCTGCCGATCCTGCTAGGCTGCATCGTACCGAGCTATCGCGCGTTTGCCAAGCACGAGCTCATCCTGCGGCAGGGGGAGGATATCACCTCGGTCGGCATGGTGCTCTCCGGACGCGTGCAGATCATAGAGGAAGACTTCTGGGGCAATCGAAGCATCCTCACGGATATCTGGCCGGGCGACGTTTTCGGCGAATCATACGCGTTTCTGCCGGGGGAGCTGCTGCGCGTGAGCGCGGTGGCCGCCGAGCCGAGCACGGTGATGATGATCGACGCGCGGCACATGCTGGAGATATGCTCCAGCGCCTGCCGGTTTCACACGCGGCTGGTGCAAAACCTGCTTGCCGAGTCGGCCAAGAAGAATTTGGCCCTGACGCGGAAGCTTTCGCACATGAGCAAGCGCAGCACGCGTGAGAAGCTGCTCTCCTATCTCTCCGGCCAGTCGCTGGCGGCGGGGAGCGACCAGTTTATCATCCCGTTCAACCGCCAGCAGCTGGCGGACTACCTCTGCGTAGACCGCAGCGCGATGAGCAACGAGCTGTGCAAGATGCGCGACGAGGGGCTGCTGGACTTCGACCGGAGCAGCTTTCACCTCAATGGCGAGATCGAGGCTTAGCGCGCCCGGTTTTGACGGATCGGGCGTGCATTTGCCCCGCCGGTGTCTGCAGGAGGGGCTTTCCGGCGTATGCGGCGGCGGCATACGGCCGGTCGAATCGATATTTTTTCAATCAAGCGTCTCGATAGGCGCTTTTTTTGAACACTGCGTCTATTGACGCGCGCAAAAAATCGTGATAACTTAAAATTGTACTCAAATACAAACAATAATCCAGAAATCGAAAAAAACGGAAGCGGGAGTGTTGAGCGAGCATGCAGACGGGTCAAAAGGGGGAGATTCTGCGCGTCGTCAAGTATGTGCTGTTTTCCGCATCGGCAGGTGTGATTCAGTTTTTGGCGTTCACGCTGCTGCATGAGGTCATTCGCTGGCCATACTGGCCTTGCTACCTGAGCGCGCTCGTGCTCAGCGTGTTGTGGAATTTTACGCTCAACCGCAGGTTTACCTTTCAAAGCACTGCCAATATCCCGCGCGCCATGCTGCTGGTTGCGGGGTATTACTGCGTCTTTACCCCGCTCTCCACGCTCTGGGGAACGGCGCTGACCGACGCGGGGTGGAACGAGTATATCGTGCTCATCGGAACGATGCTGATCAACCTGACGACGGAGTTTCTCTTCTGGCGGCTGGTGGTTTATCGCGGCAGTATCGATACAAACGAACTGGCCCGCAAAAAGCATGCTTCGGAGGATACGGACGCACAGGAGGAGAGGATATGAGTGAACGAAAACGCGCCAAGACGCAGCGGGCGATTCTGCACGCGGCAAAGGTGCTCTACGAAAAACAGGGCGTAGGCTGCGTGCCCTTTGACGACATCGCACAGCAGGCGGGCGTTTGCCGCACGACGGTGTTCAACCACTTCTCGGATGCGGGCGAGCTGCAGCAGGCGCTGGCGGTTGCGGAGATCGGCGAGCTGATCGACTTTGGCGAAGGGTCGCAGCTCTGCGGGCTCGAGCTGATCTATGCGCTGCTGGACAAGCTCATCGAGGATACGGCGAACTACCCGCGCGTGATGGCGCGGCTGACCAACGCGACCATCCTCGGCGGCGAGGGCGGGCGGGTCGGCGAGATCGAGCGGCTCATCGCGCGGCAGTATGAGCAAGCGCTCGGCGCGGAGCTGACGCGCTCGGGCGTTTCAGCCGGGCTGCTGGCGCAGATGACGATGGGGCTGTATTATGGGCAGGTCAACCATCTGCTCGCCTATGGGCTGCCGTTTGAGGCGGAGCGCATGCGCGGGGATCTGCGCGTGATGCTGGATGTGCTGCTGCGCGGCGTTCGCGCGAATGCGTAACGGAATTTAGAGCGGGCGAGTATCCGCTTTCTGAGAGGAAATGAAATGATGGAACACTGCGGAATCAGCCGGTGGGATGATCCGGGCGCGATCAACGCGCAGCTCAAGCAACTGACCGACGCCCCGATCTACGAGGTATCGGAGGCGTATTATCAAAGCGAGGTACTGCGCTATTTTGATGAAAAGTGCGCGCGCTCCCGCGCCGTCTTCGAGGAAGCGAAAGAGTACATCCCCGGCGGCGTGCAGCACAACCTCGCGTTCAACAAGCCGTTTCCCATCTGCGTCACCCGCGCAAAAGGCGCGTATATGACCGATGCGGACGGGAACCGATATATCGATTTTTTGCAGGCGGGCGGGCCGACCATCCTCGGCAGCAACGACGAAGCCGTGCGCAAGGCGGCGATGGGGCTGATCGAGGAATGCGGCCCTGTGACCGGCCTTTTGCACGAAGCGGAGCTGCTCATCGCAAAGGAGATCCACCGGCACATGCCGGCGGTCGAGATGTTTCGTATGCTCGGCAGCGGCACGGAGGCAGTCATGGCCTCGCTGCGCATCGCGCGTATTGCGACGGGGCATAAGCGGATCGTCAAGATCGGCGGCGCATACCATGGCTGGTCGGATCAGATGGTCTACGGGCTCAAGATTCCCGGCAGCCGCGCGCTACTGGAGTCCCACGGCATCCCGCGCGCGTGCTATTCACTTACGGACGAAGTGCGGCCGAACGACCTGGCTATGCTTGAGACCATGCTGCGCCGCAACCGCGTCAAGGGCGGGACGGCGGCGGTCATCGTGGAACCGGTCGGGCCGGAAAGCGGTACGCGCCCGGTCGCGCAGGATTACAATGCCGGCGTGCGCGCGCTCTGCGACCGGTACGGCGCGCTGCTGATCTTTGACGAGGTGGTCACCGGCTTTCGAGTGGGACTCGGCGGCGCGCAGGGCTACTTCAACGTCGTGCCGGATCTGACCATATTCGGCAAGATCGTTGCGGGCGGCTATCCCGCGGCGGGTGGCGTCGGCGGCAAGAAGGAATATGCCTCGCTCATGGCGGCGGGGCTGGCGACGGGGAAGCACCGCGCCTATGTAGGCGGAACGCTTGCGGCGAACCCGCTCTCCGCGCTGGCGGGCTACACGGCCATCCGCGAGATCGAGCGTACCAACGCCTGCCAGATCGCGGGCAGGCAGGGAGATAAGCTTGCGGACGGCCTGAAGACGTTGCTCGCAAAATACGGCCTGCCGTTCGTGGTGTATAACCAGGGGTCGATCGTGCACCTGGAGTGCTCGGGCGCCATGAGCTATGACTACTCGAGCCTGAGCTTCGTCAAATCCGCTCTGGGCCTGCTCAGAAACAAAGCGATGATGACGCGCCGCAAGGAGGCCATGGAGCGCATGGGGGCGGCTTACATGGCAAACGGCATCGTCACCCTTGCGGGAAGCCGGCTCTACGCCTCTCTGGCGGATACCGATGAAGTGATCGCGAGCGCGCTGACGCGCTTTGAAGCGGTGTTTGCCAACGTGGTGAACACGGGGAAACGCTGAATCGGATGGGGATTTGCTGACGGGAGGAAGTCGGATGGAACGCTATATCCTTGCTCACGACATCGGAACCAGCTCCGACAAGGCGGTGCTGGTTCGCTTTGACGGATCGATCCGCGCAACGGCGAGCGAGCCGTATCCAACCCACTACCCCAACCCCGCGTGGGTAGAGCAGGACCCCGCGGATTACTGGGAAGCTGTCTGTAAAACAAGCTGCCGCGTGCTGCACGACAACGATATCTCGCCCGAAAGCGTCGCTGCCGTGGTGTTCTCCACGCAGGCACAGGGGGTGATTCCCGTTGCCGAGGATGGAACCGCGCTCTACCCGAACATCACCTGGGTGGACGGGCGCGCGGAGAAGCAGGCGCAGCGTATCATGAAACGGATCGGCGGCAAGCGACTCTTCACCCTGCTCGCGGGGACGCCCATCATGGGCAAGGACTGCATCGCCAAGATCGCCTGGCTCAAGGAGGAGCGGCCGGCGGTGTATCAAAACGCTTACCGCATTCTCGACGTCAACGGCTATCTCAAGCTGCGCTGCACGGGCCGGATGGTGGCGGAGCTCTCCGGCGCGTCCGGCTATGGATTTGACCTCAAGAAGAAAACGTGGTTGAGCGTGCTGCCGCTGGCGGGGATCGACATGCAAAAGCTGCCTCCGCTGGTCAAGAGCACGGATGTGGTAGGCGGGCTGACCGATCAGGCCGCCCGGGAGACTGGGCTGCTGGCCGGCACGCCCGTATTCGGCGGCTGCGACGATGTGCAGGCCGCGGCGCTCGGCGCCGGGCAAACAGAGGAGGGGGATGTGCATGTCTACCTCGGCACCTCCGCTTGGGTTGCGGCGGCGACCAGAACCGGCGACAGTTTTCAGCACGGCGCGGCGGCGATTCAGAGCGCGGACCCGCAGATGAATCTTATCGCCGGTATCACGGAGAGCGCTGGTGCAAAC
>JAEWQH010000105.1 GCA_023399275.1 Bacillota bacterium
CCCGCCGTGTCCGCGCCGACCGCCGCGCGCAAGGCGGCAAGATCGACCGTCCCATCCGGCGCCGAAGGGATGTTGACCACCGTAAAGCCCGCCATGCTCGCGGTCGCCGGGTTGGTTCCGTGCGCGGAATCCGGCACGATGATCTTCTTTCGCGCGCCGTCGCCGCGCGCCTCGTGATAGCGCTTGATGAGCAGGAGCCCCAAAAACTCACCGTGCGCGCCCGCCGCGGGCTGAAAGGTCATCTCATCCATGCCGACCAGCCGGCAGAGCAGCTCCTTTGCGCGCACCAGCGCTTCGATCGCTCCCTGTGCGGTCTCGGCGGGCTGCAGCGGGTGAATCCCGCGAAACCCCTCCAGCGAGGCCGCCTGCTCGTTGAGCGCGGGGTTGTACTTCATGGTGCAGGAACCGAGCGGGTAGAACCCGTCGTTCACGCCGTAGACCTGCTGCTCCAGCGCGGAGTAGTGGCGGCTCACATCGGTTTCGCTCAGCTCCGGCAGGCGCGGGGGAACGGCGCGCAGCAGCGCGTCCGGCAGCTTCGCCTGCGGCACGGCGGTCTTCGGAAACACGACGCCCCTTCTTCCGGCGACGCTTCGTTCAAACGATAGCTTCATTGTTCCACCGCCTTTCTCAGCGTATCGACCAGCCGGTCGATCTGCGCCTTCGTGTTGCGCTCCGTCGCGCACCAGAGGATGCCGCCCTCCACGGGCAGCCCGCCGAGAATATCCTCTTCTTCCAGCGCCTTGAACGCGCGCGCCGCGTTTGCGGGCGCATGCGTCAAAAACTCATGAAAGAACGGCGCATCCGGATCGACCGGCTCGAATCCCTTGACCTTGGCAAGCTCTCTCGCAAGATAGTGCGCGTTGTCGCAGCACGCGCGGGCAACCTCACCCAGCCCCCGCGCGCCCAGCGCGGAGCAGTAGACCGCGGCGGTCAGCGCGCAGAGCGCCTGGTTGGAGCAGATGTTGCTGCCGGCTTTCTCACGGCGGATATGCTGCTCGCGCGCCTGAAGCGTCAGCACAAAGCAGCGCCTGCCGGCCGCATCCGTGGTCTGGCCGACGATCCGCCCCGGCAGCTTTCGCACCATCTCCTTCCGGCAGGCCATGAAGCCCAGATACGGTCCGCCGAACCCCAGCGCAATGCCGAGCGGCTGCCCGTCTCCGATAGCGACGTCCGCCCCGCACTCGCCGGGGCTTTTGAGCAGCGCCATGGCAATCGGGTTCATGCTCACGACGAGCTTCGCACCCGCGGCATGCACCAGCTCTGCGATGGCAGGCACGTCCTCGATCACGCCGAAATAGTTGGGCGATTGCAAAATCAGGCTCGAAACACCCGCGTGCAGCGCGCCCTTGAGCGCGCTTAGGTCGAGCCTGCCGCCCTTGTTCGGCACGAGCGCAGCTTCCGCGTCCGCGCCAAAGCCGTAGGTCCGCACGGTTTGCTGTGCCTCGGGATTCAGCCCCGCGGCGAGCAGCGTGACGCTGCGGCCGCGCTCGCGGCACATGGCTGCGGCCTCGGCCGCGGCGGTCGCGCCGTCGTAGACCGAAGCGTTTCCGGCGTCCATGCCGGTGAGCTCGCACAAAATGGTCTGATACTCGAAGATCGTCTGCAGGATCCCTTGGCTGATCTCCGGCTGATAGGGCGTGTACGCGGTGACAAACGCCTCTTTGGCGGCGATGCGGCTCACCACGGCGGGGATATGGTGCCAATAGGCGCCCGCTCCGCGGAAGATCGCGCCAAAGACGCGGTTCTTCTTGGCAAGCTGCTCCATCCGCTCAAGCGCCTCGAATTCCGAAACGCCCTCCGGCATGCCGGCGGCGGCTTCGGCCGCCTGCTTGCGCAGATCGGCGGGGATATCCGCGTAGAGCTCCTCGATTTGGGAAACGCTCACGGCGTCCATCATCTCGCGCCGCTGCAGGGCGGTAGACGGCAGAAAATTGCCCAATGCAGTCCCTCCTTACATATTTGCCCGCCAAGACAGGTCTTTTGACGGGCTGCGGGGGGATCGTCCGATCCCCCTGTTCCGGAAAAAAGTTTTCGATCCGTTTGTCCGGCGCTTACGCGTTGGCGCAAAACGCCTCGTAGGCCTCTGCGTCCATGAGCTCGGCAAAGGCGGTCGCGTCCGTCACCTCTACCAGCCACGCGCCGTAGGGATCGGCATTGATGGACTCCGGCGCAGAGGAAAGCGCTTCGTTGACAGCAGAGACGGTGCCGGTTACGGGACTGAGCACCTCGGAGACGGCCTTGACGCTCTCCACATCGCCCAACGAGGTCTCGGCGGTGATCGTGTCGCCCGCCTGCGGCAGGTCGATGAAGACGATATCCCCCAGCGCGTTCTGCGCAAAGTCGCTGAGGCCCACGCGGTATGCGCCGCCTCCGAGGTCGAGCAGCCACTCGTGGGAGCTTGTGTACTTGCGGTCGTTTTGCAGTGTCATGTGTTGCTTCCTCCGGTTCCATTATTTTTGATTTTTAGGAAATAAAAAACAGGACGCGCGAACCAAGTCGCGCGCCCCGTATCTGAACCTGAAAGATTCTTCCGAAGCAGGATTCTCCCGCCGCCGGAATTGCCTCGTCGGTGCCGGAGCGAAATCCGGCTTTCCGAAGCTTCGTCGGGCACCGGTCCTTTTGCCTGAGAGTTTCTTGCGCAGTCCCCTTCGGCTCCACGTATCCGCAGCCTCTCCCGATGCCGTCATTCGAATATTCGATTTTTACGGTGTCAGTGTATCCCATCGCCCGGGCGGCTGTCAACGAAAAAAACGGACGTCCCCCGCGCTTGGCCGCGCTATTTGAGCGTGATCGTCCGCTGTGGCACATCCTTCTTCGCCTGCAGCACGGCCCAGAGCGTGAATCCGCCGTCAACGATCAGAACGATCCCGGCGATGATGGTCGCAACCCGCACCGCGGTAAACGGGTTGAACAGCAGCAGGATGCCGAAGCCCAGCGTCACCAACGCGGTGATCAGCAGCACGAGGTAGCTCGCGCCGATATGGCGCAGATTGAGCGCGATCTGCAGCCGCAGCACGCTATCCACGATGACCGCAACGCCGATGATGGCCGCCAGCAGCGCCACGACCAGATCCGCCTGCAGCACCAGAAACAGCCCCAGCAGCAGGCAAGCGATGCCAAGCGCAACGCCGATCTGCACCGTGCCGGAGAGGTGCTCCTTGCGCACGAAGAAATCCACGATGCGGTAGCCGCCGTAGAGCAGCGCCGCCGCTCCGATGGCATAGATGATGATCTGCCGCGCGGCATCCGGCCAGATGACCAGAACCAACCCGATGACCAAGTAGACGATGGACGTGATCAGCATGGCTTTTTCAAACGATTTCGTCATAATTTCACCCTCCACACTACAATTCATGATAACAGTGTTCCATGGTGTTTGCAAGAGCCGCCCCGCACGCATGCACGCGCAAAAAACGGCGTTTTATCCTAGATCAGCCCGTTTCCCGCCAGAAAGCCCGCAAGGCGCGCGCGGTATCCCGCCGGATCCGTGCGATAGCAGCCCGCGTGCGGCGCGCCCGGCACGAGCCACCGCTCCTTCACACCCGCTTTTGCATCAAAGCACTCCTGCATCATGGCGCAGGGAATCAGCTCGTCCGCATCGCCGTGGACAAAGAGCATCGGCACATGCGCGCAATCCCGCAGCGCCTCCGCAGGGCGGACGCTGCCGAGGAACACGCCCCCGCGCAGGCGGGAAAACAGGCTCGCCAACGGCAGAAACGGAAACGCCGGCACATGGAAGCGGTGCGGCATCGCATACGCAATCTCTCGCTTGAGGTCGCTGTAGCCGCAGTCCTCCACTGCAAACGAGAGCTTCGGGTCCTGTTTTGCGTGCAGCATCACCGTAGCCGCACCCATGGATTCCCCCAGCGTACCGAGCACGGCGTCCTCGCCGAAGCGCTCCCGTGCCCAGCCGCAGACGCACGCAAGATCCCGCGATTCGTATGCGCCCATCGTGGTCGGCGCGCGGCCAGAGCGGCCGTGGTTGCGGTGGTCGTAGAGCACGCAGTCGAACCCCAGCGCATGGAACATAGCCGCGTATTTGATCTGCCCGAGCAGGCAGTAGGAGATGCCGTGCACCAACACGGCCACGCGCCTGCGCCCATCCGGAAACGAGGCATCCGCCCTGTGCGGCCAGAGCGCGCAGTGGAGCTCGTAGCCAAACGGCGAACGCAGATAAAACTCCTCGAGCCGCACGTTTTCATCGAACCACTCGCGCGTAAAGTGTCCGCGCCGAACCTCCTCGTCCACCACCGCGTCGTAGTCATACGCACGGGGGAACAGGATCATCCCGGCTACCTTCCACCCGACGGCGGCGATGAACGCGACGGCGGCAGCCAGCAGCGCCAGCAGCACGTAGAACATGGTCGACACAGTCTGCGTCCCCCTCTCTCTCCGTTCGAGCCGATGGCATCCCCTGCGACGCGGCTTCGCCGTATCGCCCTGCCCGACCGGCCGTGTTTTCATATCGATATGGTTTCATTATACAACATCGGTCACGGTTTGCGACAGCCGTTTGCATCCGCACGCCCCCTTTCCGCGCAAAAAAAGGCCCGCCGCTGGCTTTTGCCGGCGGTCAGGCCCAGGCTGGCTGCGTAAAGCGGCTCAGGATTTCAGCGCGCGATCAAGCACGGCCTTGACATCCGCCTTCTCGGCGTGGCCCTCGTGAATCTTCTCCTTGCCCATGTAGAAACAGGGCACATACCAGTAGTCGTACCTGGCGGCGAGCGCCTTGTCGGCGGACTCGTCGATCCGCTCGATCTCCACGTCCTTATAGCGGCTGTCCTCGGCGCAGAGCTCTTCGATGCAGCGCGAGGCCAGGCGGCAGTGCGGGCAGCTCGGCAGATAGAAATAGGTCAGTTTTGACATCATCGTGTCCTCCATTTCGGTTTGATGTTGTGCTCCGTCAGGCGAGCGTTTCGAATATGCGCAGCAGCGCCGGCGGCGGGAGCGCCTCGGCGCGCGCGTTCGCCGGATACTCCAGCGCGGCAAGCGCGGATAGCAGGCGGTCATCCCTGTTGAGATTATTATACAGCGTTTTTCTGCGCATGGAAAACGCCTGCTTCAAAAATGAAAGAAACGCCGCACCGTCCGAGACGTGTTGATCGTTTCGCACGAGCCGCACGACGACGCTATCCACCTCCGGCGGAGGCGTAAAGCAGGCGCGCGGCACACCGACGGCGACTTTCGCATCGTAGCAACAGCCCGTCATGACCGAAACGGGGCCGTAGACACGCCCCTTCGGCTGCGCAAAGAACCGCTCCGCGGCTTCCTTTTGCACCATCAGCGTCATGCTCCGCGGCAAAAGCGCCAGCAGCCGCAGCACGATGGGCGTCGTGGCATAATACGGCAGGTTGCCCACCGCGTGCCACTCCCCCGGCCCCATCAAGGCGGGGATGTCCGCATCCAGCGCATCCGCATGCAGCAGCGTCAGCCGCGCACCGAAGCGTTCCTCCAGCAGCGCGCAGAGCCGCCCGTCCTTCTCCACAGCGGCAAGGAAGGATGCGCGGGCAAGCAGCCCTTCCGTCAGCGCGCCCGTACCCGGGCCGATCTCCAGCACGCGCTTTCCTTCGGCCTGCGCCTGCTCGAGAATCGAACCGATGATGTCTTCGCTGCTCAAAAAATTCTGCCCCAGCGCCTTGTTGGGCACAAAGCCCTCCGGCACCGGGTTCGCGCCCGATTTATTGATCGCCATGGTAAATATCATAGACCGGCTCTGCAAAAAAAGAAAGTAAGAAAGTTACAAAGCCGGTACTTGCCACTTTTTTGCTCGCCGTGTTGAACAGCGGCGGCGCGTTGTGGCATAATAGAAATAATTCAAAGGTCGAAGCAATTATTCGCACGTCCGCTTCTCAGCACATCTTGCCTCGGCCAATGCCGGATTCGAAAGGAAGCAACCGCCATGCCGAAATACCTTCTTGCCCTCGATCAGGGCACGACGAGTTCACGCGCCATTCTCTTTGACCGCAAAGGAACGATCGTCAGCAGCGCGCAGTATGAGTTTCGCCAGATCTATCCCGGCGCAGGCTATGTCGAGCACGACCCGTTCGATATTCTGGAGACGCAGAAGCAGGCCGCGGCGGATGTTCTGCGCCGCGAAAATGTCCGCCCGGGCGACGTCGCCGCCATCGGCGTGACCAATCAGCGCGAGACAACCATCGTCTGGGACAAGGCGACGGGGCACCCCGTGTATAACGCGATCGTCTGGCAGTGCCGCCGCACCGCGCCGCTGTGCGAAACGCTGATCTCAGAGG
>JAEWQH010000109.1 GCA_023399275.1 Bacillota bacterium
CCTTCGCTACTCTTGACAGCCGCGCCTCTCTCATCAGACCTATGAAATTGCATGGATAGTGTATCATATATCATCTTGCTGTCAAGCAAAATCGCGCCCCGTTCCGATCATACGCCGGATCGCGCCAAAAAACGCTGTTGACAAGCGGGGCGAATTCTTATATACTGCCAAAAATGAGTAAAATCTGAGGGAAAGGCAGGACACACGATGAGCCCGCGGGTGCCAGCAGACAAGAGTCCGAAACGCTTCCGCACTCCCCGTATTCCTTCGCTTCTCTCCCCGGTATATCCGTTTTCAAAGGCTTTGACAGAAAGAGATTTTCTTTTTGATCAAAGCTTTTTTATTGCCGAAATCCGCCCGTATCCCGGCGCTTTGCAGAGGAAGCCTCTCCTGCTAGCCTGCAGCTTTTTGATCGGAGTCTTTCAGGGGAAGCGCTTCCTGCCGGGATTTGCGTTTCCTCCGTTTTCCATTTGTTTCCCTGCATCGGTCGTTTGACCGGTGTTTTTTTATGGCCGGCCCCGCCCGCGCGCGGATGAGCGAAAAAAAGGAGATGTGACCTGTATGCTGAAAGACAAGAGTCTGATTGCGCCGAGCGACTTCACCCTTGAGGAGATCGAGGACCTGCTGTGCCTGAGCGAGCGCATCATCCAATCCCCGGAGCGCTACGCGGCCGCCTGCAGGGGCAAGCTGCTGGCGAGTCTGTTTTACGAGCCCTCGACGCGCACAAAATTCTCCTTCGACGCGGCGATGCTCCGCCTCGGCGGCAGCACGCTGGGCTTTTCGGATCCGAACACGAGCAGCACCGCAAAGGGGGAAACCATCGCGGACAGCGCGCGCACGGTCGGCAAGTATGCGGACGTGATCGTCGTTCGCCACCCCAAGGAGGGAACGGCGAAGCTCATGAGCCGCTACGCCGGCTGCCCGGTGATCAACGCGGGCGACGGCGGACACCACCACCCGACGCAAACGCTGAC
Source organism: Bacillota bacterium (assembly GCA_023399275.1). Lineage (GTDB taxonomy): Bacteria > Bacillota > Clostridia > Christensenellales > CAG-138 > UBA7703. The sequence goes on from JAEWQH010000109.1 coordinate 975, forward strand.
CGACCTCTTGACCATACGCCACTACAAAGGCGGGTTTTCCGGCCTGACGGTCGGCGTATGCGGGGACCTGAAGTTTGGCAGAACCATCCATAGCCTCGTCACCTGCCTGGCGCGCTATGAGGACGTCCGCTTCCGCTTCATCTCGCCGGAGGAGCTGAATATGCCGGCTTTCGTCAAGGAAGAGCTTGCGGCAAAAGGCGTATCCTACGGAGAAACCGCCGACCTCGTGGGAACGATTCCCGAGCTGGACGTGCTCTATATGTCCCGCGTACAGCGCGAACGCTTCATCAGCGAGGAAGAATATCTGCGCTTAAAGGACTACTTTGTCCTCACCGCAGACAAGATGGCGCTGGCCAAGCCGGATATGATCGTCATGCATCCGCTGCCGCGCGTCAACGAGATCGCCACGGAGGTGGATGCGGACCCGCGTGCCGCCTACTTCGAGCAGGTGCGCTACGGCATGTTCGTGCGCATGGCGCTGATCATACGGCTGCTCGGCGCCGAAGAACCACGCACATAACGAAATTCAGGACGGAGGAACAGCAGATGATCAACGTTTCCAAACTCAAGGAAGGCATCGTGATCGACCACATCCGCGCCGGCCACGGATACAAGATCTTTCAGCAGCTCGGCCTCGACCGGCTCGACGGCGTGGTCGTGCTCATGCGCAACGTAGACAGCGAGAAGATGGGTCGCAAGGATCTGATCAAGATCGAGTCGAACCTCGACATCAACCTCGACGTGCTCGGCCTCATCGATCCCGGCGCGACCATCTCCTACATCAAGGACGGCGAGCGGGTCAAGAAGGTCAGCCTCACGCCGCCGGAGACGGTCACGGGCATCCTCAGCTGCAAAAATCCGCGCTGCATCACCAACCAGGAGCGCATCACGGATCTGAAATTCCACCTGGTCGATGCGCACACGAACCAATACGCCTGCGAGTACTGCGACGCGCGCACGCGCCTGTAGCCCGCACCGAACGCTGCCGCGAAAGGAGAACGATATGATCACGCTCTATCGAAACGCCCGGCTCATCGACGCCGCCGGCGATCGCTACGGGGATCTCTGCATACAGGACGGCATGATCACCGCCTGCGCGCCGCTGAGCTGGCAACGGGCGGATCGCGTCGTCGACGTGCGGCGCAACGCGCTCATGCCGGCGTTCATCGACCTGCACTGCCACCTGCGCGATCCGGGATGTCCCGAAAAAGAGACGATGGAAACGGGCATGCGCGCCGCGCTCAAGGGCGGCTATGCGCACCTCATCGCCATGGCAAACACAGACCCCGTGATCGAGACGCCGCAGCTCGTCACCGAAAATCACGACAAGGCGGCGCGCCTGCGCCTTTGCCGCCTGACACAGTCGGCCGCCGCAGGCAAGGCGCTCGGCGACGAAACGCCAACCGACCGCGCAGCGCTCAGTCGCGTCACCAACGTGCTCACCAACGACGGAAAGACGATCTTTTCCGATGCATTTATGCGGCAGCTGCTGCTGGACTCGGCGAAATACGGCTTTCTGATCAGCACGCACTGCCAGCCGGAGCGCGAGATCGTCGCGCGGGATATCCGCCTGCTGCGCGAGGTCGGCGGCAATCTGCACGTAGGCCACATCAGCCGTGCGGAGACGGTGGAGATGATCCGCCGCGCCAAGGCGGAGGGCCTGCAGCTCACCTGCGAGGTCACGCCGCACCATCTCTTCGGCTGGGACAGCGACTACAGTGTCAACCCGCCGCTGCGCACGCGCGCGGATGTGGATGCGCTGATCGCGGGGATACAGGACGGCACCATCGACTGCCTCGCCACCGACCACGCGCCGCACACACCGCAGGACAAGGCCGCCGGAGCCGCGGGCATCAGCGGCATCGAATACGCGTTTCAGATCTGCCTGCGCGTATTTCAGGAAAACGGCATCCCGCTCACGCGCCTCTCCGAGATGCTCTCCTACAACCCAGCAAAGCGCCTCGGGCGCAAGGCCGGGCTGCTCCTGCCGGGATATCCGGCAGACATCACCGCGCTCACGGTCGAGGAAGAGAGCGAGATCGACGCATCCGCGATGCTCTCGCGCTCCCATAACACGCCCTTCCACGGGCGCAAGGTCACAGGCCGCGTGCTGCGCACCGTCGTCGAGGGCGAAACCAGATTTGAATACGGCAAAGTCGTTTGAAAACAATACGATACAGGAGATGAAAGCATGCAAGTTTTAGTGGAAGCGGTTCAAAAAAAGAGCCCCGTCTGCGTGGGGCTGGACACACAGTACGCCTTCCTGCCGGAGTATCTGCGCCAGCAGAGCGGCACGCGGGGCGAGCAGATCTTCGCGTTTAACCGCGCGATCATCGACGCCACGGAGGATATCGCCGGCTGCTTCAAGCTGCAGATCGCCTGCTACGAGGCGCTGGGGTTGGACGGCATGCGCGCGTTTTCCAACACGCTGCGCTATGCCCGAAGCCGCGGCAACGTCACCATCACCGACGCAAAGCGCGGAGACATCTCCTCTACCGCCGCGCAGTATGCAGCCGCGCATTTCTCCGGCGACTTCGAGACCGATGTAATGACCATCAACGTCTTCATGGGCGAGGACGCAGTCTCCCCTTACTACCCCTATCTGGAGAAAGGCAAGGGCGTGTTCGCGCTGGTCAAGACCAGCAACCCTAGCGGGAAGGACTTTCAGGATCTGATCGTAGACGGCGAGACGCTCTATGAGCGCACGGCGCGCAAGGTCTCCGGCTGGGGCGAGGCCTTCCTCGGCAAGAGCAGGTTTTCCGCCATCGGCGCCGTCACGGGGCTGACCTATCCCGAGGAATTCGACCGCATCCGCCCGCTTCTGCCGCACACCTTCCTGCTCATCCCCGGCTACGGTGCGCAGGGAGGCACGGGCAAAGACATCGCGGGCTTCTTCGCGGGCGGCGTGCGCGGGGTGGTCAACTCCTCGCGCGGGCTGATCACGGCGCACAAGGGCAAGAGCGAAGATGCGCACTTTACCGACCATATCCGCGCGGCGGTGCTCGCCATGCGGCAGGACATCGAGCAGTGGCTGTAATTCAGAGCAACCGGCAGATCGCACAAGGCATCTGGCGTATGTCGCTTGCCGGCGTACCAATCGGCCGCGCGGGGCAGTTCTTCATGTTGCGCATCCCCGGCGTGCTCGACCCGCTGCTCGGCAGGCCGATCAGCATCTGCGAAACGGACGCGGAATCGAGCGAGACCGCGTTTGTCTACCAGACGGTTGGACGCGGCACGGCGCTGTTTTCCGCCCTGCGCCCCGGCGATTCGCTCGACGCGCAAGGGCCATACGGCAACGGCTTCCCGCTCGAGCCGGGCAGCGCGGTCGTGCTTGGCGGCGGCATCGGCTCGGCGCCCATGCTTCAGCTCGTCAAAGCGCTGCGCGCGGGCGATTCCGCCCGCCGGATCGACGTATACCTCGGCTTTCGCGCGGAAGCCTATCTCGCCGACGCATTCGAGCGCTATGCCGACCGGGTCACCTGCAACATCGGCGGTTTTGTTACAAACGACGCGGATTTTTCGCTGGATGCGACCTATTATGCCTGCGGCCCCGCGCCGATGCTGCGCGCGGCAGCAAGCGCGGCGCAGGCCGCAGACGCAGCGCTTTACCTCTCGCTTGAAAAGCACATGGCCTGCGGCGTAGGCGCGTGCCTCGGCTGCACCTGCCAGACGAACGGCGGCAGAAAGCGCGTATGCAAGGATGGACCGGTGTTTGACTACCGGGAGGTGCACGATGGAATCTAACCCGCTCTCGCTTACGCTCTGCGGCGTCTCGCTGCAAAACCCCGTCATTGCCGCAAGCGGCACGTTTGGCTTCGGGCGCGAATACGCGGCGATGATGGATGTCTCCCGCCTCGGCGGCATCAGCGGAAAAGGGCTGACGCTCTCCGGCAGCGCGGGCAACGCGGGACAGCGCATCTGCGAAACCCCGGCGGGTATGCTCAACAGCATTGGACTTGAGAATCCAGGCGTGCGCCGCTTCGTCGAAACGGAGGCGGCATACATGCGCTCCCTCGGCCCGGCGGTGATCGCCAACCTCGGCGGTCACTGCGAGGAGGATTATCTCGAGGGCACGCGCCTGCTCGGCGCGGCGGATATCGACATCCTCGAACTCAACATCTCCTGCCCAAACGTCAAGGCGGGCGGAATGGCATTCGGCATGCTGCCCGAGACTGCGGCGGACATCACGCGGCGAGTCAAGGCGATCTCGCGCCACCCGGTCATGGTGAAGCTCTCGCCCAACGCGCCGGATCTCGTGGCCGTTGCGCGCGCCTGCGAGGACGCGGGCGCGGACGCGCTGAGTCTCGTAAACACCTTTTTAGGGATGGAGATCGACGTGGCAACCAAGCGCGCGGTGTTTGAAAACGTCTACGCCGGCCTCTCCGGCCCCGCGATCCTGCCCATCGCACTTCGAATGGTACACCAGGTCGCGCACGCGGTGCGGATCCCCGTGGTCGGCATGGGCGGCATCTCGAGCGCACAGGACGCGCTCAAGTTTCTGATGGCGGGCGCCCGCGCGGTGCAGGTAGGCACGATGACGTTCGCCAATCCCCGCGCAACGCTGCAGATCATAGACGGGCTCGCCGGCTACTGCGCGCGGGAGAAGCTGGCCAATCTGCAGCAGATCAGCGGAATCATCTGAGCCAAACAAAGGAGAAATAAAGAATGAAAGACAATCTGACCATCATGAAGCAGTGCGGAGCGTTTCTGGAAGGGCACTTCCTGCTCTCTTCCGGCCGCCACAGCGGCGGCTACTGCCAGTGCGCCAAGCTGCTTCGCTTCCCCGCCCTCTCCGAAGCGGTTCTGTCCACCGTCACGGAGCAGGTGAAAAACCTTCCCATCACAAAAGTCTGCGGCCCGGCCATGGGCGGCGTGATCGTCTCCTACGAACTCGCGCGGCAATTGGGCGCGGAGAGCATCTTCACCGAGCGCAAGGATGGGCAGATGCAGCTGCGCCGCGGCTTTTGCGTAGGCAAGGGCGACAAAATTCTGATCGCCGAGGATGTCATCACCACCGGAAAATCCACCATGGAGACGGTTCGTGTTCTGGAAGCGCTCGGCGCCGAGGTGATCGGCGCGGCTTGCATCGCAGACCGCAGAGCCGAAAATTGCGACTTTGCGCTGCCCGTCTACGCGGCGCTCAAGCTCTCCATCGACTCCTACGATCCGGGCGAATGCCCTATCTGCAAAGAAGGCAGGCTTCCGCTGGAAAAACCCGGCAGCCGCGAGCTTCCACCCGTAGAATAACCCCCCGACCGAATCGCTTCTATCCCGCGTGCGACATGCGGGATTTTTTGTATTTGCGCTATTTCCCGTGATAAAACGTCGTGTTTCTCGTTTTTTTGTTGTTATTGCAACAGAATACATGAGTTAAAAGCATTATACTCAAACCAGAAGAACCAACCAAGGACAGAGGAGGTGCGCAATGGAACGAATCCCGATCGATCTGAACGAATCCGTCTACGCGCTGTGTACCAGACATCCGCAGCTCGTCGGAATTCTGCGCGATCTGGGCTTTTCGGACATCACGAAGCCCGGCATGCTGCAAAGCGCGGGCAGATTCATGACCCCCGTCAAGGGCGCGGCGCTCAAGCGCATCCCGCTCGAGCGGATCGTTGCCGCACTGACAGAAAGCGGCTACGACCCCGTTCAATCACCCGCGAAGCGACCGACTGAACAGGAGGAAACCATATGAGTCAGGAGATCAACAACCGCGCGCGGCGCAAGGAAGCCATCAAGGACATGCTGCGCCTGCTGCACGAAGGGAAGACGGTGGAAGAGGTGTAAGCCATCTTCCGGGAAGCGTTTGACGGCGTATCCGCCTCCGAGATCTCAGCGGCGGAACAGGCGCTCATATCGGAGGGGCTGCCCGTCTCCGAGGTGCAGCGGCTTTGCGACGTGCACGCCGCCGTGTTCAAAGGCAGCATCGAGGAGATCCACGCCCCGGCGGATCCGAGCGAACAACCCGGTCACCCCGCGCATACATTGAGGGCGGAAAACGCCGCGATTCAAGCACAGCTCGACGATCGCATCCGTCCCCTGCTGTCGCAGGTCTCGGCGGGGGCACTTGCGCCGCAGGCCCTGTTGCCGGAACTCGGCGCACTGATGGACATCTCCCTACACTACGCACGCAAGGAAAACCTGCTCTTTCCGTATCTGGAGCAGCACGGCGTCACCGCGCCGCCGAAGGTTATGTGGGGCGTAGACGACGAGATCCGCACGCTGCTGAAAGAATCGGCAAAGCTGGCGGCGCAGGGCAGCGCGGACACGGGCGTCAAGCTTGCCGAAGCGCTCACCCGCGTGGAGGAGATGATCTTCAAGGAGGAGAACATCCTCATACCGATGCTGCTCGATACGCTGAGCCCCGGAGAATGGGCAGCCGTGGCAAGCGAGAGCGGCGAGATCGGCTATTGCCTGATCGACCCGCCGCCACTCTGGCACGCAGCCGGCACGGACGCGCCGGAATCCACCGCGCCCGTATCGCCCGGCGACGGAGCCATCCGCCTGCCGACGGGCTTTCTCTCCATTTCCGAGCTCGGCCGCGTGCTCGACACGCTGCCGGTGGATATCACGTTCGTCGGTGCGGACGACACGGTGCGCTATTTTTCTCAGGGGAGTGAACGCGTGTTCCCACGCACCAGGGCCATCATCGGCCGCAAGGTTGCCAACTGCCACCCGCCGGCGAGCGTGCACATCGTCGAGGGCATCATCGAAGATTTCCGAAACGGACGGAAGGAGCATGAGGATTTCTGGCTCCGGCTCGGAGAGAGATTCGTCTACATCCGCTACTTCGCGGTGCGCGACGAAACGGGCCGGTACCTCGGTGTGCTGGAAGTGACGCAGGACATCGCTCCCATTCAAGCGATCGAGGGTGAAAAACGGCTGGTTTCACAGTCGTGAAGCAACCGAACGGTGCGATTCGCGTCGAACGGAACACAAAACGATAGAATGCAGACAAGGAGGCTCCCAAAATGGCAAGCACAATACTGAAAAACATCGACCCTGCCGCTCCGCTTTCGCTCGGCGCGCTGGTGACCTGCCAGCCCGGGCAGATCGTGAGCCGCACGCTCGCGCAGAATCGCGCGGTCAGCCTGACGCTCTTCGCCTTCGATAAAAACGAGGAGATCAGTTCACACGCGTCGAAGGGCGACGCCATGGTACAGATTCTCGACGGCACCGCGAAGATCACCATCGGCGAAAGCGAATACCGGCTCTCCGCCGGAGAGACCATCGTCATGCCCGCCGGCGTGCCGCACGCGCTGGAGGCTGCGGAACCGTTTAAGATGCTGCTGACGGTGGTGTTCCCGGGCTGAACCTGCCGCCATTCCCCCAAAAACGTCAAAATCGCGCTCTACCAGAAGCGCGATTTTGACTCAGGGGTTCGATCGTAGGAGGAAGGACTGTATCTCACAAGCGACGAATCGCCGGCGAGCAATTTTCAGGACACAACCGTGTTCTTGCCGGCGTGCTTGGCGAGGTATAGCTTTTCGTCTACCTGATGCAGCAGCATGAGCGCGGTAAGATGCGAATCACCCTTCTCCAGCGTGTGTACGCCGAAGCTGCAGGTCAGGCTGACCGCGCTTTCCCCAAGGGGAAAACGCTCCACCATGACGGCGACGCGAAGGCGGTTTGCGATGCGGCGCGCCGCGCTGTTGTCCACGCCCGGCAGACAGATGACAAACTCATCCCCGCCGTATCGCGCCACCCAGGAATCCGTCCGCCGGATCTTGTTCTTGAGCAGTTGCGCCACGTGCTGCAATACGAGATCGCCCGTGATGTGCCCGTAGCGGTCATTGACGAACTTGAAGTGGTCGATATCCGTAAAGATCAGCGAGAGCGGCTGGCCGCGCGAGTAGGCCGCGCTCATTGCCGCAGGCAGAAACTCGTCGATATAGCGCCGGTTGTACAGGCCGGTGAGCGTATCCCGCAGAATCAGGCTGCTCAGCGCGCCGGAGAGATACGCCTCTCCGTCCAGACCGCTTTTCGGCTCGCCGGAGACGGCGGAGATCACGCTGCGGTGCGGCTGGATCATCTCAAGCGCACAGCGCTGATCTCCCACCAGCACGGGTACGCTGGTGATTTCGTATGCCTCCTGATCCTTGCCGAAGCAGAGGTTTTTCTCGCTTCGCGCCTGTAAAAACGACCTTTCGCGGCCCTTTTCGCCGGCTTCCCGGCAAGCGGGGAAGACCTCGCTCTCCAGCGGAACGGAGGAATAGAGCGCCTCGCCGCCGTCAAAGCGGACGATGCGCACGCCAAAGCAAAACTCATTCAGGAACGCGGCTTTGGATATCGCCTCGTCCAGGTGCTCAAACTTCAACAAGAAAATCCCTCCCCCACGCAGACTGACCGGCAGATTTGCCGATATGTTTTCGATAGAATCATACTTCGCACCTCTGCACAGTGGCGTTTTCATGTTACAAACCTCTGATTTAATGCTGCGAAAGACATTTTCTTCGCACTGTGCAGGCCTGCAAACCCTATCGCCGCAGCCTGTCTTGGGCTGTTGGCTGCATAATCATCGATATTGCATGCATAAACGAATTTGACGGCAATGTAACAATTGTAAATTCTAATACTTAGCACTACTATATATAAAAACAGTAGTGTTTATCGGGTATAATATTAAATTGTAGGAGTGTGCTTCAGGGGTGACTCCGGTGGTATTCAAACAGCCAGCCGGGGTGCAAACACATTCTTGACGTTTAAAACGCGTTTTATGACATCGACCGGCATCACGATGCGAAAAGGGGTACTATGCAAAAGAAGGCAAGCCATGAAA
>JAEWQH010000022.1 GCA_023399275.1 Bacillota bacterium
GCGGCGGCATGGGCGGCATGGGCGGCGATACGGGTGGCGGTGGCGGCGGCCGGAGGAGGTAATCCGGCATGCGGCAAAGCAGATTTTTCCGCAGGCATGCTTACGCGGTCCTGTTTACGCTGGCGCTCGCTCTGCTGACGGCGTTTGTCCTGCTGGATACCTATGTGCTGCCAACTGCAATCTCCGCGGCGCGTACGACGGCTTCCGCGCAGACGCAAACGGCGACAACAGCAACCTTACCGGCCGAAGCGACGCAACCCGCGCCGGACACGGTCTCATCCGCTTCATCCGTGCAGCAGAGCACGCCGGAGGATACGGAGGCGGCAGAGGCCGCCTCCGCCGAGCCGGTCGTGACCGAAAACAGCTACTCCGGCAACGGCGTTGAGATCGAGATCTCGACCGTCCGCGTCGAGGATACCACCGCATACGTTGCCAGCGTGCGCCTTGCAAACGCGCAGAGCCTCAAGACCGCGCTGGCACAGGGCACCTTTGGCACAAACATCAAGCAGACCACGAGCGATATGGCGAGCGAGACCGGCGCAATCCTCGCGGTCAACGGCGACTTTTACGGCGCAAACAAGCGTGGCTATGTCATCAAAAACGGCGTGCTCTACCGCGACACCGTCCGCCAGAGCGAGTACACGGAAGACCTCGTCGTCTACTCAGACGGCAGCTTCGCCGTCATCGACGAAACCGAGGTAAGCGCACAGGAGCTGCTCGACAGCGGCGTCGTTCAACTCTTTGCATTCGGCCCCGTATTGATAGAAAACGGCGAAATTGCCGTTTCCGCAGGCGAAGAGATCGACCGCGCGCAGGGCAGCAACCCGCGCACCGCCATCGGCATCATCGACACGCAGCATTACATCATCGTGGTGGCCGACGGTCGCACCGAAGAGAGCGCGGGGCTGAGCCTGCTGGCGTTGGCCGAACTGATGCAGTCCTACGGCTGCACAACGGCCTACAACCTAGACGGCGGCGGCTCCTCCACCATGGTGTTCAACGGCGAGGTCGTCAACCAGCCTACCACCAGCGGCACAAAGATAGCAGAAAGGTCGGTGAGCGATATTGTATACATCTCGGCCTAACGCGCGGCGCCGCCGCCTGCTGCGCGCTGCGGCAGGTTACCTCGCGATCTCCGCGTTTTGCGGTGTTTTCAGCGCAGTCTACCTGCATTTCTCCTACGGGCAGAGCTCGCCTTTTCTCGTGTGGCTTTTTGCGCCGCCGCTTCTGTTCGGCGCCGTGCCGGCATACCTGCTGGGCAGGTTTGCAGCACGCGCGCCGCGCCGCACCGCCATCCGCTTTTGGAACAGCGCGATCGCATCCCTGACCACAGGGATGCTCGTGCGCGCGGTGATCGATATCTCCGGACGGTACACGCGCTATGATCGGATATACTGGATACTCGCAGGGGCGCTGTTCTTCGCCGCGGTGCTCTTTGGCGCATTGCAAAAATCGCGAAAAAACGAATGCGCCGGGCCGGTTGGCCGCCACGAAGGGCTTCCCGGCGGGTGAACCCCGTGCCTTTGCGGGCCCCTGGCCTTCGTCCGACTGTCGGGTCCGGCCAAAACCAACGCTTCCTTAGTAGATGGCGATGGGCCCATATGGCCCCTCTATAATTTGGATCTCGGTTTCAAAGATCTCCGTCAGCACCTTCTCGTTCATGATCTGTGCCACGGTTCCAAACGCCGCGATCTTTCCGTCCTTCATGGCGCAGATCCGCTCGGAATACTTCGCGGCAAAGTTGATGTCGTGCATCACCGTCAGTATGGTACGCCCGAATTGCGCGGCTGCGGTTTTCAGATGCTCCATCATCTGCACCGATCGCGCGATGTCGAGGTTATTGAGCGGTTCATCCAGCAGCACATACTCCGTCTCTTGGCACAGCACCATCGCGACATACGCCCTTTGCCTCTGTCCGCCGGAAAGCTCGTCCAGGTATCGCGCTTCCAGCCCCGTCAGCCCCAAAAAATCGATGTATTTCGATATGATCTGCTCATCCTGCGTGTTGAGCCGGCCTTTTGAATAGGGAAAGCGCCCAAAGCCCACAAGCTGGCGGACGGTGAGCCGCGTGACGAAATGATTCTCTTGCCGGAGGATTGTGAGAATCTTTGCAAGATCCGCCGATCTAGATTGCGAGACGTTCATCTGCGCCACCTTGATGACGCCTTCATCGATATCCAGCAGCCGGCCGATCATCAGAAGCGTTGTGGATTTTCCCGCGCCATTCGGGCCAATCAGAGAGGTGATGCCCGCTTTGGGAAGGTCGATGCGCAGGGGCCCGATCTCCACTTCTTCGGTATATGTTTTCTTTGCATCGATGATCTCTATCATATGCTACCCTTTCTTAAGACGACCGCGAGAAAGACGACTCCGCCAAACAGCTCGATGATGATGGAAACGACGCCCTGCGCACTGAATACATGATACATAAAGAAGTATGCTCCGGTTATGACCAGAAACCCGATTGCCAGCGCCATTGGGAAGATATATCGGTGGTCATAGGTCGCCGCAGCCTGATAGCTCAGCGTGGCGACCAGAAAGCCATAGAATGTGAGCGGGCCAACCAAAGACGTGGAAACCGCCATCAAAACGGAGATCAATATGAGCGTATAGATGACGCTTCCCTTTTGGTTTATCCCCAGGGAAACCGCCGGATCTCTCCCTAAGGACAGCACATTCAAGCGCTTGGCGTTCAGCAGGAGCAACACCGATACAACGGCGACGATCGGGATCGCGATGGGAAAATAATCCGCATCGGCGTTGTTTACGGAGGCAAACAGCCTCGCCTGCAGCACATCGAACTCCGACGGGGCAAGCAGCCGCCGCATAAACGAGGATACCGAACGCAACCCGGTGCCGAGTATGAGGCCGACCAGCAGCATCAGCTGCAGGTTGCCGTATTTTCCGGAGAGCAGCCAGCCATACAGGATCAGGCACACCACAACCATGACCGATATCTGCAGCAAAAAGGAGCGAACGCCCGTAAAACTCAAAAACGCACTCGCGCCAAAGAAAAACATCGTGGCTGTATGAATGGTCGTGTAGATGGATTCAAATCCCAGCAGAGAGGGCGTTGTGATCCGATTGTTCGTAATCGACTGGAACGCAACCGTCGCCAGGCTTTGGCATACCGCGGCGATCGACATCGCGATGACCGCATTCATCCTCCGCCTGACGACAGGCAGGAAGGAGGGAGAATCCACCGAGACGGGATTGTTGTACACCAGGAGCCCATATGCAAAGAGCACCCCCAGCAGAAACAGCGCGATGAGCAGTATCCAATACCGCCGCGCCTCGGCCTTGGATCGAAACGCGCCGGCGGAGCGGCTCTTGCCTGCAGACGCGGGAACGGACAGATTCTTCATCCCCTCCGCCTCCTTTGCCCGAGCAGGATGACGATAAACACAACCGCGCCGAGCGTGCCCAGTATGAGCGACACCGGAACCTCAAACGGCATGATGATCGTTCGCGAAACGATATCGCAGGCAGTAATCGTGGCCATGCCGAGCAGGCATACCCACGGCAGGTTGCTCCTTAGGTCGTCCCCGCGGAACATGGATACGATATTGGGGACGATCAGCCCGAGAAACGGCAGATTGCCGATCACCGCGGCAACGATTCCAACCGCAAGCGAGATCAGCCCGGTGCCGAGAATGACAATCCGGTTATAGTTCACCCCGAGACTGGTCGCAATATCCTGCCCCAACCCTGCCAGCGTCAGCCGATCCGCAAAGAGAAAGACAAGCACCGTGATGGCTACGATCAGCCACAGATATTCGTATCGGCCCACCTGGACAGACGCGAAGGAACCGACATACCATGTCTCGATGTTTTGCGTCATGTTGTAAACCAGCCCAACAAATGTGGAGACGGCCGAAACCACCGCCCCGAGCATCATCCCTACGATGGGAACGATCAAAGAGGAACGCAGCTTGATGCTTCTCAAAAACAAAAAAAAGATCATCGTTCCGACGAAAGAAAAGACGATGGCGCCGGTCATTCTGAGCACCAACGTGGGCGCGGGAAAAAACAGGTAGACGAATATCAACCCAAGGCCGGACCATTCGATGGTTCCCGTCGTGGTCGGCTCGACCAGGCGATTTTGCGTAATGAGCTGCATCACCAGGCCCGACATGGCCATTGCGGCCCCCGTCAGCATCAGCGCGGCCGTTCTGGGAATGCGCGTGATGAAGAACATACGCATCCCGTCCGCCTGCCCGGCGATGTCATAGACCCCCGTCGCCAAAGAGACGGCGCCCAGTATCAGCACCGCTGCGATCATCAGGATAAACGGAGCCGTCCATAGCTTCCGATAACGAAAGCATTGTGGCTGAGAATTCTCAGCCACAAATGCTCTTGGAGATGTTTTTTTCGACATTCCGAAGTACTCTCTCGACACTACTTGGCCAGAACGCTCGCGAGATTCTGAAACAGCTCAAGATAGGTCTGAATCGACTCATTGGTATAGGTATCCGCAGGCGCGTAGACGATCTGATTGTTCGCAACGGCCGTCGTATTCTGCAGCGCGGGCGCGTTGTTGATCACATCCTGCGCCGGAACCGCATTCTCGATGGAAGACACCGCTGCGTCGCGATCCAGCACGAAAATCCAGTCGGGATTGCTCTGCGCAATCGCCTCGATGGAGACGTCGTCCCCCTGGTGATCAGAGGTTGCGTTATCGACATCCAAAGCGGAAACCCAGCCGAAGATCTCATACATCGGGCCCCAAACGCGGCCGGAACGGGGCGCGGAGTAACCGATGTTTCCGCCGGAGACAACCACGCTCACAACGGTATCCGTTCCGTTGTAGGCCGCTTTCGCATCCGCAATCGACTGGTCGAACGCGGCGACCAACGCCTCGGCTTCCGTGTTTTTATCGAAGATTTTCCCCAGGGCGATCGTGGCGTTTTTCAGCCCGTTTACCAGATTCTCTCCGGGGTTCTCCGCATCCGTGGAGACGTCGAAGTTCAGATTGATCACGACCGCATTCGGAACCAGCTCCTTGATCTGATCGTAGTAGCTGGCAAACCGCTGCCCCACGATGACCAGATCTGGCTCCACCGCCGCGATGATCTCAAGATTCGGCTCGCTGTGATTGCCGATATCCAGCACGGCCTCATCGGCGACATACGGCGAATCCGCCGGCATAACGCCCTTGGGAACGGCCGCCAGCACAACACCCCAATCGGACAGGGTCTCAAAGGTTCTGTTGTCCAGCGCGACAACGCTCTTGGGATTGACCGGAACGGTAACCGTCCCGTAGATGTCCGTGATCTCGACGGTGGCAGGCGCTTCAGCCTCTGCCGCGGGTTCGTCCGTTGCGGCGGGGACATCGGTCGAAGCAGGTGCTACGCTCGCAGCGGGGGTGTTTGCTGTATTTGAGCAGGCCGATAGCAGCATGGCAAACGCCACGAGCACAACGGCGAGTTTTGAGAGCTTGACTTTATTCATCTATATTCTCCTTGATTTGCAATCCGTCAGGAAAGCAGATAGTCGTTTGAATTCACGCAGAACAGTCTGCCTGCATGAATGCCGGGGATGCGCAGCCAATGGTGTCTCTGCGTCAGAACGCCCGGTTGGCGTCCGCGCGGATCATGTGGCCGACTGTGTCCTTTCGTTAGTTTGACGCGTCTTACTCCGTACAGTTTACAATCTGTCCTATCTGTTGTCAACCGATAATTTCTAAACACCCCGTCACCCCACAACCGTATTCGAGCAAACTGCGCGTCTTCTTGCGGCGGTTTGGCCGTCTGTTTCAAGCAAGAATGCTCCACAAAAACCCCGGCCGCGCTTGCGGCTGCCGCGCAGCTGCGCCTGGCCGGTGCGTTCCGCGGTTCCTTGTTCCCAAGCAATACCAGCTTATGAAACCGATTGACATATTTTTTCGAAAAATCTATACTTCCACGGAACATAGAACGTGAATCGTCCGCAGGCCGTTTCTTCCAAGCGCCGCTCATTTTTCGCAAAAAGCGCAGCGGCTTCCGGCAGCCGCATCACGCCACTTTGCTCGATAAATCATCGATTGAATCGATGAAATTCGCCCTGTTTTCGCGGTTTTTCACGCACTCGCTTTTCAGCGGACTTGACAGAAGGCAAAAAATCCAATATATTATCAACAGAGATCAGCGTCGCATCCACAGTTGGTACTGCCGGGTTAACCCGCCCGGTAAACGTGATTTCTTCCGGCTGAATCGCCACTTTCCTTTGTGAAAACGTGCGTCATATCAACCGTTTTCTTTTCGTTCATTATCACGGCTTCGGATCGAACCGGCGGTGTGCTTCGATCCGGTGGCGCCTGCGCACGCTGTCGACCGCCCACAAATTCCGATTGCCCGCGCGTTGGCGCGGCTTCGCTGTACGAGGACATCTATGCAAAACACGGACAAAACACCCGCCCAAGCACCCGGCAAAGAAGCCGCACGTTCGGCTTCCCTCTACAACGGCAGCTACTTGATTCTGATGGCTGTGAATTTCATCATTTCGAGCAGCTTCTATCTCGTGAACACGAT
>JAEWQH010000036.1 GCA_023399275.1 Bacillota bacterium
AGCAATCTGCGCAAACGGCACGCCGGCCTCTGCAACATCCACAAGCATGACCATGGTAAACATGCCGCCGAGAATGGTTTGGGAGATGTCGAGCACGTTGACGTTGATGCCCGCAAGCGCAACGCAGATCCCCGCGATAATGCCCACGCGGTCTTGACCGATGACAGTGACGATGGCATGCATGATGAACAGAACTCCAATCATTATATATACTTTCGTTCCCGTGAGTTTAACATATTATGGAGCATAAACGCAACGAAAGCCGCCCCAATTTCCATGGAATTTGCTGCCGTATTCTTTCGTTGATATAATATAAGCAAATTTGATCCCAATTGGAGATGATATTATGAATACCCTTACCACCATCCTCTCGCGCACCAGCTACCGCGGCAAGTACGATCCCGCGCCCGTACCGCGCGAGCACCTGCGTCAGCTGCTGGAAGCCGGGCTTGCCGCGCCCTCCGGCTGCAACAAGCAGACCACGAGCCTCATCGCTGTGGATGATCCCGCGCTGGTGCAAACGCTCAATGCGCTCACCGGCTCCCCCGTCGGAAAGACCGCCCCCGCGATGATCCTCGTGCTTACGCGCCGTATCATCGCCTACCGCGAGCGCACCTACTATATGCAGGACTACGCCGCAGCCATCGAAAACATCCTGCTCGCTGCCGTATCGATGGGCTATGAGAGCTGCTGGGTGGAAGGGCAGGTGACGGACGATGACGCCATCGGCCGCCGGATGGCGGATGCGCTCGGCGTACCTGAGGAATACGCCCTTGTCTGCTATCTGCCCATCGGCAAAGCCGCCGAGCCGGCGCGGCACCCGCGCAAGCAGCCATTCTCCGAGCGCGCGTGGTTCAACGGCTTCCGCAAGGAGGCGTAAAACGAGTCGGGCAGAGCGCGCCCATGCCGGCGCGTTCCGCCCATCACCAAAATACACATCTTTCTTACAATATTGTGTCACATCTTGACATGTCTTGAAACGCTATCGTGATCGTCCTACAATCTAGTTATCCACCGTATGCCGGGCAGCGGCAGTCGCCAACCTCTTTCGAAGCTGCAACGCTGTTTCTTCGCACGCAGCGAGTCGTTTACCGTCTGGTTTGGAGTATATTGAATGGACAATCATAAACACAATCCGCCGCGCGCGCTGACGTATCTGCTCGCGGATTCCCTCGCCTTGCTGGCCTTGCTCGGCATCCTCGCGCTGACCGTCTACCCGCCGGGGAAAGCGCTTGCGGTGCGCGTGCTAAGCGCGTCGGCGTCCACCGCGGCGACAGCGGCCGCCTCCCCGGCGCAAGTCGAAACACAGTCACCCGCTGCAACGCCATCCCCCACGCCATCGCCAACGGCCGCGCCGACTCCAACCCCCGCCCCGGGGGACTTTTCGGCGTCGTTTGCCGAAGCGGACCTTGCCGATGGAATGGACTATGTCTACCGCAGCGAGGATGTCATCATCGGCATCGAGGAATACTATGTAGACGAAGCGGTCGTGCTCGTTGCGGATGTCTATGTACGAGATATACACCTGCTCAAAACGGCATTTGCCAACGGTCAGTTTAAGGGCAGCGCCTCCAAGTATCAGTCCATTACGGAGCTCTCTGCGGACAACAACGCGGTTTTCGCCGTCTCCGGCGACTATGTCTCCGTCCGCGAGGATGGCCTGATCATTCGCAACGGCGAGCTGCTGCAAAACAATCAATACACCGACATCTGTGTGCTCTATACAGACGGTACCATGGCGGTCTACCAGTGGCGCGAAAAAACGGCGCAGGAGCTCAACGACGGCAGCGTATGGCAAACCTGGTGCTTCGGCCCCAATCTGCTGGACGAAAGCGGTAGCGCCATGGAGATCAATCACACCCTGATGCGAAAAAACCCTCGCTGCGCAATCGGTTATTTCGAACCGGGACACTATGCTTTCGTGATCGTGGACGGCCGCCAGAAGTACTACTCGACCGGCATGACGCTAACAGAACTCTCTGCGTTTATGGCGCAGCTCGGCTGCAAAGCCGCCTATAATCTGGACGGTGGGATGACCGCGCAGATGGTGCTGGAGGACAACGTTGTAAACCAACCCCCGCTGGGTGGACGCCGCGTCGGCGACATCATCTATTTCGAAAGGACGGAGCCGTGAAAATGAAGCAGTATCGCTATCGTCTCTGGTGTGCAAATACGCTTATCGTCGCCGCGCTGCTCGCGCTCGCAGTCTGGCTGCTGGGCCGGATTGTGCCTGCACTGACCGAAACGTCCGCCGCGCTGCTGCCGGCGCTTACGATCGTCGTCTCCGTTTGCGCACTGACCTTCGCCATCCTTGAGGCGATCTTCCTCTACCGCGGCTGGGAAAGCGAAGCCGCGCGGGAAGGCGAGACGTCTCCCTGATATACATCAACAGCTTGTCACACAACAGGGACGCGGCTCTTTGCCGCGTCCCTGTCGTCTTTTTTACCGTCGTTTTTCTGCCGTTTCCCGCCGTCTACGGGTGTGCTTCCCCGGCGCGGTAGGCCGCCATGATGCTCTTGAAGATCTCGCCGCTTGACGGCGCGGTCCAGGTGATCGCGTTCGCGCCCGCCTCGATGGTCTCCCGTATCGTCTCTTCCGTTGGCCCGCCGGTTGCGATGATCGGCAGGTCGGGAAACGACGCGCGAATATCCCGCACGATGCCCGGCGTCTGCGCCGCGGCGGAGACATTCAGAATCGCCGCGCCCGCGCGCACCCGCGCGGCGATATCCGTGTCCGCCCGCGCAACGGTGACGATCACCGGGATATCGATGGTGTCCGCCACCTCGCGAATCACCTCGTTCTGCGTCGGCGCGTTGACCACGGCGCCGATCGCACCCTGCATTTCGGCATAAGAGGCCATGTGCACCACGCGCCTGCCTTGCGTCAGCCCGCCGCCGACGCCCGCAAACACGGGGATGTCGGACGCGGAGACGATCGCCTGCGTGATCACCGGCTGCGGCGTAAAGGGATACACAGCCATGATTGCGTCCGCATTCACATTGCGAATGATCGCCAGATCGGTCGAAAATACGATGGATCGATAGAGCTTGCCAAAGATCGTAAGCCCGCTGCATTGCTGGATCACCGACGGAATCCGAAGCGCAAATTTGCGCAGCGTTCCGTCGATCGGCGTTGGCGGATTCATCAGGATCGCCTCCATTCCATAACTCAAAATTAAGATGTGACAAATGCGTGATTCTATTTTATCGCCCGGCCGATTTCCGATCAATAGCTCAACTGTGAACACGCGCGCACACTTCTGTAAATGTTTTTTGAAGATGAACGGCAAGACGCGTAATTTGCGAAGCAGTTGATTTGTTTTTTATGCATATCAACAGATGGTTGGTTCTGATTTTGACAAATATCAAAATAATTGATTGATTTTCATCGATGATGTGATATTCTTTATTCGATGTTTATCGAAATAACGTCGCAGACCAGATCACGCCGCAACCGCCGGCCAAGCGAGGTAACACCCCCATGAAAGAAAGCACCCGTTACAGCACGCTGCTGACGCAGAGATCGTTTCTCAAGCTAACCGCCGCAAACGTCGTAAACCGCTTCGGCGATTCCATCGACGGCATCGCCATCGCCTGGCTGATGTATGAAATCACCCATAGCGCGGCGCTGGTGGCTTTCATTCTCGGGCTCAACTATGTCCCCACCATACTGCTGCAGCCGTTCACCGGAGCAATGGTAGAGCATCTGTCGAAAAAGCGTGTCATGCTGTTGTTTGACATCGGGCGCGGGCTGGTGGTTGCGGCGGGCGCCGCGTGCTACATGGCCGGCCGGCTCACGCCGGCATTGCTGACGGTTATGATGCTGCTCATCTCAACGCTCGAGGCGTTCCGCTCGCCCGCAGGCTCCGCCATCGTGCCGCTTTTGCTGCAGCCGGAGCTCTACAAAGTCGGTTCCGCGTTCAACCAGACCGCGGGCCGCGTGGCGGAGCTCATCGGCCTCGCGCTGGCGGGCAGCGTGGTCGCGCTGCTCGGCTGCCAAGGCGCGCTGTTGATCGACGCGGCTACATTCTTCCTCTCCGCGCTCATCATCGGCTGCATCCGCGTAGAGGAAGCGCCGTCGGAGGGAACTCTGAGCCTGCGAAAGACCGCCGCAAGCTTTCGGGAAGGCATGAAGCTGATCCGGGGCTCGCGCGTGCTCGTCGTGCTGCTGCTCATCGGCGCGGTGATGAACTTCATGTTCGTTCCGCTCAATGCCTATGCCACACCGTTTGTGTCGGACTATCTCGGCGGCGGCGCGGAGAAACTCTCATTGCTCAACATCGTCATCGTCGTCATGCTGGGGATCGGTTCGTTCATCGCGCCAAAGATCTCGCGTTTCTCCGGAAGGACGCAGCTCGTCGTCAGCGGCCTGGTCGCCAGCCTCGCGCTCTGCGGACTCGGTGCAGGCGGGTACGTTGGCTCCCCCGTGCTGCGGTATGCCGTCGTATTCGGCTCCGCCGGCGTGGTCGGGTTCTCGATCGGCGTCGTCAACGTGGTCTACAATGCGGCGTTTCTGCGGTTGATCCCGCCGGACTACATGGCGCGGCTCTCCGGCATCTCGACGGCGATCCTCGTGAGCTCGCTGCCCATCGGCAGCTTCCTCTGCTCCGCGCTCGCCGCAGTTTTGCCCGTGCCCGCGGCCATCCTCGCTTCGGGAGCGCTGAGCTGCTTTCTCTATCTGCTGCTGACGCGGGTGAAGAGCCTTGAAGCGCTTTAGCGCTTTCTGAATCCGCGTCTGCCTGCTATACTAAAAACAAACCGTTCGGATCGTCCGGCCGGTATCTGCGATCGAAGGAGGACAGCATGAAGCAACTGCGGTTTCACCCGCTCAATCTTCGCATGGAGGCAGCCGCCGTGCTGGAGCGACTGGCCTACCGCGGGGATAACGAACGCTGCGGCGATATGCGCGCAACAATCGACTTCTACTGCAAAAAATACAATCTGGAGCGCGACCGATTCTCCGGCATACTGGGCGCATACGAGCACGTAAAAGCAAATTTTGTCTGCGAAGAGCACGAGCTGCTCTCCCTTTTCGGCATCCCCGAGGGGCTGGAAGCCAATCTCTGCGATCTGCTGTACCAACTTCACTACAACCTTGGCGACGAGCGGGTGGGCGATCTGAACCTTCGCATCGCGCTCATCCTTTCGGAGGAGTCGGATGCGTCTTTGTTCGGCAGTGCGGATGCAGCCGACCTGCTGGCGTATGTGCAGCGCATGCCGATCTCCGACCAGGAAAAGCTTACGTTTGCCGACGCGATCATCCGCTACGATGATTACGCCGCGCGGGCCGGCAGTCTGCTGGATCAGGCGGAGGCGCTGCTGCGCGAGAAGGCCGACTTGTTGGAGCCCTTCACGCGTCACGCGCTCGAAGGCTGGAACGCGCTTCCAAACAAGGCCGCGTTCTTCGACCTGCTCGCCGCCAACGGTCTGCGGCTCGACAGTCCGAATGCGGACGTATACCCGATGGCGATGCAGTTTACCACCATCTCGGTCCACTCCAATATCCTCTCCGCAACGCATCTGGGCACACAGGAGCGGACGCTCATCCGCTATGGCGTCTTTGTCGACGCGTTTACCCGCATGGATCAGTCGGGTAAGACCGATCTGGAGACGATCGCCAACCTGCTGCACGCGCTGGATGATAAAAAGCGCCTGCAGATCCTCGTCGCCCTTCGCACAGGCCCGCTCTACGGT
>JAEWQH010000013.1 GCA_023399275.1 Bacillota bacterium
GCGTCATACCGGATCGCATGCGGCGCGAGCTGACCGTGCTGGGCTGCTCGCAGGCGCCTTACAACCTTCGCCTGACGCTTGCGCGCATGCTCAATATCCCGCTGGCGCAGGTCATCGTAAAGCCGTCCGTCATCGGCGGGTCGTTCGGCGGCAAGATCGAGTCCGTCGAGTCCCTCGCGGTGCGCGCGGGGCTGGTTGCGCTCGTGACAGGACGCCCGGCGCAGTATACGCTCACGCGCGAGGAGTCCATCCGCGAGAGCTACAAGCGCCACCCGATCGATTTTGACATCCGCCTCGGCGCAAAGAGGGACGGAACGCTCTGCGCCATAAAGGTGGAAGCCATCGGCGATGCGGGCGCGTATATCAACATGTCCCCGCCCGTCATGTACAAGACGGCGACGCTTGGACCCGGACCGTACCGCGTTGCAAATGTGGACTACAACGCAACGAGCGTGCTCACCAACAACGTGCACACCGGATCCATGCGCGGCTTTGGCACGCCGCAGGCGATCTTCGCCATGGAGAACGCCATGGACGAGCTTGCGCAGAAGCTGAACCTGACCCCTGCCGAACTGCGGAGGAAAAACCTGCTGGAAAACGGGGACGTCAGTCCCTGCGGGCATCGGCTGGATTTCCACGAAGTCAGCATCCGCTCCGTCATGGAAAAAGCGGCGGCCGAACTGGAGTTTGATCGAAAATATGCCCTGTATTCCGCCCGGAACGGGGATGGCCGCAGGCTTCGAAGAGGGGTCGGTATCGCGGTGAGCATGCGCGGCGCGAGCATCGGCGCGGACGGAAACGGCTTCGACGCAGCGCGCGCATTCATCGAGGTGCTGGAAGACGGGAGTGTAAACGTAGACCTTGGCCTGACGGAACTGGGGCAGGGGCTTCGCACCTGCCAGTCCCAGATGGTGGCGGAGGGGATGGGGGTTGCGTTTGAGCGCATCTGCCTGGGGCACACCGACACATCGCGCGCGCCGGCGACCGGCGCATGCATCGCCTCGCGCAGCACGCTGCTCGGCGGCGGGGCGCTCAAGGACGCGAGCATGCGTGTGCACGCGATCATGGCGCGCGCGCTTGCGCGCCACTTTGGCAAGCCCGCCGAGGATATCGTGTTTGGACAGGACCGCGTCCGGTTTGCGGATGTGGATATCTCCTTCGGCGAGGCGGCCAAGATCTGCTATGCGCTTTGCGAAACGCCGATTGCGGTCGGCACCTATGTCGTGCCGAAGCTTGACTGGGACGAAGAGAAGGGATACGGCGAGCCGTTTTACACCTACACCTATTCCTGCCACGCGGCGGAGGTGGAGGTGGATATGGATACCGGCGGCGTGGAGGTGATCCAAATGGTCGGCTGCCACGATATGGGCCGCGCGATCAATCCCGCCATGGCAAAGGGGCAGATCTACGGCGGCCTCGCGATGGCGCAGGGCATGGCGCTGATCGAGGATCTGGGCCACAGCGCAAAGACGAGTGCGCTGAAAAACCTGAACTTTGAAGACTACTTGATTCCTACGGTGCTGGATGTGCCGGACGGCAACGTGCCGATTCTTGACGAGCACCACGACCCGCGCAGCGCGTTTGGCGGCCGATCGCTCGGCGAACCGGCAACGGAACCCGGCGCCGCGGCGGTGGTTTGCGCGGTAAACCACGCGCTTGGCTGCGCGGGGCTCATACGGGAGCTGCCGGCGGACCTCGATCGGGTGTTTGCCGCGATTCGGTCGATAGAGGGAGGGGAGTCATGATGGATTGTCGCGATTACATCAAAGCGACCTCGCTGCAGGAGGCGGTGGAGGCGCTGTCCTGCGCCGAAGGCGGCGTCAAGCTGCTTGCTGGAGGGACGGACCTGCTCGTCAACGCGCGCGAAGGGAAGCCCTATCGGGACAAGACCGTGATCGACATCTACGGCCTTGCGGAGCTCTGCCGCATCGAGGCGGAGCCGGACTGGATCGCCATCGGCGCAGGCGTGACGCACGCGCAGATCGAGCGTTCGCCGCTGATCGGCAAAGAGGCCGCCGTGCTGGCGGACGCCTGCCGGACGGTGGGGTCGCCGCAGATTCGAAATCATGCGACCATCGGCGGCAATATCGCAAACGCATCCCCTGCGGCGGATTCGCTCGCGGCGCTGAGCGTGCTGGAGGCGGAGGTGGAGATCAACCGGCTTGGTGCGGTGCGCAGACTTCCGTTGGGGGAGGTCATAGACAAACCCTACCGCACCACGTTGGGCGAGCGCGACCTGATCACACGGGTCTGGATCCGCAGGGAGCCGGCCGGAACGCGGTTTCACTTCTACAAGCTTGGACGCAGGAAAGCGCTCTCGATCTCGCGCATGACGATCGCGACGCTGCTGCGGCTGGACGAGGGCGGCGTGGTCGGCAAGTTTCACATGACGATGGGCGCGACTTTCCCCAAGCCCATGCTGTTTGCAGACGTGGATGCGATGCTGACCGGTAAAAAGCCGTCGCAGGCGGACATCGCGGACGTTGCGGCCGCGCTTTCGGGCAAGATACCGCTGATTGCGGGCATACGGCCGTCCACCGCCTACAAGCAGCCCGTTTGCAACAAGATGGTGCGGCGGATTTTGAACGATCTGCTGGGAGGGAACGAAGCATGAAGAAGATCGCATTGCGCTTTACGCTCAACGGAGCAACGACCTGCCTGGAGACGGAGCCCGGCAAGCGGATGCTGGATGTGCTGCGTGGCGATTTGGGCCTGATGGGTACCAAGGAGGGCTGTGCGGTCGGCGAATGCGGCGCGTGCACCGTCATCCTAAACGGGGATCCGGTCGCGAGCTGCCTGGTGACGGCGGGGCAGATGCAGGGGGCAGAGATATTGACCATCGAGGGCATGAGCGAGACGCTCATCGGGCGCATGCTGCAAGATTGCTTTGTGGAAGGCGATGCAGTGCAGTGCGGCTTTTGCACGCCGGGCTTCATCATGAGCGCCTACGCGCTGCTGCGCAAAAATCCGCACCCGACGCGGGAGGAGATCCGCGAGGCGATCGCGGGCAACGTCTGCCGCTGCACGGGCTACGTGCCGATCGTCAACGTCATCGAGCAAGCCGGCAATCGGCTCGGCGAACCGGAGAAGGCATAGTTCGGCAGAGGAAACTTACGCCGCCACCAGGGCGGATGGAATAAGCACCGGATGCGTGGCCCGTGAGCCGGCATCCGGTGCTTTGCGATGCGGTGGAATGCGCGTAACCTTCGCTTTGGCTGGTTCAGCCGCCGAGGTATGCCTCCTTCACGGCGTCGTTGGCCAGCAGTTCGTCCGCGGGCGCATGGAGCACGATCTGCCCTGTCTCCAGCACATAGCCGCGGTTGGCGATGGAGAGCGCCATGAGCGCATTTTGCTCGACGAGCAGAATCGTCGTGCCGGCCTTGTTGAGCTCGAGGATGATGTCGAAGATCTGCTCCACGAGGATGGGCGCGAGGCCCATCGACGGCTCGTCGAGCATCATCAGCTTTGGGCGGGACATCAGCGCGCGCCCCATAGCGAGCATCTGCTGCTCGCCGCCGGAGAGCGTCCCCGCGACCTGCTTTCTGCGCTCTTTCAGCCGCGGGAAGCGCTCGTAGACCCCGCAGAGCGAATCCTCCAGCGTGCCGCGCGGCGCGGTGAACGCACCCATCTCGAGGTTTTCCTCCACACTCATCTGCGAGAACACGCGCCGGCCTTCCGGCACGTGCGCGATGCCCAGCTCCACGATCCTGTGCGGTGCGACGGACTTGATGCTTTTCTGCTGAAAGAGAATATCGCCCGTCTTGGAGTGCAGCAGGCCGGAGACCGTCTTGAGGATGGTCGATTTTCCAGCCCCGTTTGCGCCGATCAGCGAGACGATCTCGCCGTCCTCCACGGAGAATGAGATGTCGCGGACGGCCTGGA
>JAEWQH010000042.1 GCA_023399275.1 Bacillota bacterium
GATAATGCGGACCGTGGTGCCTTTTTTGCAGTTATAGCTGATCCACTGGGCGTCCACCGGCGTCAGACGGATGCAGCCGGCGGAGGCGGCAGAGCCCAGGCGGTTCAGCGAATCGTAGATCAGCGAGGAGGTGCTGCGCCGGGAGTACAGGATGGAGTGAAACCAAATATGCCCGGTGATTCGCTTGCCGTAGCGAATGTAGCAGTGTTCGAACGCGACCCATGGAGCCACCGCATCGCTGAGCAGCCGAAAGGTTCCCGTCGGCGTCGTGCCGCTGCGCTTGCCGGAAGAGCAGATCATCCGGCGCGCGAGCCTGTCCGTATCGCTTCGGTACGCCGTCACATACTGATTGGTGATGTCCACCACCAGGTAATAGGGCATACTGCGGTTGACGGTGGCCTTTGGAGAAAGCGGCATCGCCTGTGCCGGCGCCGTCGATAGAATGAAAAGCAGCGAAAGCAGAAGCAGGCTCGCGAGAACGCGTTTCATGGGCAAACTCCTTCCGGATGGAAAATCCCTCCAAATTAATTATAACAGTGCCTGCGACAAACCTCAATCGCGCGTCGCAATAATTTACAGACCCCATCGAAAGTTTTCTGCTGGGAACAGCTTGACAAATTCTCTTATCCGTAGTAGAATTAGAACCCGTGAGACCGCTCGATCGGCCGCGAAACTAGGGTTATTAGCTCAGTTGGTAGAGCACCTGACTCTTAATCAGGGTGTCCAGGGTTCGAGTCCCTGATGACCCACCATCGGCGCATTCCCGGTGCGCCGTTTGCCAATGTAGCTCAGCCGGTAGAGCAGCGGTTTCGTAAACCGCAGGTCAAGGGTTCGAGTCCCTTCATTGGCTCCATGACGAGGTGTAGCGCAGTTTGGTAGCGCGTTTGGTTCGGGACCAAAAGGCCGCAGGTTCAAATCCTGTCACCTCGACCAAAAATCCGCCTGAAATCAGCCGATTTCAGGCGGTTTTTCTATGCATATTACACAAAATAGCCGAGACGGGCGATTTTCTTTGCAACGCAAATACAACTATTGAAAAAGGGCCAAAAAGCCGCAACCACTACATGTAGTAGAGAATGCAAGAACGGATATTGGATATTGCATATTGCCTAAGAATATTACCTGCGTACCCGAGATCTTCTCTCCGCTCCCCAGCCTGCAGCATGATACAGTTGTTATGAATCTGCCAGAACATTGCAAGAGACATAGAATCGCAATGTAAGGGGATCAACGCCTTGAGATTCCGGCCTAAAAGCCTGTTCCGCGTCATGCGAAGGCCGTGTAGCTCCTCGTAAAAAAAAGAATCGCCGATCCACAAGTAAAAGCCCTACGAGCAAATGCTCTATCCAGGGCAGCGCGTGCAGATCGACGTGAAAGTGGTGACCCGCGCCTGTATCTCGGAACCGGAACTGCTGCTTTTCAGAACACTGCCATCGACGAGTGCAGCTGGATCTGTTGTCAGGGGGCCTACCCCGAGCAGAGCACCTATTCCTCAGCCGATTTCCTGACCCGTAAGGTCGAATAGTTCAAGCGCCGGGGCGTACAGATCCAGTGTGTGCAGACCGACAACGGTTTTGAACTCACCAACCGCTTCTCCCCTTAATAGTGCGAATCCATACGCTCTTTTAGGCACCGCTGCCGCCCTGGGCATTCACCACATGCTTAACGGCCCTACACCCAAGGCACAACGGCAAGGTCGAACGCAGCCGCAGGGAGGATTAGAAACGTTTCTACGGCTCCCGCCGCTTCTACTCCCTCACCGGATTTGGTGAACAGCTCGCTGCTCACCAAATCCGCTCCAACAATTTCCCATGCGTCCTCTCGCTGACATTCCCCCAGGGAAATCTTCGCGCTCGCTGCCTTCTCGGTCCAACATGTTTGACAATCCTACACTTAATTGCTCACGTTTTATTGAGATGTTCTTGACAATACCTCATTATTGTCTGCGTGTAAGCTGCTGATCGGATTTCATCTCTCGTGGCTTTTAAACCGACCGCATCTAGGACTTCAGTTGCTTTTTTAAATTTTTCTAAGCACTGATCGTCTGGCTGACTACAAACTGAAACAATCTTCGCGCTATAGGATTCGATTTTTTTGTTCTGTATGGATGGTATAGATTTTTCGTTGATAATAAACGGCAGGATCATTAGAATGTGCCATTTATATATCGAATACTTATTCTGAATTTTTCCGTTACTGGTTAGTAACTTGAAACGATATAGAGCAACAGCACTGGCGTAATATATAACTTCTTTATTCTTTTCAGCAACCATCTTGTCATACAGATCGCTTATCATTTTTGTCGGATATCTATATGCCAACTCGGGTTTCTGAAAAAACATGGCACCAACAGCCCGGCACGTCTCCGTGATAGTAAAGATGCGACGTTTCGGTATATCTATATTTTTGAACTGACCGATTCGACGCTCAAAGTATAATTTCGTTTCTGTTCCAGGCTTATCTTCAGTTGCCTCAAAGTATCTCTCGAGTCTCCGGATTAATGATGTAAAAGATAAAAATTGCGTCTCGTCAACTTTGCTTTGACTATTCGTAGCCCGAACCACATCAGCAATAACATCTGGATCAACCGCTTCAATAACCTTAACAGTTAGAGTAGAATCGTCAGTAAGATGTTCAAAGTTTTGGAATAAAACATTGCTGGTCTGGCAACCGTTTACGATCTGATAATTTTCGAGAGAAATTTTACTGTTTTGAACTTTTACTTCGGGTGAAATTATAGTAATGCCATTATTGTATATCGCAAACTTGTCTTTTAGCTTTTGATCTTTGAGTGTCTTTTCGATCTGCCTGTTCACAGGATTGTCTTTCCCAAGATAAGCGCGAACATTATCTTCGAAAATGTGCATTTTTATTTTTAATTCACTATCTAATAATACTTCTTTTACAAAAGTTCTGGCTGGGACGATGGCGACATACGCCTCAGATATTCCTTGCATTTCTGGATATGGTGCAATTTGGAGAGCTGGCATAATAGCGGTTATAGAGTTCCTTGTTGAGTCCCATAATTTAATTAGTTCTTCGAGACCGACGAATTCGAAATCAATGCAGTTGAAAAATCCAG
>JAEWQH010000113.1 GCA_023399275.1 Bacillota bacterium
TGGTGTCCGGCAGCGGCGTGATGTCGCAAACGCCGAACGATTCCGCCGCCGTGTCGACAAACGCCTCGGCTTCGGCCAGTATGGCGCCCGTTTCATCGGACGGATAGAATCCCTGAATCGTCTGCCGCGCCACGCCGTCGGCATACTCGACATATCCGCCGTAAACGCGGTACTGCGTCGTGCCGTCGCCATCTGTGAACGCATACAGCGCGAGCGCCGGATCCTCCGTCTCCACGCGCGTATATCCATCCGGAACCGCTTCCACCTGCTCGGGCGGTATGGTCATCGCATCACCAAGGGTGATGACGGGTTCAGGCGTCGGACTCGGCGCCTCTGTCGCAACCACATCCGCCGCGCTGTCAAGCGTTTCGAGCACCTGTGAGCAGGCGCCAACTCCCAGCGCGAGTACGAGACTCACAAGCAGGAGCGCATATTTCTTCCAAGCATATTTCCGTTTCATAATTGCTATTATAATCGATTCCTTCGCACAGTTCAAACATCTCAAATGTGACGTTACTGTGTATTTGCGCTTTTTGTCGGTTGATTTGCATCCCTTTGCGAAAGCACACGATCCTACGGCGCGCTACTGCTCCGGCCCCAACCCGCGTACCGTGCAGTTGCTGATTTCCCGCGCGATGGCCTCACCCGTGCGCAGCACTTCCGCCGGCGCGTGTGCCGGCAGATCCTGCTCGTTTCGCGGGCGGTATTGCTGCAGATAGAAGCGGTCGCATCCCTTGACCATCCGCGCGGTTTCCAGCGCGTCCCCCGGCGTTAGTTCAGGCGCAAACGTAAGCCGAAACTCGTGCGCAACGCCGCTGTTGCGAATCAGCGTGATGCTGCGGCGAATCGCGTCCATATCCACGTGTGAACGCGTGATTTCATCATATTTTTCCGCGGGCGCTTTGACGTCCATCGCGATATAATCCAGCAGGTTCTTATTGAGCAGGGAGAGCAATACCTGCGGCTTGGTTCCGTTTGTGTCGAGTTTGATCAAATAGCCGAAGGTGCGTACGCGCAGAATAAACGCCTCCAGGTTTTGCTGCAGCGTCGGCTCTCCGCCGGAGATC
The DNA here is from genome assembly GCA_023399275.1 of Bacillota bacterium. Classification (GTDB taxonomy): domain Bacteria; phylum Bacillota; class Clostridia; order Christensenellales; family CAG-138; genus UBA7703. The sequence goes on from JAEWQH010000113.1 coordinate 1,068, forward strand.
ACGACCGCGCCGAGCAACCCCGCGCGTTTTTCCAGGTATTCCAGCACCGGTTCCTCCGCCATCAGCGGCGCGTCGCGCCTGATGATATGCGCATTGTGACAGTAAACGCAGTCCATGTTGCAGTAAGGCGTAAACACCACCGCGCAGGGCTGACCCGGATAATCGACGAATGAAGTCTTTTGAAAGCCGGCGATCAACATGCGTTTCCCTCCTTTCTCCGCCGCCTCATATGGCGGCAAGCAATCAAGCGAAAAAGTTGGAGATGCGCGGATGACGGCACATCTCCAACAAAGCGGCAAGTGTTCCTATGGTCTTTGCGCGGGATGAGCCGTCAGATGACAAACTTCTTGCGCATCATATACTCTTCCTTCTTACCCGGGTTGTAGTTCTGCACGGGCCGCAGATAGCCGACTACACGGGACCATACCTCCGCCTTTTGTCCGCAGGTCGGGCAGTTGAAATGCTCGCCGGGAATATAGCCGTGGTCCTTGCAGATGGAGAACGTCGGCGTGATGGAGATATACGGCATCTTGTATTTATTGAACACGCGCTGGATGAGCGACTTTGCGGTCTCGATGTCCTCAATGCGCTCGCCGATGTAGAGATGCTGCACCGTGCCGCCGGTGTAGAGCGACTGGAGCTCATCCTGCAGATCGCAGCACTCGAATACGTCGTCCGTATAGCCGACAGGCAGCTGCGAGGAGTTGGTGTACATCGGTTCGTCGATGCCGCTCTGCATGATACCCGGATATTTTTCATGGTCGATCTTGGCTAGGCGGTAGCTCGTGCCCTCCGCGGGCGTTGCCTCGAGGTTGTAGCTATGCCCCGTTTCCTCCTGGAACTCGATCATGAGCTTGCGCAAGAAGTGCATGATCTCCAGCGAAAATGCAAGGCCCTCAGGGCTGCCGACATCCTTGCCGATGAAGTTGAGGCAGCACTCGTTCATGCCCACGAGGCCGATGGTGTTGAAGTGATTCGTCCAGTATTCGCCCGTATGCGCCTTGACATTGCGCAGGTAGGTGGAGGAATACGGATAGAGCCCCTGTTCGGATTGCTTCTCGATGATCTTGCGTTTGATTTCGAGGCTCACCTTGCCGAGCGTTGCGATCTTCTCCAGGCGCTCGAAAAAGTCCTCTTTTGACTTGGCGAGGTAGCCGATGCGCGGCAGGTTGATGCTGTATACGCCGATGCTGCCGGTCATGGGATTGCTGCCAAAGAGCCCGCCGCCGCGCTTTCTCAACTCGCGCTTGTCCAGCCGGAGACGGCAACACATGGAGACGGCGTCCTCCGGAGAGAGGTCGGAGTTGACGTAGTTGGCAAAATACGGGATGCCGTATTTGCAGGTGATGCGCATAAAATCATCCACCACCGGGCTCGACCAGTCGAAGTCTTTTGTGATGTTGATCGTCGGAATCGGAAAGGTGAACACGCGTCCCTTTGCGTCGCCCTCGAGCATGACCTTGCAAAACGCGCGGTTAAACAGGTCCATCTGTTCCTGGAATTCGCCGTAGGTTTTGTCCATCATTTTTCCGCCGACGAGCGCCGGCTCGTCCTTGAGCGTGGATGGCACGCGAATGTCGAACGTCAGGTTGGAAAACGGGCACTGGAAGCCCACGCGCGTAGGCACGTTGATGTTGAAAACGAACTCCTGCAGGCACTGGCAGACCTGCTCAAACGTCATGTTATCGTAGTAGACAAACGGCGCGCAATAGGTGTCAAACGAACTCCAAGCCTGCGCCCCCGCGGTCTCGCCCTGGGTTGTGAAGGTGGAGTTGACGATCTGGCCCAAAAACGAACGCAGATGCTTTGCGGGCTTACTCTCCACCTTGCCGTCCACACCGCCGAACCCGTCGGAAAGCAGCTGACGAAGATCCCAGCCCGCGCAGTAGGGGCCGAAAAAGCCAAGGTCGTGGATATGCGCGTCTCCGCTCTCGTGCGCCTTGCACACATCGATGGGATAGATTTCATAGAGCCAGTATTTCTTGGTGAACGCTTCACGGACATAGTTGTTGAGCCCGTTGACGCTGCGCTGCATGTTTGCGTTTTCCTTTACGCCCCAGTCACGGTCGTTGAGATAGTCGCCAAACATATCGATGGTGGCGCCGATAAGCGCGTTGATTTCGCGCGTGCCGCGCCGTTTCTCGCGATAGAGGATATACGCCTTCGCCGTCCTTGCGTGCCCGCCTCGATGAGCACCTTCTCCACGAGATCCTGAATGCCCTCCACATCCGGCGTGGTATCGCCGTAGCGCGCCTCGGCCAGACGGACGACCTCGTCCGCCAGCGCCTCCGAGCGCGCCTCGTCGGTGCCGTTGACGGCCTGCGCGGCCTTCCAGATGGCGTTCTTTATCTTGAGGCGATCAAACGCTTCCTGATGTCCGTCACGCTTGATGATCTGCTGAAACATGTCTTTTTGCCCTCCCCAGATTTGGTGTGCAATATCAGTTTAGCCGCCTCCATATTTTGTGTCAAGTGATGATCTTGCATACTAAATATTGATATATTCAGTGGATAGACTGTGGACAATTCTTTGAAAAAAAGAGCCAAAGATCAAAATGGTGTAAAGTACGCCGCGATTTACGTTTCTTGTAAGTAGTGTGAAATGCGTCATTTTGCATACGCGATGCATAACCTGTATAAACATGTTCTTTGTTCAGAAATATTTCATAAATTATATGAGATTTAGATACAAAATATGGTGCTTAATCGTGCAATACGATTCTATATCTTGTGTTTCGTTTGAAAATGTGCTCCCAATAGCGCACCTGCACAAGACGCCCTCCGGCCGTGCGGCCGGAGGGCGCGATTTGCGTGCGCTTCTGCTTTTACAGGTTGAATGCCTTTGTGATCAGATCCACGATCTCCGCGCCGATGCGCGCCTGCGCTTCTTTGGTAGAGGCGCCGATATGCGGAGTGCTGCTCACGCGCGGGTGCTTGTAGAGCGTTTCGTTCTTGCTCGGCTCCTCGGCGAATACATCCAGCCCCGCGGCATAGACCTTGCCGCTCTCAAGCGCCTCGAGAAGCGCCTCTTCGTCGACATTGGTGCCGCGCGAGGTGTTGATGATGATCACGCCGTCCTTCATCTGCGCGAGCGTCTCACGGCTGACCAGCGGCTGGCCGGGCAGCGAAGGCACGTGCAGCGAGATGATATCCGAGGTTTTGAGCAGCTCGTCCATCTCGGCATAGCGCATGGTCTCGCACTCCAGCTCAGGCACCTTGTAGATGTCGTAGGCCAGCACATTCATGCCCAGCGCCTGACAGCGGCGGCCGAGTGCCTGCCCGATGCGGCCGTACCCGACGATACCGACCGTCTTGCCGGAAAGCTCGATGCCCTCGTATGCCTTTTTCTCCCATTTCCCCTCGCGCATAGAGTAGCCCGCGGCGGAGATGAAGCGCGCGCAGGAAAACATATGCCCCAGCGCAAGTTCTGCGACCGCATCCGAGCTGGCTTTCGGCGTGTTGCAAACGGAGATGCCGCGGCCTTCGGCGCAGACCTTATCGATATTGTCGATGCCAACGCCCGCGCGAATGACGAGCTTGAGCTTACCGGTCATGCAGGCGGCGTTGATCTGCGGTTCGCGCACCTTGGTTGTACTGCGCACAACGAGCACGTCGTAGTCCTTAACGGCTTCACAGAGCGCATCCGGGTCGTAGAACTTTACGTCCACCTGGCAGCCCTTTGCCGTGAGCGCGGCAATCGCGCCCTTTTCCATGCCGTCGCTGGCAAGAATCTTAATCATAGCGTATTCTCCTTCCGCTTTCTGCGTTACCGGTTCTCGGCTTCAAACTTCCGAAGGAAGTCCACAAGCGCGACCACGCCGTCCTTCGGCATGGCGTTGTAGATGGATGCGCGCAGTCCGCCGACGCTCTTATGGCCCTTGAGGTTGTCATATCCGGCGGCTTTCGTAGCGGCAACGACCTTTGCGTCTAGCGCGTCATCCCCCGTGACAAACGGGACGTTCATGCGCGAGCGGTATCTCTTTTCAACCGTACCGCGGAACATATTGCTTTCGTCGAGGAAATCGTAAAGCACCTTTGCCTTGTCCTCGTTGATCGCCTGCATAGCGGAGAGCCCGCCGATCTTCTTGAGATATTTGAAGACCTTGCCGCAGACGTAGATCGCCCAGCAGTTCGGCGTGTTGTACATGGAGCCGTTTGCCGCGTGGATGTCGTAGCGCATATAGGTCGGCACCCACTCCGGAAGGTCTTCACGGATCAGGTCTTCGCGGATGATGACCACTACCATCCCCGCAGGGCCAACGTTTTTCTGTACCCCTGCGTAAATCAGCCCGTAGTCGCTGACATTGCAGGGCTTGCTCAGAAACATGGAGGACTGGTCGGAAACAAGGGTCTTCCCCTTCGTGTTTGGCAGCTCCGCATAGGTCGTTCCGTGGATGGTCTCGTTTTCGCAGATGTAGACATAGTCCGCGTCCTCGCTGATGGGCAGATCGCTCACGTCCGGAACATAGCTGAAGTTTTTGTCCTTGCTGGTGGCGACGACGTTGACCTTGCCGTAGCGCTTCGCCTCGTCGGCGGCTTTCTTCGACCAAGCGCCGGTGACGATGTAGTCCGCAACGCCGTTTTTCATCAGGTTTGCCGGAATCATGGCAAACTGCAGCGTCGCGCCGCCTTGGATGAAAAGCACCTTGTAGTTATCCGGGATGTTCATCAACTCGCGCAGATCCGCCTCGGCCTCGTCGATGATGGTCTGGTACACCTTCGAGCGGTGCGACATCTCCATGACGCACATGCCGCTGCCCTTGTAGTTGAGCATCTCTGCCGCAACTTCTTCGAGTACCTCAACAGGCATCGTAGCGGGTCCCGCTGAAAAATTGTAGATACGATCGTATTTCATACCACACGCTCCTAATTGATTTTTCTGAAGATGAGGAAAATTGACTGTCCAATAACATTATATCCTTGCGCAAAGCGCAATTCAATAAAGAATTCTCTAAAAATTTAAGGAATCATAAATATATTTCTATATATATGTTTACACAGACTTCGAATCATGAAAAGCCCCCGCGCCGGCGCCGGCACAGGGGCAAGATGGATACGGTTTCCGAAAACGATGCGCTAGCGCTCCTCGCGGAAGTATGCGATACCGAGACTGTGCGGCGGCTGATCCTCGCGCTTTTTACGCAATGCCACCATGATCAGCACAAACAGCGTGGCCAGATACGGAAGCATCTTGAAGATCTCCTGCGAACTGCGCGTCAGCCCCGGGATGTAGAAGAAGAGCCAAAATAGCGCGCCGAAGAGATAGCTGCCCCAGATGGCGCGCTTTGGTTTCCATGTTGCGAAGATAACCAACGCAACCGCGAGCCAGCCGAGCTTTTCGATGCTGCCGTCGGTCGACCAGGTGCCCTTGATGTAGTCCATCGTGTAATACAGGCCACCGAATCCCGATATGCCCGCACCGATACAGGTCGCGAAATACTTATACTTCGTAACGCTGATACCGGCTGCATCCGCCGTTGCAGGATTCTCTCCGACCGCGCGCAGATTGAGGCCTACGCTGGTTTTGCTGATCACCCAACCGACCACAAATGCAAGGATGACCGCAAGGTACGCCATAAACCCGTAGGAGAAGAAGATCTTTCCTACCGCGCCAAGATTGGAAAGGCCCGGAATCGTCGTTCGAAACGCACCACTCGTCAATGCAACGGAGATCTGGCCGACGCCGCCTGCCATCTTGTTGAGCGTTCCGCCAAAGAGGTTGGCGATGCCGCCGCCGAAGATGGTCAGCGTGAGGCCGGTCACGTTTTGGTTCGCGCGCAGCGTTATGGTCAGCACTGCGTAGATCAGCCCGCCAAGCATCGCCACAAAAAACGAGGCGGCAAGCGTGAGCAAAAGAGATACAAACGGGATCGGATTTGCTGCATTTCCCTCATAGAGAAACGCGGCGATCAGCCCCGCGATGCCGCCGAGATACATGATGCCCGGCACACCGAGGTTGAGATTGCCCGATTTTTCCGCCAGAATTTCGCCGATCGCGCCAAACATGATGACCGTTCCAAACACGACGGCCGCTTGAATCAAGGAGATGATCTGCGTCATTTGCCTGCCTCCTTCTTTCCGCCACGGAAACGGACTTTGTAGTTGATAAAGAACTCGCTGCCGAGGATGAAAAACAGGATGATGCCCGTGATCATTTCGGAGACAAAGTCGTTTAGATCAAATTGGGATGCGATCTCGATCGCGCCCTTCTGCAGAAAAACCATCAGGGAGGATATCCCGATCATGATGAACGTATTGAACTGCGCCAGCCAGGCTACGATGATCGCGGTAAAGCCGCGTCCGCCAGCCGTACTGGTTGAGATCGTGTGGCTCGCTCCCGCAACCGCGATGAATCCTGCGATGCCGCAGATCGCGCCAGAGATAGCCATGGTGCGGATCACGACTGTCCTGACATTGATCGCGGCATAGCGCGCAGTGTTTTCGCTCTCGCCAACCACGGCAATTTCATACCCGTGCTTGCTGTAGCGCAGGTAGAGATACATCAGCACCGTAAGAATCAACACGATGATCACGTTGAGCGTATACATCTGCCCAAATACGGAAGGGAACCAGCCGGCTTTCGTCGTTGTATTGATGATGCCGACCGTGTTGGAGCCAAACGGATTTTCCCACTTGGCCACAAAAAAGCTCGTCAACTGGATGGCAATGTAGTTCATCATCAGCGTAAAGAGCGTTTCGTTTGCATTCCAGCGCGCTTTGAAAATCGCAGGGATCGTGCCCCAGATACCGCCTGCAACAGAGCTGAACAGAAACATGATCACCAGCAACGGCAGTGTAGGCATCGTCTTGCCCAGATAGATCATGCATGCCGCCGCCGCAATACCGCCGGCGAGGATCTGCCCCTCCGCGCCGATATTCCAAAAGCGCATCTTGAATGCGGGCGCAAGGCCAACGGCGATGCAGAGCAGCATCATGATATCGCGGATGGTCACCCAGAGGCGCTTGTTGGTTCCAAACGCGCCCTTAAACATCGCCGCATACACCTTCAGCGGGTTGAGCTTGGTGAGTGCGTAGATGATGACTGCGCAGACGATCAGCGCCAGCGTGAGCCCGATCAGGCGGATCCCCAGCGATTTCCACAGGGGTACGCCATCCCGTTTTGCCATGCGGATAAACGGCTCGTGATGAAGGGCTTTTTCTTTACGCATGGTTTGCCGCTCCTTCCTTCAAATAGGTCATCAGGTATCCGACCTCGTCTTTTGTGGTTGTGCGCGCATCGACGATGTCGTTTACGCAACCCGAACAGAGCACCATAATCCGGTCGCACAGCTCCAGCAACACATCCAGATCCTCGCCTACGAAGATGACGGACGCCCCCCGCTTTTTCTGTTCGCTCAAAAGATGATAGATGTTGTAAGATGTGTTGATATCCAGTCCGCGCACCGCATAGGCGGACATGAGCAGCTTGGGTTGCAGGGCGATCTCGCGGCCGACGAGCACTTTCTGCACGTTTCCGCCAGAGAGCCTGCGCACGGGGGTGTTGAGGCCAGGCGTAACGACCTCCAACTCGCGCACCACGGTTTCGGCCAACTTCTTGGGCGCCTTGCGGTTGGCAATCGGTCCTTTGCCATCGCGATAGCTGCGCAGCATCATGTTGTCCGTCAGGTTCATGCTGCCGACAAGGCCCATGCCGAGACGATCCTCGGGTACAAACGCAAGCGCTACGCCGAGACGTTTGATATCGAGCGGATGCATCCCGGAGATCAGCTTCTTCTCCCCATCATCCGCGATGAATTCGATCGTGCTGCAATCGCGGCAGTTCTGCAGGCCGGCGATCGCCTCCAGCAGCTCTTTCTGCCCGCTGCCGGAAATGCCGGCCACACCGAGAATCTCGCCGCTATATGCGGTGAAGTTCACGTCGCAAAGGCGCGCCACGCCGTCCTTATCGCACACGTTGAGGTTTTTGACAATCAGGCGCGGCTGGGGATCCACGGGTTCCGAGCGCTCGATATCAAGCGACACGGCGCGGCCGACCATCATCTCCGTGAGCTTCATGGCGTTGGTCTCGGCCGTCGGCACCTCGCCGATGAACTTTCCCTTGCGGAGCACGGCGACACGGTCGGAGATCTCCATCACCTCGTGCAGCTTGTGTGTGATGATGATGATGGACTTCCCGTCGTCCTTCATGTTGCGCATGACGCAGAAGAGCTTCTGCGTCTCCTGCGGCGTGAGCACCGCCGTCGGCTCATCGAGAATCAGAATGTCCGCGCCGCGGTAGAGCACCTTGACGATCTCGAGCGTCTGCTTTTCGGAGACCGACATGTCATAAACTTTCTTATCAGGGTCAACGACAAAACCATATCGGTCGCAGATCTGCTTGACCGACTCACGCACGCGCTTGAGATCGACAATCGGCGTTTCATTCAGACCAAGTATGATGTTTTCCGCTGCTGTTAAAACGTCTACCAGCTTGAAATGCTGGTGAATCATGCCGATGTGCAGATCGAATGCGTCCTTCGGAGAAGCGATGGCGACGGGTGTACCGTTGATGGTGATCTCGCCGCTGTCGGGGAAATAGATGCCCGCCAGCATATTCATGAGCGTGGTCTTCCCGCTGCCGTTCTCACCGAGCAGGGACAGGATCTCCCCTTGCTTGATGTCCAGGCAAACTTTGTTGTTCGCAACCACCTCACCGAAGGTCTTGGTGATGTCGACCATTCGGATCACTATTGAACTATCCACATGCTTGACCCCTTCTATATTAGATTAAGACTTGCTGAAAATATTTTAGCATACGAGTGAACGCAATGTAAATAAAAACGTAACATTCGCAGAGAAATAATAAATATTGGTTCCGCAATACGCAAAGAGAGCGGCGCTGCCACTCTCAATTGAGCTATCTACCGGTATGGCAAAGGGGAAACGGAGCCCGTCTCCCCTTTGCTTTCGTCGGCCTTGCGGCGACGTTTTGTTAGCTCAGCTCGGTGATGCCGTCGATGCGCAGGCCAAAGTACGGCGCACTGCGGAGCTTGGACTCGTAGAAGATGCCGTTCTCGATGGCTTCGCCGGTATCGCCAACGTAGTCGCCGTCGGTATCGATGGCGAGGTAGGTGGTGACGGTTTCGCCGCCAACGGTGAATTTCGAGGTGTCAAAGATATTCAGCGTGCCATCCTTGATGGCGGCTTCGACTTCGGCTACCTTCTCGGCAGTGCCGGCGGCAACGCTCGGGCCGAGCGGCGAAATCATGTTCGCGCCGGTCGCATAGCCTTCGGACCAGTCGGTTGCGATGTCTTCACCCGCCAGGGCAGCGCTGAAGGCATAGGTGTAGTAGACGCTCCAGTTGTTCTGCGCAGAGGTCAGCGCAGCGGTCGGAGCGGCGGCAAGCATGTCGATGTTGTAGCCGACGCAGTATACGACGGAGCCTGCATCCAGAGCGACCTGCACCGCGCCGGGCGCGCCGGTGGAGTCGGCATGCTGGCTGATGATGTGTGCGCCTTTGGCCATCAGGGCATTGGCCGCTTCGGCTTCCGCAGTCGGGTCATACCAAGAGTTGGTGTAGATCACGTCCATATGGGCTTCCGGAACGATGCTCTGCACGCCGAGGAAGAACGCGGTATAACCGCTGACCACTTCCGCATAGGGATATGCGCCGACATAGCCGATGTAGGGGTCGGTAACGGTGCCGGCATCCATGAGCTCCTTGAGCTTCATGCCCGCGACGACGCCGGAGACATAGCGCGACTCAAACGTATGCGGGAACGCATTTTTGAAGTTCGCCAGTCCGCTCAGGGCGGCGGTGTCACCCGTCATGGAGACAAAGGTCACATCCGGGCTTTCGGAGGCGGCCAGCTGCATGTAGGACTGATGACCGTAGCTGTCGGAGAAGATGTACGTGCAGCCCTGCTCGACGAGGTCGATCGCCGTATCATAGCAGCTCTCATCTTCCGCGATGTTGTACTTCCAGATGATGCTGTCGGCAGGAATACCGACGGCTTCCGCTGCGGCCTTGATGCCGTCGATATGCGCGGCGTCGTAGCCTGTGTTCTCGTCGTGGACGAGGATGACACCGATCTTAACGGCGGACGCCGCTTCCTCAGCGGGAGCCTCGGTGGCTTCCGTGTCGGTCGCTTCGGCGGCGGGCGCTTCGGTGGCGGTGGCTTCCGGCTCGGTTGCAGGCGCAGACGTAGCGCAAGCGGCCAGAGAGAACACCATCGTCAGGACTGCCAGAAGAGCAATGATCTTTTTCATGGTTTTCCTCCTACTGAATTTTGATTTATTGTAGCACCTGTCATTCGGTGAAACAACCTTTTTTACGAACTATTTTTGCGCCATGCGCAAATCGTATGCGCTCCCGCACCGCAGTCTTCGCGTTTTATCCGCCGGAAATGGGCGGAGTTCGGGTTGATTCGGCACGGGTATTCAGTTTTTGGAAGAATATATTTTTTTGCGTTCACACCAGCACGAACATACGTGCAGAGAAGTTATTACTTAATATATATAGCGCTCAGCGTATCCTTCCGCTGGCTTCCAGCGCACGGATATCCGGCTCACACTTGAAGGGTTCGCCCGCAGCAAGCATGGCGTTTTTCACGTCCTTGAGGCCGCTTCCGGTCGAAATGACGGTCACGCTTTCGTGCGGTTTGATCACGCCGCCGGCAACTGCCGCTTTCACGCCGGCCGTTGCGGTAACGCCCGCAGGTTCTCCGAAAACGCCCTCTGTTCTGCCGAGCAGGCGCATCGCGTCCAGTATGTCCTCGTCTGAAACGGCGATCCACGCACCATTGCTCGCCGTCACCGCACGCTGCGCCTTGACGGGATTGCGCGGAACGCCGACGGCGATGCTGTCCGCAAGCGTATTCTCCGGCGTAGGTTCGAGTGCGCCGCCGCGGCTCTGCGCATCCACAAACGGGCAGCAGCCCGTGGACTGCACCCCGAGGATCTTCGGAATGCGGTCGATCATTCCCAACCGAAGCAAATCGTAAAAGCCGTTGTATACGCCGCCGATGGTGCATCCGTCTCCAACCGATACGGCGACCCAGTCCGTCGGATTCCAGCCGAGTTGCTCGGCGATCTCGAGCGCAACGGTCTTCTTCCCTTCCGTCATCACGGGGTTGATGCCTGCGTTGCGGTTGTAGAACCCCCATTTTTCGATGGCGGCCTTACTCAGCTCAAACGTCTGCCGGTAATCCCCCTTGACGGAGACGACATTCGCACCGAAGATAAGCAGCTGCGCAACCTTGCCGATCGGCGCGCGCTCCGGCACGAAGATGACCGTCTTGAGCCCCATGCGCGCCGCGTTGCCCGCGCAGGAGCTCGCGGCGTTTCCGGTGGACGAGCAGCTGATCGTGTCATAGCCCAGCTCGATGGCCTTGGCGACGGCGACGCCGCTCGCGCGATCCTTGAGCGAGCCGGTGGGATTCAGCCCGTCGTCCTTGATATAGAGCATCTCCAGTCCGAGCTGTCGCCCCAGCCGCAGCGAACGGTACAGCGGCGTCCAGCCGATGCGCAGAAAGTCTGAAAGCCCTTCGCCGCAGATCGGCATCAGGGCGCGGTAACGCCACATGCTGTTGTCGTTGTCTTTTTTGAGCGATTCTTTGGAAAAGACGGACTTGATCTCGGAATAGTCGTATACGATATCCAGAATTCCCTTTTCTCCGCAAGACGGGCAGGTCATCAACTCCGGACCGAACGGGTATTCCTTTCCGCAAATTGTACAGCGATAGCCTGCAATACGCTTCATAAGAACACTCCAATTGTAATTTTCTCGTTTTATTTGCGGCGGATACGTCGCGCGACACAATTCATCATACATTGGATTCCCTGAAATGTACAGCAAAAAATTTTTGCTGAACAAAATTATTGTGCCCGAAATATTTTTGTATATTATGTTCCGCCGATATTGCGCCGGATTTAAACGGTATAGTATAATGTATCTGTCATTCTGCAGTTTTCTGTACATATAATTGCATATCGCGAAGGGAGAAGAACCCATGCTGTTAATCGGAAACGGACGCCTCATCACGAGGGACCATGGCTTGTATATCGAAAACGGTGCCGTCGCCATCGACGGAAACGTCATTACGGACGTTGGCGAAACCGCAGCGCTGAGGCGCCAATATCCGCAGGCGGAGTGGATCGACGCAAACGGCGGCGTGATCATGCCGGGGCTGATCAACACGCATAACCACATCTACAGTGCGTTTGCGCGGGGACTCTCCATCAAAGGATACGACCCGCATGATTTCAACGACATCCTCGAGGGCATGTGGTGGAAGATCGACCGCCTGCTCACCAAGGAAAACGACAGCCTCTCCGCGCAGGCCGTCTATATCGACAGCATTAAAAACGGCGTGACGACGGTCTTCGACCACCACGCCAGCTATCTGGATATCCCCGGCAGCCTCGATACGATCGCGGATGCGGCAAAGCAGCTCGGCGTTCGCACCAGCCTCTGCTATGAGGTCTCCGACCGCGACGGCGAAGCAAAGATGACGGAGGCCGTTTTGGAAAACGAGCGGATGATCCGGCGCGCCGACGCGGACGAGAGCGATATGCTCAAGGGCATGATGGGTCTGCACGCGGCGTTTACGCTCTCGGACAAAACGCTTGCGCTGTGCAGAGCGCACACGCCGGAAAGCACCGGCGCGCACATCCACGTTGCGGAGGGGCCGGGCGATCAGATCGACTCGCTGAAAAAATACGGAAAGCGCATCGTCGAGCGCCTCTTTGAAAACGGCATACTGGGCGACAAGACGCTGGCCATCCACTGCGTCCACGTAAGCCCTGCCGAGATGGCTCTGCTGCGCGAGACGGACACGATGGTGGTGCACAACCCCGAGTCGAACATGGGCAACGCGATCGGCTGCGGGCCGGTGATCCGCCTCTTTGCCGAGGGGATCCTCCTCGGGCTTGGCACCGACGGCTACACCAACGACATGCTGGAAAGCTACAAGGTCGGCAACATCATCCACAAGCACAATCTCTGCGACCCAACCGTCGCCTGGGGCGAGATACCGGCCATGCTGTTTGAAAACAACCCGCGCATCGCCGGCCGCTATTTCCGCCGGCCGCTCGGCGTGCTCAGCCCCGGCGCATACGCGGACGTGATCGTTACCGACTACGACCCGCTCACGCCGATGGACGCCGGAAACGTCAACGGCCATATCCTCTTTGGCATGAACGGGCGCAGCGTGGTCACCACCGTCTGCAACGGAAAGGTGCTCATGAAGGATCGCAAGGTGCTGGTTGCAGACGAGAAGGTTGTCATGCAGGAGTGCCGCAGGAGCGCCGCCAAGCTCTGGAAATCCATCAACGGCTGACCGCGCGGCAACCCCCGGCATTTGCGCGTTGCAACGGCAACCGAACGGCTGCCGCCATATAATCTACGATTCAGGTATAAGGAGGCGTCCCATGTCCGACCGTATGACCCCCATCCCCTTTGCGGAGTTGATGAACTGGATTCTCGAGGAGCGCAGCCAGGGCAGCGTATTTGGCATCCGCCGCCCGTACGCAGCGCCCGAAGGCAAGGTGCTGGACCTCTTCGGCGAGCATCTGGAGACGCCGTTCGGGCCCGCGGCGGGCCCGCAGACGCAGCTGACGCAGAATCTCGTGGCGGCTTACTATGCAGGATGCCGCTTCTTCGAGCTCAAGACCGTGCAGACGCTCGACGGCGAGGATCTGCCCGTCTCCAAGCCCTGCATCCTCGCCGAGGACGAATGCTACAACGTCGAGTGGTCGACCGAGCTTCGCGTGCAGGAGGCGTTTGACGAATACGTCAAAGCATGGTTTGCGCTCAAGCTGATGAGCTGGGAATTTGACCTCGGCCGGCCGGACGGCTTCATGTTTAACATGAGCGTAGGCTACAACTTCGAGGGTATCACCAGCGAGAAGATCGATCGCTTCATCGAAGGGCTCAAGGACGCCTCCGAAACGCCGATCTGGGAGGAATGCCGCGCCTGGGCAAAGGAGAATCTCTCGCGCTTTACCAAAGTGGATGCGAAGTATATCGACGCCATCTCCCCGAACATCTGCTCCTCCATCACGCTTTCGACTCTTCACGGCTGCCCGCCGCAGGAGATCGAGCGCATTGCGAGCTATCTCATCCATACAAAAGGACTCAATACCTTTGTCAAGTGCAACCCGACGCTGCTTGGGTATCAATTTGCGCGCAAGACGATGGACGATATGGGCTACGACTACCTCGTCTTCGACGATTTCCACTTCAACGACGACCTGCAGTACCGCGACGCGGTGCCCATGTTCAAGCGTCTTTTGGATCTCGCCTGTGAAAACGGCGTGCAGTTCGGCCTGAAGTTGACCAATACCTTCCCTGTCGGCATCGCGCGAGACGAACTGCCCGGCACGGAGATGTACATGAGCGGGCGCTCACTCTATCCGCTGACCATCGAGCTGGCGCACCGCATCAGCCGCGAATTTGACGGCAGGATGCGCCTCTCCTTCTCCGGCGGCGCGGATTTTTACAACATCACGGAGCTCTTCGACGCGGGCATCTGGCCGATCACCATCGCCACTACGCTGCTCAAGCCCGGCGGCTACCAGCGCGCCAAGCAGATTGCGGAAAAGCTGGTCAAGGAGGAGTATGTTCCGTTCGACGGCGTCTCCGTCGGCAAGGTCGCCTATCTTGCACACGCGGCGCGCACCAACGAGCGGCATCTCAAGCCCGTCAAGCCGCTGCCCGTACGCAAGATCAAAAGCAAGGTGCCGCTGACCAACTGCTTCATCGCGCCCTGTGAGCATGGCTGCCCGATCCACCAGGATATCCCCGAATACATTCGCCTTGTGGGCGAGAGAAACTATACCGAGGCGCTCAGACTCATCCTTGAGCGCAATCCGCTGCCGTTCATTACGGGCCGCATCTGCTCGCACCGCTGCACGGAGAAGTGCACGCGCGGCTTCTACGAAGAGAACGTGCATATCCGCGACGCAAAGCTGCTCGCCGCGCGCGAGGGCTTCGACGGCGTCATCGGTTCGCTCAAACCCGAAGGCAAATCGCAGGCGAAAGTTGCCGTCATCGGCGGCGGCCCCGCCGGCATGGCGATGGGCTACCTGCTCGGCCGGCAGGGCGCACAGGTGACCATCTTTGAAAAGCGCGCGCAGCTTGGCGGCATCGTGCGCTACGTCATCCCGGGGTTTCGCATCGGCGACTATGGCATCGACCGCGATGTCGACCTGCTCAAAGCCATGGGCGCGGAGATCCAGACGGATACCGCCGCGCCGAGTGTGGCGGAGCTGAAGAAGAGTGGATTTACGCACGTGGTCTTCGCAACAGGCGCATGGGCGCACGGCTCCCTCAAGCTCGCCGAGGGAGAGAGCGTGAACGTGCTCGATTTCCTCGAACAGTATAAGTGCGAAACGCTGGGCGACGTCGGCGCGCACGTGGTCGTCGTAGGCGGCGGCAACACCGCCATGGACGCGGCGCGCGCGGCAAAGCGCATCCGTGGCGTCGAAACCGCCAGCATCGTTTACCGCCGCACGCGGCGCTATATGCCTGCGGACGAAGAAGAGCTGCAGCTTGCGCTTGAGGACGGCGTGGTGTTTCGCGAACTGCTCAACCCCGTTGCGCTCAAGGACGGCAAGCTCATCTGCAAAAAGTGCGTGCTCGGCAAGCCCGACGCAAGCGGCAGGCTCTCCTCCGTCGAAACGGACGAGCTGGTCTCCATCCCCTGCTCGCTGCTCATCTCCGCCATCGGCGAAAAGATCTCGGCCAGCGACTTTGTCGAAAACGGCATCGCGCTGACGGAGCGCGGCGCGGTGCAGGTCGATCCGAAAACGCTCGAAACCAGCGAAAAAAACGTGTTTGTCATCGGCGATGCGAACCGCGGCCCCGCTACGGTGGTCGAAGCCATCGCAGATGCGCGAAAGGTCGCGGACGTCATCGTCGGCCAATATGCCGTCACCGTGCCGGAGGAGGCGAAAGCCTGCCAGGGAAACTGCCTGCTCAAGCAGGGCTCGCTCGCGGTCTACGACAGCGCCGGGCGCGAGACAGAACGCTGCCTGGCCTGCTCAACCATCTGCGAGTGCTGCGTGCAGGTCTGCCCAAACCGCGCCAATATCGCCATCGACGTAGACGGCATGGACATGCCGCAGATCATACATGTGGACCGCATGTGCAACGAATGCGGCAACTGCACGGTGTTCTGCCCCTATGACAGCGCGCCTTACAAGGAGAAGTTCACGCTCTTCTCAACCGAAAAGGAGTTTGACGAGAGCGAAAACAAGGGCTTCTTCGTGCTCGGCGGCGCCAAGATCAAGCTTCGGCTCGACTCCGTCTTCACCGTAAAACTCGGCACAAACGAGATCGACGCCGACATCGAGCGGATCATCAACGCGGTCATCTGGGACTACAGCTATCTGCTCTGAGTCGATTCGCGGTGCCGGCCGCTCGTAATTCCGGCGTTCATCTGGAGGAATTTACATGGCGACTCTAACCGTCAACGGACAGCTGGTTGCTGTTGAAAAAAATCAAAAGCTGCTGCCTTTCCTGCGGGACACGATGCTGCTGACCAGCGTGAAAAACGGCTGCTCCGAGGGCGCCTGCGGCACCTGCATGGTGCTCATAGACGGCAAGCCCACTAAGGCCTGCGTTCAGCAGACGGACAAGCTCGATGGGAAGTCTATCGTAACCGTCGAGGGCCTCAGCCCGCGGGAAAAGGATGTTTACGCTTACGCATTCGCCGTCTGCGGTGCGGTGCAGTGCGGCTTCTGCACGCCCGGCATGGTCATCAGCGCAAAGGGACTGATCGACAGAAACCCCGATCCAACGCGCGCGGACGCGAAGGAGGCCATCAAAAACAACATCTGCCGCTGTACGGGCTATAAGAAGATCGAAGACGCGGTTTTGCTCGCGGCAAAACTTCTGCGTGAAAACACCGAGGTGCCAAAGACCGAACTGCCCGGCACTGTCGGCGACAGCATCCGCCGCATCGAGGCAGTCGACAAGACGCTCGGTGCCGCGCAGTATGCGGACGACATCCACCTGCCCGGCATGCTGCTCGGCTCCGCAGTGCGCAGCGGCTATCCGCGCGCAAAGGTGCTCTCCATCGATACCGCCACGGCAAAGGCGATCGAAGGCGTTGTCGCCGTATTCACAGCGCAGGACGTGCCCGGCGCCAAAAAGATCGGCCACCTCGTGCAGGATTACGACGTGATGATCCCCGTCGGCGGCATCACGCATTTTCTCGGGGATGCGGTGGCGCTCGTCGTGGCGGAAAATCAAGCCGCGCTCGACGCGGGTAAGGCGGCGGTTGCAGTGGCGTATGAGCCGCTCACCCCCATCCTCTCCGCCGAAGACGCACGCAAGGACGGCTTCGAACTCGTCCATCTCGAGCGAAAGGACAACCTGCTCTCCTTCCAGTGCGTCAAGCGCGGCAATGCGGACGAGGTCATCAAAAACAGTGCGCACGTGGTGACGAATCACTACAGCGTACCCTTTACCGATCATGCGTTTTTGGAGCCGGAGTGCGCGGTGGCCGAGGTGGAGGGCGACGGCGTGCATATCTACAGCGGGGACCAGGGCATCTACCAAACGCGCAAGGAGTGCGCCATGATGCTCGGCCTGCCGCAAGAGCAGGTGCGCGTAACCGCCATGATGGTCGGCGGCGGCTTTGGCGGCAAGGAGGATATGAGCGTGCAGCACCACGCAGCGCTCGCCTGCTACCTGCTCAAGCGCCCGGTCAAGGTTCGTTTTTCCCGCGCGGACAGCCTGCTCGTCCACCCAAAGCGCCACGCCATGGAGATGGACTTCACAACCGCCTGCGACGAAACCGGTAAGCTCACCGCCATGCGCGCGCGCATCATCGCGGATAGCGGCGCATATGCATCCCTCGGCGGACCGGTGCTCCAGCGCGCATGCACGCACGCAGCGGGGCCTTACAACTATCAAAATGTGGATATCGAGGGCTATGCCTACTACACCAACAATCCGCCGGGCGGCGCGTTTCGAGGCTTTGGCGTGACGCAGAGCTGCTTCGCCACAGAGTGTAATCTCAACCAGCTTGCCGAGAAAACTGGCATGACGCCGTTTGAATTCCGCTATCTCAACGGCATCCGCCCGGGGCAAGTACTTCCAAACGGCCAGATTGCGGACGAAACCACCGCCCTGATCGAAACGCTGGACGCCGTTCGCCCGGTCATCGAGCGCAATCCCAAGGCCGGCATCGCCTGCGCAATCAAAAACAGCGGGCTTGGCGTCGGCGTGCCGGATGTTGGCCGATGCCGCATCGAGGTGCTGCGCGGCAAGCTGCATTTGCATTCCTCCGCCGCGTGCATCGGGCAAGGCATGGGCACCATTCAAACGCAGTTCGTCAAGGAGATCACGGGGCTTGCGCTCGAGCAGATCGTCTACCACGTTCCGGATACATCCGACGCGCCGAATGCCGGCAACACCACCGCCTCACGGCAGACGCTCTTTACAGGCGAAGCCGCCGTACGCGCGGCAAAGCTTGTCAAGGCGGCGATGGACGAGGCCGGTTCGCTCGAAGCGCTCGAAGGACGCAGCTTCCTCGGTGAATATGAGGGCAAGACGGACGCTATGGGCTCCGATAAGGAAAACCCCGTCTCCCATATCGCCTACGGTTACGCAACGCATGTAGTCGAGCTCGATGAAGAGGGGCGCGTTTGCAGCGTTACGGCTGCGCACGACGTAGGTCAGGCGGTCAATCCCGTTTCGCTGGAGGGGCAGATCGAAGGTGGCGTGGTCATGAGCCTAGGCTATGCGCTCACGGAGGATTTTCCGCTGGAAAACGGAAAGCCTCTGCGAAAGTTCGGTACGCTCGGCCTCTTCAAGGCAAGTATGACGCCGGATGTGCACCCAATCATCGTAGGGAAAGCCTCGAAAGACGGACTGGCCTGCGGCGCAAAGGGCGTAGGCGAGATCTGCTCCATCCCCACCGCGCCGGCGGTGCAGTTGGCCTACTATCACCGGGATGGGATCTTTCGCACGAAGCTTCCGCTTGAAAACACGCCATACAGCAAAAAGTAACGCATCCACAGCGCGGCGCATTTCGCAATCGGAAACGCGACTCGGTCTTATTTCGAAAAGCCCAAAGCGATTGTTTGCTTGCTTTTTCCTTTCAAGGCGGCGGGGCTCTCCCGCCGCTCAGCCTGTCAAAAAAATCCAACAACAGGGATATTTTTGACAGACTGAGAGCGCGGATTGCTCCGCGCTCTCGCTTGTTGCTTGTGATGTCCGGGCTTAATACATGCCGCCCATGTCCGGGCCGGGCGCCGCAACGGGCGCGGGAGGCGTCGGAATGTCGGTGACCAGACTCTCGGTGGTCAGCACCATGGCCGCGACGGACGCCGCATTCTGCAGTGCGCTGCGGGTGACCTTCGTGGGATCGATGATGCCCTCGTCGGCCAGGACTGCGTAGGTGTCGCTCGCGGCGTTATAGCCATAGCCGGGTTTGTTCTCGCGGCGGATGTTCTCCACCACAACCGCGCCGTCTACGCCCGCATTGAGCGCGATCTGACGCACCGGCTCTTCCAGCGCGCGCAGCACGATGTTGACGCCGGTCTTGTAGTCGCCGCTGGCATTCTCCGCATGCTTTTTGACGCGGTCCGCCACGTTCAGCAACGCCACGCCGCCGCCAGGAACGATGCCCTCTTCCACGGCTGCACGGGTTGCGGAGAGCGCGTCCTCGATGCGGAGCTTGAACTCCTTCATCTCGACCTCGGTCGCCGCGCCAACCGCGATGACGGCTACGCCGCCCGCGAGTTTAGCCAAGCGCTCCTGAAGCTTTTCCTTGTCGTAGTCGGACGTGGTCTCGCCGATCTGAACCTTGATGGCGGAGACGCGGGCTTTGATGTCCTCGGGATTGCCGGCGCCTTCGACGATGATCGTGTTGTCCTTGTCCACCTTGACCTGGCGCGCGGTGCCGAGCTGGCTGAGCTGCGTCTCTTTCAGGTCGAGGCCGATTTCGGAGGAGATCACTTCGCCGCCGGTCAGAACCGCGATATCCTGCAGCATGGCTTTCCTGCGGTCGCCAAAGCCAGGGGCCTTGACAGCGATGCAGTTAAACGTGCCGCGCAGCTTGTTGAGCACCAGCGTGGTGAGCGCTTCGCCCTCGACATCCTCGGCGATGATCAGCAGCGCACGGCTCTGCTGCGCAATCAGCTGCAGAATCGGCAGGATCTCCTGAATGTTGCCGATCTTCTTGTCGGTGATGAGAATATAAGGATTATCCAGAACGCCCTCCATCTTCTCGGTATCGGTGACCATATACGCGGAAGCGTAACCGCGGTCAAACTGCATACCTTCGACGATGTTAAGCTCGGTCTTCATGGTCTTGCTCTCTTCTACGGTGATGACGCCGTCGTTTCCGACCTTCTCCATCGCGTCCGAGATGAGCTTGCCGACGGTTTCGTCTCCCGCGGAGATTGAGGCAACCTGCGCGATGGCGTTCTTGCTACCGACGGGCTTGCTCAGGGACTTCAGCCCTTCGACCGCCTCGTTGACGGCAGCTTCGATGCCGCGGCGGATGACCATGGGGTTGGCGCCGGCCGCAACGTTTTTCATGCCCTCGCGGACGATAGCCTGCGCGAGCAGAGTTGCCGTGGTGGTGCCGTCGCCCGCGACATCGTTGGTCTTGGTGGCGACCTCTTTGACGAGCTGCGCACCCATGTTTTCAAATGGGTCTTCCAGCTCGATCTCTTTGGCGATGGTTACGCCGTCGTTGGTGATCAGCGGCGCGCCGTATTTCTTATCCAGCACGACGTTGCGGCCCTTGGGCCCGAGGGTAATCTTAACGGTGTTGGCCAGCTTGTCCAGCCCGGCCTGAAGCGATCTGCGCGCGTCTTCGCTATACTTGAGTTGCTTTGCCATAGTTCATTTCCTCCTGATTATTCCACAACCGCGAGAATGTCGCTCTGGCGGACGATGAGATACTCTTTGTCGTCCAGCTTGACCTCGGTGCCCGCATACTTGGAGCAGATCACCTTGTCGCCCTCTTTGACATACATGACGACATCCTTGCCGTCCACTACGCCACCGGGGCCGACGGAGACCACTTGCGCCATCTGCGGCTTTTCCTTTGCCGCGCTCGGCAGCACGATGCCACCCTTGACAACCTCTTCGTTCTCGATGCTGATGACAACAACACGATCGGCCAAAGGTTTCAGTTTCATACGAGTTTCGCCTCCTATGTATTTAAGATGCTTATTTTTTGTTAGCACTCTTTTTTGTTGAGTGCTAATCACGAAAATTATTATACCACGAAAGATGCCATCGTCAACTTTGAAAATGCAACGAAAATGTGAAAATCTCCTCTTCGGCGTGCAAAACTACGGAACAAAGTCACACGGCATCCAACCGGGCGTCGTCTGCGCGGTTCTGCGCACCCTTTCCGTCCGGTATGAATATGATTGGAAAAAGCGTAAGATTATGCTTGCATTTGCAGGCGCGGTATGCTAAACTGACTTCTGTTCGAAAAGAATTTGAGACTGAATCAGGGGGTGAATTATTTTGGCAAACATCAAGTCCGCCATCAAGCGTGTCAAAATCACCGCGAAGCAGACGCAGAACAACCGAGCGGCCAAGTCTGAGATGAAGACGACCATCCGCCGTTTTGACGAAGCGCTGCAGGCCGGGGACTCTGCCGCAACCGAAAAAGCGTATTTGACGGCCGTCAGCACGGTTGATCACGCTGCCGCTAAGGGCATGATCCACAAGAACGCTGCCGCCCGCAAAAAGGCGCAGCTGGCCAAGAAGCACACTGCGGCGCAGTAACCCCAGTTCGGTTTTCAGCTTTGGGCATGTCGTTTCGGCATGCCCCTTTTTTCTTGCTTTCCAGTATGAAAGCGAATAGAATGATAGCAGGCAACCGGGTGATACCGGTCGGCCGAAGCGAAACAGGAAAGGGACTGCGCACATGGACGCATATGTTTCCCGGCTGGAGAGCGAGGAGCTGGACGACGTTTTCCACGCGATCCTCTCCCTCAACGATCTGTCGGAATGCTATCGTTTTTTTGAGGATATGTGCACCATCAACGAACTGCAGTCGATGGCGCAGCGCTGGCAGGTTGCGCGCCAGCTCGACGCAGGCGAGACCTATCAGGATATCGCGCATCGCTTCAACGCCTCGAGCGCGACCATCAGCCGCGTCAACCGATGTCTGGAATATGGCGCGGGTGGTTACCGACTGATTCTGGACCGGCTGAAGCGGCCGGAGTAGCGGCCCAGCCGAAAAGAGTACGCCTGTTACAGGTCAATATCGTAAAGCGACGGGATGAATCATGGCAATGGACGGCATCGCGCTCGGCGCGGTGATCTGCGAACTGCAACCGCTCATCGGCGGAAAGATCGACAAGGTGCAGCAGCCCGAAAAGGACTTGCTGCTCTTTACTGTGCGCGCAAACAACGCCACCCGGCGCCTGCTGGTCAGCACGCACGCAGAGAACGGGCGCATCCAGCTCACGAGCCGCGCGTTTGATAACCCCATGTCCGCGCCTGCGCTTTGCATGCTGCTGCGCCGCCGCCTCGTCGGAGGGCGCATCTGCTCCATCCGTCAGCTCGGGGCGGACCGTGTCTGCGAAATCATCGTTCTCGCACGAAACGAGCTGTTTGACGAGGTCGCCCTGCGGATGATCGTGGAGCTGACGGGCAAGCACGCAAACTTTCTGCTGCTCGAACCCTCGGGCGCCATCGTGGACTGCCTGCGCCGCATCAGCGCGGGTGGAGACGGAGCGCGGATCCTGCTGCCGGGATTCCCTTACGAGCCGATACCCGCACAGAGCAAGCTCGATCCTTTTTCCGCACCCGCGGATGCGTTTGAGCCGGTGTTTTCCGCGCCCGAACCGGCGCGCGCGCTGACGGCCGCGTTTGACGGCGTCTCCCGGCAGACCGCAGCGGCGCTGATCTCGGCTGCGCAGGACGCAGGCGCGCTCCACGCGCTCTTTCACGCCATGAAGATCGGCGCATACGCCCCGTGTGTGGTGTTTGATGAAGCGGGCGAGCCCGTCGCCGCGTTGCCCTTCCTCCCTTGTGGCCAATATGCGCGCGTGGAGCAAGCCGCCGGCATGAGCGAAGCGCTGGATCGCTACTACGCGGGCCGTGATCAGATCGTCCGCATCCGCCGCCACGGCGCGGCGCTGCGGCACGCGGTATCCGCCGCGCTGAGCCGCGCGCAGAATAAGTACGCAGCGTTTTGGGATGCGATCCACCAGGGCGACGCCTACGAATCAGCCCGTGCGGATGGCGAGCTGATCCTGGCCAACCTGCATCTGGCAAAGCCCGGCATGCGCGAGCTGATCGTAGACGACTATACCGCAGATCCGCCCGCAAAGCGCGCCATCTTGCTCGACCCCGCCTGCAGCGCGCAGGAGAACGCAAGGAAGTACTTTAAGCAATACCGCAAGGGCAAGCTCGGCAAGACATATGCCGAAGGGCAAATCGAACCCCTTGCGGGAGAAATCGCGTATCTGGAAGGGCAGCTGGAGAACATCGACAAGTGCGACACGCTCTACGAGCTCAGCGAGATTCAGGACGAGCTGATCCGCGAGCGCTATCTGCGCCCCGGCAGGACGCAGCCGGCGAAGCCGTCAAACAAGTCCTCCGCTCCCATGCGCTTTGTCTCCGGCGATGGGATTGCGGTCTATGTCGGCAAAAACAACCGGCAAAACGACGCGCTCACCCTGCAGACAGCCCGTTCGGAGAACCTCTGGCTGCACGCAAAGAACATCCCCGGTTCGCATGTGATCGTGGACTTCGACGGAGAACCGCCCGAGGCGACGCTGCGCGAAGCGGCTTCTCTTGCGGCCTACTACTCACGGGCGCGCGCTTCCGCAGGCGTTCCGGTCGACTACACGCCGCGAAAATACGTTAAAAAGCCTTCCGGCGCACGCCCTGGCGCGGTGGTCTACTCCACAAACCGAACGCTCTATGTCACCCCGGACGCCACGCTCATTCAGCGCCTTCGTGAACGGGCGGAGCAAACATAGCGGCCATCGACCTTTGCCCGGCGCGCGTTTGTGAACAGTCTGTGGAAAATCCGGCGGCATCGCGCCGCTCGATTGCGTTGAGGCGAACGTTGCCGTATAATTGTGGCATCGGCCTTTCGCCGCATGCGCGCCGAATGCCATCGATTCAACCAACAGGAAGGGAGTACGCGGCTTTGACACGCATTTCTCAGCTCTTTCAAAACCCGCTGCAGTTCCTCTACGTACTGCCGGCGATCATCATCGGGCTCACCCTCCACGAGTGGGCGCACGCCTACGCCGCCTATCGCCTCGGCGATCCGACGGCGCGCAACCTCGGCCGCATGACGCTCAACCCGCTGGCGCATATCGACCCCATCGGGTTTCTCATGTTGCTGCTCATCGGCTTCGGCTGGGCCAAGCCCGTGCCGGTCAATCCGCGCAACTTCAAGAACTACAAGCGGGACGACATCATCGTTTCGCTCGCCGGCATCTTTACGAACCTCGTCGTGGCGTTTTTGTTTTCCTTCGTCTATGTGGCGGGCATCCTCAAGTGGGGGCTGGTCACCAACGAGGCGTTTATGAGCATCTTCGGCTCGATCATTACGATCAACCTCGCGCTGGCGATCTTCAACCTGATACCGATCTATCCGCTCGACGGATCGCATGTCTTCGAGACGCTGCTGGTGCGCAAAATTCCGCGCGTATTCATGTTTCTGCGTCAGTACGGCCAGTGGATTTTGCTGGCGCTGCTGATCAGCGGCGTGGTCTCAACGGTACTCAGCTACCTGATCTCCGCCATCTCCAGCGGTTTTTTCACCGTGGCCGCCTGGTTGATCAACCTCCTGTAGCCGCCGCGCCACTCCGCCGCCAGTAAGGGAAACGCATGCCGTATACCGTTCAGCTGCAACAATTCAGCGGTCCGCTCGACCTGCTGCTGCACTTGATCGAGGAAGCCGAAGTTGATGTAAAAGATATCTTCGTCTCCGAGATCACCGCGCAGTATCTTTCCTATATGGATCAGGTAGACGAGCTGGATATGGATACCGCCAGCGAATTTCTGACTATGGCGGCGACGCTGCTCTATATCAAAAGCCGCCAACTTCTGCCCCGCCCACCCAAGGAGGACGAAGCGGAAGAGGATCCCGAAACGCTGCTGATCCGCCAGTTGCGCGACTACAAAGCATTTCGGGAGGCAGGCGAGCAGCTCAAGTCACTCTTTGAGCGGGCGAAGGAGAGCCGCGCACGCCTGCCGGAGGATATCCCCCTGCCGCCCAAGGAGGTCGCGCTCGACGGAGCGACGATGGACGGGCTCTTCTCCGCGTTTTTGGAGATGCTCTCGCGCAAGCAGGACGCGCCGGAGCCGATCCGCTCCCAGCACGTCAACCCGGATCGCTACACCGTTCGTTCGCAGACGGCAAAGATCCGCTCCGTGCTGCTGGAAAAAAACGCGGTCACGTTTGAGGAGCTGTTTTCGCCGGATGTGGAGCGAATGGAGATCATCGCGACGTTTATGGCACTGCTGGAGATGATCGCGCGCGGTGAGATCCTGCTGCGCCAGAAAGCGCCGTTTGCACCGATCCGCATCAGCGCGGATCGGCTCCTGCTTGACGACGAAGCCTACGAATACATGGACGAATCGGAAGACTGACGCCGCGGTCCGCCGGGCGGCAACCGGCGGCGGCAGGTTCACCGAAGCTTGAGGAAAACTATGGAAGAGACGACGATCGACCGGATGGTCTTTCACCGAATCGAATGTATGCTCTTCGTGGCGGGCGACCCCGTCGCGATCGCGGAGCTTGCGCGCGTGCTGGACTGCCCGACGGCGCAGATGCGCAGCACGCTCGCCGAGATGGAACGCGCCTATCACGAAGCGGGGCGCGGCGTCCAGCTGCATGTAACGGCCGATACCGCGCAGCTCGTGAGCAATCGGGACTATATCGAGGACGTCAAGCAGCTCGTCAATCCGGACGAGACGAAGAGCGTTTCGCAGTCTCTGCTCGAAACGCTTGCCGTCATCGCCTACCGGCAGCCGGTTACGCGCGCGGATATCGAGCGCGTCCGCGGCGTGCGCTGCGACTACGCGGTGACGCAGCTGGTGAAGCTGGGGTTGATCGTGGAGGTCGGGCGAAAAGACGTGGTCGGCCACCCCGCGCTGTTTGGCACCACAGACAAATTTCTGCGCCAGTTTGGCCTCCACCGCGTGGACGAAATGCCGAATTTTCCGCGCTATTCCCAGGAGATCGCCGAGGAAGACGCCGGGGAGATCCCGTCGGTTTAGGGTTTAGCCCAATCCCGATTCAGAAACCAGTAAGCCTCCCGTGCGAAAACGCTGCGGGAGGCTCTTGTCTGTCATATCGCGCCGGGATCGCTCTAGATAAGCGGGAGCATCTTGGCGTTGATATCCGCGCCGTCCACCTCCAGCAGTGCGCAGGATGGCTTGCTCCCGCGCCGCGGCAGCGAGAGGCTGCCCGGGTTGACGAGGAGCAGCTCTCCGTCCGCCTGCAGCAGCGGTTCATGCGTGTGACCAAAAAGCGCCGCTGCGCAGCGATTCTCTCGCGCCTGATCGATCAACTGATAGAGCGTGTGATAGCCGTCTCCATGCACGAGCATGATCCAAGCATCCTCCACGCGTTCGATGCGCATACGCGGGTAAGCGCTGCCGGCGTCGTTGTTGCCCTTGACCGCAAAGGCCGGCACGCCGCCGAGCGCGGAGGCGATCCGCTCGGCATCGATCGCAAAGTCGCCAAGGTGAAAGAGCAGATCCACCTTCCCCAGCCGCTCGATCGCCAGCGGCAGGCGGGAAAACATATTGTGCGTGTCCGAAAACACAGCAACGCGCTTCATGCCTTCTCCCGCCGCAGCGCGTCCTGCAGTGCTTCCAGCGCGCGCTTTCTGTGGCTGACCGCGTTCTTTTCTTCCGCACTGAGTTCGGCAAAGGACTTCCCCAAAGGCGGATAGAAGAAGTATGGATCGTACCCAAAGCCGTTTTCACCGCGCGGCTCGGTGAGCAAAACGCCCTCCGCAAAGCCGATTGTGCAGAGGGTCGCTTCCCCTTCCCGCGCAAGCGCGACGGCCGAGGCAAAGCGGCAGGTGCGTTTTTCCGCCGGCACGCCCGCCATGTCGCGCATGAGCTTGGCGTTGTTTGCCGCGTCGTCATGTCCCTGGCCCGCATAGCGCGCGCTGAAGACACCCGGCGCGCCGTCAAGCGCATCCACGATCAACCCGCTGTCGTCCGCAATCGCGGCGGGATAGCCGGAGGCTTTTCGTACCTCCTCCGCCTTCTTTATGGCGTTGGCCTGAAAGGTCTCCCCGTCCTCCACGACGTCGATCTTCAACCCGGCCTGCCCGAGCGTGACCATATCCGGAAACTCCGCGCCGAGGATTTCAAAAATCTCGCGCATCTTGTGCGCATTGTTGGAAGCAATAATCAATTTCATGGGGGGATTATAGCAGAGAATCCACCCAGCGTAAAGCGAAACCGCATGCGAACACATGTTTATTTTTAATTAGGATTTCATCTTTCGTGTTCAAACTCACCCCCGCGCTATGCTATAATGATTCGAACAGCTTAGGGGGACAGACATGGATCTATCGATACTCAACGACAGACAGCGCGAAGCGGTGGAGACGACCGAAGGGCCGCTGCTCGTGCTCGCAGGCGCAGGCAGCGGCAAGACGCGCGTGCTCACGCACCGCATCGCATATCTCATACAGGAAAAAGGCGTCGCGCCATGGAACATCCTCGCGCTGACGTTTACCAACAAGGCCGCGGGCGAGATGCGCGAGCGGGTAGGCAGACTGCTCGGCAGCGGCGTCAACGAGATGTGGGTCATGACGTTTCACGCCTGCTGCGCGCGCATCCTGCGCAGCGAGATCGAACCGCTCGGCTATGAGCGCACATTTGTCATCTACGACGACGCGGATCAGCAGTCGCTGCTCAAGAAGATCATTCGCGAGCTGAACCTCAACGAGAAGGTCTTTGCGCCACGCGAACTGAGCAGCCGCATCTCCGAGGCGAAAAACCAGAGCCTCGACGCGCTCGCCTACCTGCAGGAGGGGTATGCGCCCAAGGAGATCGTAGCGGTCTATCAGGCGTACCAGCGCCAGCTCAAGCAATGCAATGCGCTTGATTTCGACGATCTGCTGCTGTTGGTGATGCGTCTGTTTGAGCAGTATCCCGAGGTGCTGGAAAAATATCGCAAGAAGTTTCGCTATATCCTCGTAGACGAATATCAGGATACGAACCTCGTGCAGTACCACATCGTCCGCAAGCTCGCCAGCGAGCACCGCAACCTCTGCGTCGTTGGCGACGACGACCAGAGCATCTACGGCTGGCGCGGCGCGGATATACGAAACATACTGGAGTTTGAAAAAGACTTTCCCGGTGCGGCGGTCATCCGGCTCGAGCAGAACTACCGCTCGAGCGAGATCATCCTCAACGCCGCAAACATCGTCATCTCCAACAATCGTTCGCGCAAGAAAAAGGTGCTCTGGACACAGCAGAAGGGCGGCGAGCCCATCGACGTCTACGAAGCTATGGACGAGCGCGATGAAGCGAACCGCATCGCAAACCGCATCCTCGAGGGCGCGCGCTACGGCGAGCGGCGGTACGACGACTACGCCATCCTCTACCGGACGCATGCGCAGAGCCGCGTGATCGAGATGTATCTGCAGAGCTACGACATCCCCTACCGCGTATACGGCGGGCTGTCCTTCTTTCAGCGCGCAGAGGTCAAGGACATCGTGGCCTATCTGCGCCTGCTGCAAAACTCGGCGGACGACGTGGCGTTTCTGCGCGTGGTCAACGTCCCCCGCCGCGGCATCGGAGACAGCTCGGTGGATGCGCTGCAGGCGTTTGCCCGGGCGCGTACGCAGCCGCTGCTGCACGCAATCCTGCAGCTCAAAGAGGGCGATCTGCCCAAGGCGGCGCGGGAGAAATTCACCGCCTTTGCCGAGATGCTCTCGGACGTATATATGCAGTTTGGGGTCAAGTCGTTTCCCGACGTGGTGGAATACCTGCTGCAGGTCATTGGCTACGACGCATATCTGCAGGCGGACCGGAAGGAAAACTACGAGGCGCGCGCAGATATCGTAAACGAGTTCGTCGGCTATATCCGCGAGTTTACGGAGTCGATGGACGAGACGAAGGTCGATATTCTCTCCGCTTTTCTAGAGAACGTAGCGCTGTTTTCCGCCACGGACGATGTGGATGAGCAAAATGGCCGCGTGTCGATGATGACGCTGCACAGCGCAAAGGGGCTGGAGTTTCCCGTCGTGTTTTTATGCGGGCTGGAGGACGGTCTGTTCCCTTCGATGCAGAGCCTCTACGACCCGGAGAAGCTGGAGGAGGAGCGCAGGCTCTGCTACGTCGGCATCACACGCGCGCGGCAGAAGCTCTATCTCTCCTGCGCACGCCAGCGCATGCTCTACGGCAAAATCTCCCCCGCGCTGCCCTCGCGCTTTCTGACCGAGCTGGAGGAGGCGCTGCCCGCCGAGGCGAAGCCTGCGCCCAAGCAGCCGCAGCTCAAGAGCACCCCGCCGCAGCAGGCCTTCGGCATCTCGGTGCATTCGCTCAAAAACGGCGGCGCGCAGGGTGCGCTGCAGCGCGAGCAAGCCCGGCCGGAGCCGAAGCAGCCCATGGCGGACATCTCCTATACCCCGGGGCAACGCGTGCGCCACAAGGCGTTTGGCGAAGGAACCGTGCTCGCGGTCAACGGCGGCGGCGCGTCGTCCATCGTAGAGATCGCGTTTGACAACGGAGCAAACAAGAAATTTGCCGCGGCGTTCGCGCCGATCGAGGTCTTATAATATGGCACCGGAGGCGGAAGCTATGACCCGTCAGGAGGAGCTGACACAACGGCTCACGCGCTATGCCGAGGCATATTACGACGCGGACGCGCCGTTGATTTCGGATGCGGAATACGACGCGCTCTACGATGAGCTCACCCGGCTTGAGCAGCAGAGCGGCGTAGTGCTGCCCGGCTCGCCGACGAAGCGTGTCGGCGCAGGCGCAGGCGCTTTTTTACCGCACACGCACATCCGCCGGCTCTATAGCCTGGACAAGGTGCGCACACAGGAAGGCCTGCGCGACTGGGCGGCGCGCGCGCTCAAGGCGGCGGAAGGCGCAGAGGTGGAATTCGGCCTGGAGTATAAGTTCGACGGGCTCACCGTTTGCCTCACCTATGAAAACGGACGCTTTACGCAGGGCGCAACGCGCGGTAACGGCATCACCGGAGACGGCGTCTATGAGCAGCTGCTCACCGTGCGCGCCATTCCGCGCACAATCCCGTTCAAAGGGACGATGGAGGTACAGGGCGAGTGCATCATGCGCCTTTCGGTGCTGGAGGAGCTCAACCGAGACAGCGACGAGCCGCTCAAAAACGCGCGAAACGCCGCAGCAGGCGCACTCAGAAACCTCGACCCGCGCGTGACGGCGAGCCGAAAGCTCGACATCTTTTGCTACAACATAGGCTATATCGAGGGAAAGGAGTTGTCGAACCAGCGCGAAATGCTCGCGTTTTTGGCCGAAAACGGCTTCCCCGTCAGCCCATACATCCGCTACTGCCATACTGCGGAAACACTCAAGCACGAGATCGACCTAGCGGAGCAAACGCGCGGTACGCTCGACTTTCTGATCGACGGCATGGTGATCAAGGTCGCCGATTTTACGCTGCGCGCCAGACTCGGCGAGACAGAGAAGTTCCCCCGCTGGGCGATGGCCTACAAGTTCGCCGCCGAGGAGACGACCTCCGTGGTCGAAGACGTCACCTGGGAAGTCGGGCGCACGGGCAAGCTCACGCCGCTGGCGCACCTGACGCCCGTGGAGCTCGCGGGCGCAACGATCCGCCGCGCGACACTGAACAACTATGACGATATCCTCCGCAAGCGCGTCCGGATCGGCTCGCGGGTATTCATCCGCCGCAGCAACGACGTGATTCCCGAGATTCTCGGCGCGGTGCCGGACGACACGGCCACGCAGGAGGTGCAAAAACCCGCCCGCTGCCCTGTCTGCGGCGCGCATGTCGAAGAGAACGGCGCGCACTTGTTTTGCACCAACTCGCTCTCCTGCCGCGCGCAGATCACGCTGCGCCTTGCGCACTACGCCTCGCGCGACGCGATGGACATCGAAAGCTTCAGCGACAAGACGGCCGGCCAGCTCATAGAGGCGCTGCATGTGGACTCGATCCCCGCACTCTACGCACTGGATAAGGAGCAGCTCGTCGCACTGGAGCGTTTCGGTGAAAAAAAAGCGCAAAACCTTTTGGACGCGATCGAAAAGAGCAAGACGCGGCCGCTCGGCGCGTTTCTCTTCGCGCTCGGCATTCCAAACGTCGGCATCAAGACAGCAAAAGACCTTGCAAAGCGCTTCGGTACGCTTGGCGCGGTACGCTCCGCCGCGCGGGAGGAGCTGCTCGCCATTCCCGATATCGGCGGGATTGTAGCCGATAGCATCCTCTCGTTTTTCGGCGATCCGCGCATTGCCGCGCAGGTCGACCAGCTGCTTGCCTACGGCGTCTCTCCGCAGCAGGAGCAGGCGGCAACCGCAGTCTCTCCCATCGCGGGGAAGACCATCGTCGTCACCGGCACGCTACCCTCGCTCGGGCGCCGTGAAGCGGAAGCGCTTATCGAGCAACATGGCGCAAAGGCCGCAGGCAGCGTTAGCAAAAAAACGAACTATGTGCTCTACGGAGAGAGCGCGGGCAGCAAACTCGACAAAGCGCGGGAGCTGGGCATCCCTCTGCTCACCGAAGCGGAATTTCTCTCGTTGATCGGCGCACCTTCGCAAGAAAACAGTCTGCCGGTTCAACCAAAACTCTTTTAAGCAAACGGAGAATTCTATCAGCATGTTACGACTTGGCAAACTCGACAACGACGACCTGGATCGTCTGGTGCTCCAAAAATTCCGACGCGTACGCCCCGAATCGCTCTCTTCGCCCACCATCGGGCAAGACTGCGCCGTGGCGGACATCGGCGGCGACCTGCTCGTGCTCAGCTGCGATCCCATCACCTCGGCCAGCATCGCCCATCTCGGGCGACTGACGGTGCACGTCAGCTGCAATGACGCGGCAGCCGCGGGCGCAGAGCCCGTGGGGCTATTGGTTACGCTTTTGATGCCGCCGGACGGCACCATGGAGCAGATCGCGCAGATTGCTTGCGACCTCTCCGACGCGGCGCAGTTGGCCAACGTCGATATCCTCGGCGGCCACACGGAGGTGACGGATGCGGTCACACGCGCTGTCACCAACGCAGCGGTCATCGCCCGGCAGCCGCGCGATCAGGTTTTGCGCGGCATGCGTCCCAGCGACGAGATCGTGATGACCAAGTGGGCCGCCGTGGAGGGCACGACCATACTTGCAGAAGACTTTGCAGACCGGCTCGTCGCCGTGCCCGCGCACCTGCTCGACGCCGCGCGCGCACTTTGCGGGCAGCTGAGCATCGTTGCCGAAAGCCGAATCGCCATGCGCTTCGGCGCCGCGGCTATGCACGACGTAACCGAGGGCGGCGTGCTCGGCGCAAGCTGGGAGCTTGGATTTGCCAACGGGTGCGCGGTCGAGATCGACACCGCGCGCATCCCGGTGCGCGAAGAGACGCGCGCGCTGTGCGAGGCGCTCTCACTCGATCCACTGCGGCTCATCGGCAGCGGAAGCCTGCTCATCGCCTGCGAGGATGGGGCAGGCCTGTGCAGGGCGCTGCAAGCGGGCGGCATCCACGCCGCCGTGATCGGGCGCGCCATCCCCGGCCGCGTCAGCTATACCGGCGGCGAGACGCTCGAAGAGCCGCACGCGGATGAGCTTTACCGCCTCTATACCCGGCCCTGACCGGCTCCGGCCGCAAAATCACATGATTCATCACAATCCGCGCAATCTGTTGTTTTGTGAAGCTTGTGCGATGCGGCGCACCATGCTATAATTTATAATTGCGACTTGGGGGTGGCAAAAATATGTACAGTATGACCGGTTATGGCAAGGGAAGCGCGTCCGCGGACGGACGGGAGATGACGGTGGAGCTCAAGAGCGTCAACCACCGCTACCTCGACGTCGGCATGCGCCTGCCCCGCCACCTCGCTTTTCTGGAAGACCCGATCCGCTCCGCACTTACCGGCAAGCTCTCGCGCGGGCATGTGGATGTGTTTGTCAACTACCGCAACCTGCGCAGCGACGCAAGGAATGTTGAGATCGACGTGCCGCTGCTCAAGGCGTTCGTCGACGCCGCCAGGCAGGCAAATGAATCGCTCGCGCTTGTGGACGACCTCTCCCTCACCGCTGCGCTCCGCCTGCCGGATGTATCCAATGTGCGCGAGGCGGACGAGGATTCGGCCGCGCTGACCACCCTGCTTTCCGAGGCGATCGACGGCGCAATCGACGCGCTGCTGACGATGCGCATGCAGGAAGGCGAACGGCTCCGCGCCTATCTTTCCAACTGCGCGGACACGGTCGAAACGCTCACCGTTCAGATCGCAGCGCGCGCCCCCGTCGTCGTTGAGGAATACCGTGTCAAGCTCAACGAGCGGATCGCAGCCCTGCTCGGCAGCGCCGGCGTCGAGGTAGACCACGCGCGGCTCGCCACCGAGGTGGCCCTGTTTGCCGACAAAGCTAGCATCGACGAGGAGATTTCCCGCCTGCACAGTCACATTGCGCAAATGCGGAGCCTCCTGTCCGACCCCGAGCCTGCGGGACGCAAGCTGGACTTCGTCGTGCAGGAGATGAACCGTGAATTCAACACCATCGGTTCAAAAGCCAACGACGGCGCGCTGACCCGTCTCGTACTCGCCGGTAAAGCAGAGATCGAGAAGATCCGCGAGCAGGTGCAGAACATAGAGTAACCCCTTCCTCCGTTTGCAGCGCAAATGGAGCGATACGATTCTATTGAGTAGGAGCAGTTCGTTATGATGAACCTGCGGCTTGTGAACATCGGCTTTGGCAACATCGTCTCGGCAGACCGCCTGATCGCGATTGTCAGCCCGGAGTCCGCGCCCATCAAGCGCATCGTGCAGGAGGCGCGCGAAAGCGGCCGCCTGATCGACGCGACCTGCGGCCGGCGCACGCGCGCGGTCGTCATCACGGACAGCGACCACGTGATACTCTCCGCCATTCAGCCGGAGACCATCGCAAACCGGCTCGACAGCAAAGCGGACGAAGCCGACGACTGAAGACGAGAGGAGATCTATTTCATGAAACAAAACAGAAAGGGCCTGCTGCTGGTCATATCCGGGCCTGCGGGCGTAGGAAAAGGCACGATCAACCTCTCGCTGATCTCGCGCAACAGCGATATCCGCATGTCTGTCTCCGCAACGACGCGTGCGCCGCGTCCCGGCGAAATCGACGGCGTACACTACTTCTTCAAGTCCGAAGAGGAGTTTCAGCGGATGATCGACACCGACGCTTTTCTGGAGTATATGCGCGTGTTCAACACGCACTACTACGGAACGCCGAAGAGCTTCGTCGAGCAGGAACTCGCGGAAGGGCGCAGCGTCATCCTCGAGATCGACGTGCAGGGCGCCATGCGCGTAAAAGCCGCTTATCCGGACGCGGTGCTGATCTTCATCGCGCCACCCTCTATGAGCGAGCTGAAATCCCGCCTCATCCATCGCGGAACGGAGAGTTCCGAAGCGATAGAGCGCCGATTTGAAACGGCGTATCAGGAGATGCAATTCATCGACCGCTACGATTATGTCGTCGTAAACGACATCCTCGACCTCGCGATCGCGCGCACGGAGGACATCATCTCCGCCGAGCGATGCAGAGTAACCCGAAACGGTGGATTGATCGAAAAGCTGCAAGGAGGCAGGAGCGCATTATGATGAACTTACCGCTAAACGAACTGATCGAGAAGGCAGGTTGCCGCTATATGCTGGTGACCGCCGTTGCGCAAAGAGCGCGCCAATTGCAATCGGATCCGGATAAGTTAGACGGCCGCAAACCTGTTTCCGTCGCCGTAGACGAGCTCTACCAAGGCAAGCTTCATCTGGAATATCCGAAGGAATTCTATCAGGACTGACCAGGCCCGATTCTCTTGCGGGAGCGTCATTCCCGTTTTTATACGACAGGATCAGAATTCTTGCCAAACCCGCAGCCCGGCTTTGACTTGGTGCGCGTTTGACTTGCACAGGCCCGCTTGCGGGCTATTTGTGGTTTTGGCACGCATCCGCAAACAGATTTCTTACCCATCAAACAACCCCATACTTCTGCTTACCGGGAGGTGAACGGCATGGAACAAACCTGCGAGGTCATCGTTGACATCGCGCACGCAAATGTGGACCGGCTCTACAGCTACCTTGTACCCGAGGGCATGCAGGTGTCCGCCGGCAGCCATGTGCTCGTGCCGTTCGGCACGGGGAACCGGCAGCGCGAGGGCTTCGTCATCCGCGCGACCGAAGCCTCCGGCGGGGCGAACGGCGCCGAGGCGGAACAGTCGCCCGCGCGCAAGCCGCTGCTGCGCGTCATCGAGCCCTACCCCATCCTCACGCAGGAGCAGATCGAGCTTGCGTACTGGATTCAAAAGAGCTACTACTGCCTACTGGTCGACGCGCTCCGGCTCATGATCCCCGCCCAGATGCGCGGCAGCCGCGTGAAGGAGAAGATCGAGCGCACCGTTATGCTCGCGGATCCGGATCGAATCGACGAACAGCTTCGCTCCCTTCTGGATAAAAGCGGAAAGCCGCGCGCGCCAAAGCAGCACGAGGTGCTCGGACTGCTCAAGACCACCGGACAGGAGATGTCCGTTTCGGACGTGCTGGCGTTTGTTCCGCAGGCGCAGGGTGCGATCTCGGCGCTCGTCCGGCGCGGCTATGTGGTTGAGGGCGGGCATGTCACCTTCCGCCGGCCAAATATCAGCGCGCTGTCCGCGGACAAGCAGGTTACACTCAATCCGGCGCAGCAGCGCGCGGTGAACGCGGTCCAGCAAGCCATGGATGCGGAAAGCGGCACGCTCCTGCTGCACGGGGTCACCGGCAGCGGCAAGACCGAGGTGTATATGCACGCCATCGAGCGCTGCCTCGCCGCAGGTCGGCAGGCGATCATGCTCGTGCCGGAGATCTCGCTCACGCCGCAGACCGTCGGGCTCTTTCAGGAGCGGTTTTCAGATGGGATCGCCGTCTTGCACAGCCGGCTCTCCGCAGGCGAGCGCTTCGACGAATGGCGCAGGCTTCGCCTCGGCAAGGCGCGCGTGGCTGTCGGCGCACGCAGCGCGGTGTTCGCTCCCATGCAAAACGTCGGCCTGATCATCGTAGACGAAGAGCACGAGGGCAGCTACCAGAGCGAAACCGTCCCGCGCTACGGCGCGCTGGAGGTGGCGGCCCACCGTGCGAAGCATTTCGGCGCACCGCTGCTGCTCGGCAGCGCAACGCCATCGCTGCTCTCCTACTACCGCGCACTGTCCGGGCGCTATACGCTGCTGGAGCTGCCGGACCGCGTGCAAAACCGGCCCCTGCCGCATGCGGAGATCATCGATATGCGCCAGGAATTCCAGGCGGGCAACAACGGAATCTTCAGCGGCAAGCTTGCGCAGTATCTCGGGGAGTGCCTCGAGCGCGGGCAGCAGGCGATGCTGTTTATCAACCGGCGGGGTTACTCCACATTCGTATCCTGCCGAAACTGCGGCCACGTCGTACAATGCGACAACTGCGATATCTCCATGACCTACCACAAGGGCGAAAACCGGCTGCGGTGCCACTTCTGCGGCGCGGCCAAGCCGCTGCCCTCCGTATGCCCTGCCTGCGGCAAGCCGTTTATCAAGTATTTCGGCATCGGCACCGAGCAGGTGGAGGAAGCGCTGCATCAGCTTTTTCCGAAGGCCGTTACCCTCCGGATGGATACGGACACGATCCGCACCAAGGACAGCATGCAGCAGATGCTCGGCGCGTTTGCACGCGGAGAGGCGCAGTTTCTGGTAGGCACACAGATGATCGCCAAGGGGCACGACTTTCCAAATGTAACGCTCGTTGGCGTGGTCGCGGCGGACGCGACGCTGCTCATCCCAGACTATCGCAGCACGGAGCGCACCTTTCAGCTGCTTACGCAGGTGGCTGGTCGCGCCGGGCGGGATGAAACACCGGGGCGCGTGGTCATCCAGACCTACTCGCCCGCGCACCCTGCCATCCGCTATGCCAGAAACCACGACTACAAGAGCTTCTACCACTACGAGCTGGAGCAGCGAAAGAAAGCCATCTTCCCGCCGTTTTCGCTGTTTGTACGCATCCTGTTCTCTTCGGATGACGAATCCGCGCTGCATACGGCAGTCTCCGCCTACGCGAGCCAGCTCAAGGACGCACTGGATGAACGGCTCGGCGAAGAGGGTGCGCGCGATCTGCTGCTCTACAGCGCATCGCCAGCGCCCATCAGGCGCAAACAGCGGGCCTACCGTTACCAAATACTGATCAAGCTGCTGCGCACGGCGCGTCTAAGCGGCGCGATCCAAACGATCTACATGTTCGCCGCAGACCACCGCAACGAGATGTTTGCCATGGTCGAGGTGAACCCACAGGATATGTTATGAAGAAGAATAATCAAAAAACAAAGCAGACTCCAATCGAAAAGCCGGCGCGCAAAAAGACCAATTGGAAACTCGTTGGCGACCTGCTGCGCGGATACCGCCGCTACCTGGTGTTTGCCGCCGTCAGCGTGCTGCTCTCCACTGCGTTTTCCTACGCAGTGCCGTATGTGACGAGCTTCACGCTCGACTATGTCATTCAGGGCATCACGACGTCTACCCCCGCCTTTCTGCTGCCGTGGATCGAGTCGATCGGCGGGCGGGCGTTCTTCATGCGCAGCCTGTTCGTCTGCGGACTGGCGCTGTTCCTCTTTACCGGCATGAACTGCATCTTCACCTTCACGCGCAGGCAATGCATCGCTTACGCCTCCGAAGGAATGGCGATGCAGCTGCGTAACCGCCTCTATCGCCATCTGGAGGACGTACCCTACGACTACCACAAGCACGCGAGCACGGGCGACCTCGTGCAGCGCTGCACGTCGGACGTGGACACCGTGCGCCGCTTTGTACACCTGCAGCTGATGGAGATCGTGCGCACGCTCGTGATGTTCGTCTTTGCCGCGGTTGTGATGTTCTCTGTCAACGTAAAGATGACGCTCATCTCGCTGGCGTTTCTGCCGCTTCTGACGGTAAGCTCGTTCATCTACTTCCGCTATGTGCAGGAGTATTTCACCGCTTCGGACGAGGCGGAGGGCGCGCTTTCGACCATGCTGCAGGAGAACCTGACTGGTATGCGCGTCGTGCGCGCTTTCGGCCAGCAAAAGAGCGAGATCGAGAAATTTACGCGGCTCAACAGCACGTTTCGCGAGAAGACCTATAAGCTCATCCGCTTGCTCGGCTTTTACTGGGGCCTATCGGACAGCGTTGGTTACATCCAGATCGGGCTCTCGCTCTGCATGGGCGTCATCGGGGTCTACCAGGGTACGTTTACGCTCGGCAACGTCGCGCTCTTTACCACCTATGTCGCCATGCTCACCTGGCCGGTTCGTCAGCTCGGGCGCATACTGGCGGACATGGGCAAGGCCGGCGTCTCGCTGGGCAGGCTAGACGAGATCCTCTCCGCACCGGTCGAGACGGAGCCGGGCAAGGCGCTCACGCCCAGCCTCGCAGGCGACATCCAGTTTGACAGCGTCTGCTTTGGCTACGATCGCTACAACGACGTGCTGGACGGCGTGAGCTTCACCGCAAAGCCAGGCCAGACCGTAGCCATCCTCGGCGCGACCGGTTCCGGCAAGACGAGCCTCGTGCACCTGCTCCAGCGGCTCTATCTGCGCACCGGCGGAACGCTCACGATCGCCGGAACGGACGTAAACGACATCGAGCACGGGTATCTGCGCCGCAACATCGGCATCGTGCTGCAGGAGCCGTTTCTCTACTCGCGCACGATCATGGAAAACATCCGCATCTGCTCGCCCTGCTCTACGGAGGAGGACGTATACTGCGCAGCGCGCACAGCCAGCGTGCACGAGGTGATCGAGTCCTTTGAGCAGGGTTACGGCACGCTCGTGGGCGAACGCGGCGTCACCCTCTCCGGCGGCCAGCAGCAGCGCGTCGCCATCGCGCGGACGCTCATGCAAAACGCGCCGATCCTGATTTTCGACGACTCGATGAGCGCGGTCGATTCGGAAACGGACGCGGCCATCCGCCGCTCGCTGCTCTTGCTGAACCGCGATGGCATCACCTTCCTCATCTCCCACCGTATCACCACGCTGCGCGAGGCGGACAACATCCTCGTGCTGGAGGACGGGCGCATCACGCAGCAGGGCACGCACGCGGAGCTGATTCATCAGGAGGGACTCTACCGCCGCATCGCGGAGATTCAGGATGCGCTCTTTGACGGAGGCGCCGCATGAGGCCCGCTGCAGTTGACAGAACCCCGTCTCGAAAGGAGGCGAACCGATAATGTATATAGAAGAACAGGATTTTGCCGCAAAGAAAATCGACGCCGGCGCTTGGAAACGGCTCTACCGCTACGCACTGCAGCGAAAGAAGCTGTTTGTTTCGATCATCATCTCCATTTTGATCGTGGCGCTGATCGACATCGCCTACCCGCTGTTTACCAGCTACGCAATCGACCACTTCGTCGTGCCGAAATCGCTGGAAGGGCTCGGCCACTTTGCGCTGGTGTATCTGGCCGTGATCCTCGTGCAGGGCTGCGGAGTGGTGCTGTTTATCAACCTAACGGGCAAACTCGAGATGTCCATCGCCTACACCATTCGCCAGGATACGTTTCTGCGCCTGCAGGAGCTCTCGTTTTCTTTCTATGACCGCACGGCGGTCGGCTACATCATGGCGCGCATGATGAGCGATATCTCGCGCCTGTCCGACATGGTCGCCTGGAGCATATTGGATATCCTCTGGTCGCTGCTCTATGCACTCGGCTGCATCGCAACGATGTTTGTGCTTTCGTGGAAGCTCGCGCTGATCTCCATCGCGGTTCTGCCGCTGCTGGCGTTCATCAGCATCCGGCTGCAAAAGCTCATGCTCAAGCACCAGCGCGAAGCGCGTAAGCTCAACTCACGCATCACCGGCGCGTTCAACGAGGGCATCATGGGCGCGGTGACGACCAAGACGCTCGTACGCGAGGAGGCCAATGCAAACGAATTCAACGCTCTGACCGGAAAGATGCGCCATGCGAGCATCAAGAGCGCGCTCGTCTCCGCGTCGTTTTTCCCGATCATCATGTCGCTCGGCGCGGTTGGAACGGGGCTAGCGCTCACACTCGGCGGACAAGGCGTGCTCAACCCCGAAACAGCCTTTGTCGGCGCACTCTCGGCGGGCACGCTGGTGGCGTTTATCTCCTACTGCACGCAGATTTTCGACCCGATCCAGCAGCTGGCAAATATCCTCGCCGAGATGCTCGGCTCACAAGCCTCTGCGGAGCGCGTCATCACGCTGATGGATACCAAGCCGGATGTGACGGACACCCCGGACGTACTCAAAAAATACGGCGACATCCTGCACCCGCACATGGAGAACTGGGAGCCGATCACCGGCAACGTGACGTTTGACCACGTCACCTTCCAGTATAAAAACGGCGAGCGCGTGCTGGACGACTTTTCGCTCGACGTCAAAGCCGGGCAGACCATCGCGCTCGTCGGCGAAACGGGCGCGGGCAAAAGCACCATCGTCAACCTGCTCTGCCGCTTCTACGAGCCAACGCAGGGTTCCATCCGCATCGACGGCACCGACTACCGCGAGCGCTCCCAGCTCTGGCTGCAATCCAGCCTCGGCTACGTGCTGCAAACGCCGCATCTGTTCTCAGGAACCATCCGCGATAACATCCGCTTTGGCAAGCCGGATGCGAGCGATGAGGAAGTGCGCACGGCGGCGCGGCTCGTCCACGCGGAGCCGTTTATCCTCACGCAGGAGAAGGGCTACGACACGGAGATCGGCGAGAGCGGCGCGCGCCTCTCGACAGGCCAAAAGCAGCTGCTCTCGTTTGCCCGGGTGGTGCTCAAGGATCCGCGCATCTTCGTGCTGGACGAGGCGACGAGCTCCATCGACACCGAGACCGAGCAGCTGATCCAAAACGCGATCACACACATCCTCAAGGACCGCACGAGCTTCATCGTCGCCCACCGCCTCTCCACCATCCGCACGGCGGACCGCATCCTCGTCATTCGCAGCGGCAGGATTCAGGAAAGCGGCACGCACGAGGAACTGCTGCAACTGCGCGGCTACTACTACGACCTTTATACGCAGCAGTTCTGCGAGGATCGCACGGCAGAGTCGCTGGTCTCCGCAAAGGCACGCCCTTCGGCGGAGTGACACGCAGAAGCAGGCAGCTTTCAACGCAAAAGCGCCGCCCGCGTCATATGACGCGGGCGGCGCCCGTTTTACGGCCTGCGCCGATCAGCGATAGGCGATGTTCATCGAGCCGAAGCTGACGTCCCCGTCGATGACGAGCGACTGCGACGCGTCCGCATTTGGTTCGCCATTCATCTGGATAGAGCCAAACGACTTGTCCGCCTTGATGTAGAGCCGCACCGTTTTGGGGACGATCAGGTCAAACGTTCCAAAGGAGACGTCCACATCCAGCACGGCGTTCGGTGCCACGTGCGAAATCCCGGTCAGATCCAGCTCACTCTTGCCAAAGGAAAGGTCGATGTCTCCGCCGAGGAACTCCTCCGCAGCGACCTTGCGGTTTTCCTGGGAAAACGAGCAGTCATAGTTGAGAAAGCCGTTTTCCTCGCGGTACTCGCTATGCGTATTCTTATCTTTATTGAAACGCAGCCCGCACCAGTGGCTCTTGTTCGGAAAGAGCGCCTCATAAAGAATCGTGAGCCCCAGCAGCACCAAAAGTCCCGGCCAGATCACGCTCCATGTCAGCACAAACGCCGTCACGCCGAGGTTAAAGAGCAGGAAATAGAGCCCGATTCCCGCAACCGCGAGCGCAAAGAACGAAAAGCGCTTAACGATCCAGCTGACGCCGAGGCCGATGATGACGGCTGGCCAAACGATGCCCCATACACCGATCGAGACGACGCCCAGTCGCTGCATCAAAAACGCGAGCCCGAGTGCGATGATGAGCACCGCGAACCAGACCCCGTCCTTCTTTGCGTCCTTGCCTCCATCCCAGGAGACGGAGAACTTGCCGTCCCCTTCCGGGTTGCTCTTCTGTGCGTCTACGATGACGACCTTCGGCTCGATCGGCTTGACGCCGAGCAGCTCGTCCGTCGTAACGCCCAGCTTTTCCGCCAGCAGCGGGAGAATCGAGATATCCGGGCAGGATACATCGTTCTCCCATTTGCTGACCGCCTGCGCCGAAACCCCCATCATTTCGGCGAGCTGTTCCTGTGTGTAACCCTTCTGCTTGCGAAGCTGCATGATGCGCTTCCCCATCGATTGCTGTTCCATCGTGTTTTCCCTCTCTTTCATGCGTTCATTATGTCACAAAGCGTAAAACTTGAACATATACTGTTTTTCGAGTCCGAAGTTTCGTCTCAACTCCAGGTAGAATATAGATCAACTTTGAAAACAGGGTGTAAACCCTCGGTAGAATTTTGCTCAACCGTTGCTTTTCTTTACAGCGCTTCGCTTTTTTAGTACAATACCATTGGCTGAACAAGGAGGTTCATACACTATGGCATTGCGTACCATCCGCACGGACGATGACCCGTGCCTCTATAAAATCTGCAAACCCGTTTCCAAGTTCGACGCGCGGCTTGCCGAGCTGATCGACGACATGTTTGAAACCATGGATGCAGCGGACGGCGCAGGCCTCGCCGCCCCGCAGGTTGGCATTCTGCGGCGCGTGGTCGTTGTGGACGCCGGCGAAGGACGGATCGAGCTCGTTAATCCGCGCGTTGTGCTGAGCGAAGGCAAGCAGGGCGGCTATGAAGGCTGCCTGTCGTTTCCGGGCCAGAGCGGCTATGTCGAACGGGCCGATCATGTAATCGTAGAGGGCTACGACCGCACCGGCGATCTGCGCACCTACGATACCTGCGGCTTTTTTGCGCGCGCAATTCAGCACGAGCTGGATCATCTCGACGGTGTCGTCTACCTCACCAAGAAGACCGAGCCGCCGCAGGGCTTTGACGACGAGCCGCATGAGCAGGAGAACATGGGATGAAAATCGCCTTTCTCGGCACGCCGGAGTTCGCGCTGCCTTCGCTGGACATGCTGCGCCAAAGCGGGCATACGCTCGCCGTATTTACGCAGCCCGACCGTCCGGTCGGCCGCCACGCGGTGCTGACGCCCCCGCCGACAAAGGCATATGCGCTTATGCATGGCATCCCCGTCTATCAGTTTGAGAAGATCCGCCTGCCCGAGGGCGTTGCCGCGCTTCGATCGTTTGCGCCGGATCTGATGGTGACTGCGGCGTTTGGCCAGCTCCTCTCGGCAGAGAACCTTGCGATCCCACAATATGGCTGCATCAACGTCCACGGCTCGCTTCTGCCGAAGTATCGCGGCGCTGCGCCGATCCAGTGGGCGATCATCAACGGCGAGACGCAGACCGGCATTACCACCATGATGACCGACGTCGGCATGGACACGGGCGACATCCTGCTCGCCGATCGCATCGAAATCGGGCCGGATGAGACCGCGGGCGAGCTCTTCACGCGTATGGCGCTGCTCGGAGCCGAGACGCTCCGGCGCACGCTTGCCGCGCTGGAAGCGGGCGCGCTCGCACGCACCCCGCAGGACGAATCGCAGGCAACCAAATGCCCCATGCTCAAAAAAGAGCACGGCAAGCTTGATTTTTCACAGACGGCCGCCGCCGTTCACAACCGCGTGCGCGGCACAAACCCCTGGCCGGGCGCATATGCCCTGCTCGACGGCGCGCCGCTCAAGATCCACAAAACCCGCCACACGGCGCGTGCTTTGGGCAAGGAAGCGCCCGGCCTGCTTTCGGGCGAGGCAAAGAGCGGCCTGTTTTTGCGCTGTGCGGACGGATGGCTGGAGATACTGGAGCTACAGGCTACGGGCGGAAAGCGCTTGTATGCAAAAGATTATCTGCTGGGAAAGGCGCTGGAAGGAAAGGTGCTCGTTTGAACGCACGCAGGCAGGCGCTCGACGCGCTCTGCGACATCACGGAACGCGGAGCCTACGCAAACCTCCGCGTCAAACAACTGACTGCTTCCCTGCCGGAGCGCGAGGCCAAGCAAGCCGCCGCGCTCGTTTATCATACGCTTGACCACCTGCTGACCATAGACTACTATCTGGCGCACTTCGTCAAGGGCAGCCAGAAGCCGGTTATACGTGGCATCCTGCGCCTCGGCGTATGCGAGCTGCTGTTTCTCTCCACACCGGCGCACGCGGCGGTAAGCGAAAGCGTCGCCTTGACACGGGAGGTCGGCAAGTCTGCGCTGGCCGGGTTCGTCAACGCCGTGCTGCGAAATATCGACCGCAGCCGCGCCGCCCTGCCTGCTTTTCCGGCAGAACCTGTCCCCCGGCTCTCGATTCAATATAGCTATCCGGAATGGATCGTGCGCGAGTGGGTCTCCCGCTTTGGCGAGGCGCAGGCGGAGGCGCTGCTCTCGCAGCCCGCGTCTCGGCTCGAGGTCCGCGCACAGTATCCTTTTACCCGCCAAG
This sequence comes from Bacillota bacterium, assembly GCA_023399275.1. Taxonomy (GTDB): domain Bacteria; phylum Bacillota; class Clostridia; order Christensenellales; family CAG-138; genus UBA7703. The sequence continues at coordinate 45,489 of JAEWQH010000113.1, forward strand.
CGCTGCAGGATGCGCTGCCGGTTGAAAGCGCCGTCAACCGTTATGACGAAAACTCCCTTTCGCTTGCAACCGGGTTCGACATTGCCTCTCACCCGCTCTTTGCGGATGGGAAGTTTACCGTGATGGGCGAAAGCGCCATGCTCGCCTGCCGCGCGCTCGGCGATATGACCGGAAAGCGCGTGCTGGACGCCTGCGCTGCGCCCGGCGGAAAGAGCGCCTATCTGGCCAGCCTTGCTTGCAACGATATCCGCCTGACCTGCCTGGAGCTCCACCCGCATCGCAAGGCGCTGCTCGACAAAACGCTTTCCCGCCTGCATGTCTGCGCCGATACGCTGCAAAAGGACGCAACCGTGTATGACCCGGCGTTTGAGCAGGCATTTGACGGCGTGCTGATCGACGCGCCCTGCAGCGGGCTTGGCCTGCTCGGCGACAAGCCGGATATCCGCTACAGCAAGACGGATGCGGACGTCGCCGCATTGGTTGCGATTCAGGCAGGCATCCTCGAAGCATGCGCACGCTACGTGGCCCCCGGCGGCATACTCATCTACGCCACATGCACCATCTCGCGCCGGGAGAACGAGGAGCAGATCGAATCGTTTTTACGCACGCACGATGCATTTACACAGCAGACAATCCCGATTCCGATCGAAAATGACGGCCAAATTCAGCTGCTGCCGCATGTGCACCACACCGATGGATTCTTTATCGCGAGGATGAGACGATGTATCTAGCAGACCTGACAAAGCCGGAGGTCGAGGGCCTGCTCCATGCGTGGGGCGAGCCAAAGTATCGCGCGGGGCAGGTTTGGGCCTGGCTCAACAAGGGAGCACGCGCTTTTGAGATGACCAACCTCCCCGCTACGCTGCGCGAACGGCTCTCCGCAATCCCCTACGGCGGCGTCGAAATCGAGCGAAAGCTGCGCTCCGCGAAAGACGGCACGGTCAAATATCTCTTCCGGCTGGAGGATGAAAACCTTGTCGAAGGCGTGCTGATGCGCTATCATTATGGTAATACGCTATGCCTTTCCACGCAGGTCGGCTGCAGTATGGGCTGCCGGTTTTGCGCCTCTACGCTCGAAGGCTGTGTTCGAAACCTACGCCCCGGCGAGATGCTCGGGCAGATCTTCGCGGTCGAGCGGGACGAACCCGCCGGCGAGGCCGGCCATCGCACGGTGACCAACCTGGTGCTCATGGGCAGCGGAGAGCCGCTCGACAACTACGATAACGTCGTCGCGTTTCTAAACAGGGCGGCCGCGCAGGACGGGCTTCGCATCAGCCCGCGCAACATCTCGCTCTCCACCTGCGGCATCGTGCCGAAGATCGCGCCCTTTCTCGCGGATGCGCCGCATGTAACGCTCTCCGTCTCGCTGCATGCGCACAACGACGAAACGCGCACCGCGCTGATGCCGATCAACAAAGTCTACCCCATCGACAGCGTCATCGCCGCCGCAAAGGACTATGCGGAGAAGACCGGCAGGCGCGTCGTGTTTGAGTATGCACTCATCGGCGGCGTGAACGCCTCGCTTGCGGACGCGGACGCGCTGGCCGGAAAACTGCGCGGAATCCTCTGCCACGTAAACCTGATTCCGCTCAACCCCGTACCCGAGCGCGGGCTCAACGGCGTTTCCCGCGCCGAGGCGGATCGCTTTGCCGCCCGACTGGGCGAACGGAACATCTCTGCTACCGTACGCCGCGAGATGGGCACGGACATCGAAGGCGCGTGCGGCCAGCTGCGCAGGAGGATACTGCATGAAATTCGCGGTCAAGACTGATATCGGAAAACGCGTTCATAACGAGGACGGCTACCTGCTCTCCGAAAAGGGTGCGGTTCCTATGCTCTTTGCCGTTGCGGACGGCATGGGCGGCCACGCCGCGGGCGCGGTTGCGAGCAGCCTGCTGGTCAAGCAGCTCTCTTTGTTTGACCGCATGGTGGAGCCGGAGCGCGCGCTTGAGCTGCTGCGCCACGCGGTGGAAAACGCAAACCTGAGCATCTACCGCGCTGCCGAGAAGGATCCCGCCCTGCGCGGCATGGGCACGACGCTTGTCGCCGCGCTGATCCTCGGCGAGGATTTCATCGCCGCAAACGTCGGCGACAGCCGCATGTATCTATACCACGCGGCCCAAAAGCAGCTGGATACCGTCACTACGGATCATTCTCTGGTCGAGCAACTGGTGCTCGCCGGCGCGATCACAAAAAGCGAGGCACGCGTCCACCCCCAGCGCAACATCATCACCCGCGCCATGGGCGTCTCGCCTACAGTGGACGTCGATCTTTTCGAACGCGTCTGGAGTGCGGGCGATATTCTCGTCATCTGTTCGGACGGACTGCACGGCGCGGTCGAGGAGGATGACATCGTCTCCGTCCTCTCCTCCGCCCGCTCGCTCGAGAGCATGTGCGACGTGCTCATATCGCTCGCGCTGGACAACGGCGGCACGGATAACATCACCGTCATCCTCGTTCGGCTGGAGGAGGGTGACGCTCTATGATCGCGCAGGGAACCATCGTCGGCCATCGCTACCGCATCGTGGACGTCATCGGCACGGGCGGCATGGCGCATGTCTACCGCGCTGTAAACCTCAGCTCGCGCAGAGTCGTGGCCATCAAGGTGCTCAAGGACGAATACCGCAACGACGGCGAGTTCCTCCGCCGGTTTGAACGCGAGGCGCGCGCCGTGCTGCACCTTTCCCACGAGAACATCGTGCGCGCATACGACGTGGGCGAGACGGACGGCCTGCCCTATATCGTTTTGGAATTTGTGGACGGCCGCACGCTCAAGGATATCCTCGACGAAAACGGGCCGATGCCCGCGCGCATCGCCGTTGCGCTCGTCGTACAGGTACTCGACGCGCTCGGCGCTGCACACGCGGCCGGCATCATCCACCGCGACGTCAAGCCGCAAAACGTCATCGTCATGCAGAGCGGCAAGGTCAAGCTCATGGACTTCGGCATTGCACGCGAGGTGGACGCCAACACCGTCACCTTCGCGGGCTCCACCGTCCTCGGCTCGGTGCACTACCTCTCGCCGGAGCAGGCCAAGGGGCTGCCTGTCACGGAGGGGAGCGACCTCTATTCCGCCGGCATCATGCTCTATGAGATGCTGACCGGCCGCGTGCCGTTTGACGGGGACAGCTCCGTCTCCATCGCGCTCAAGCACATCAGCGACACGCCTGTGCCGCCGATCGAGCTCTCTTCCAAGGTCACCCCTGCGCTCAACGACGTGATCCTGCGCGCGCTGAACAAGGACGTTACCCGCCGCTATGGAGCCGCCAGCGATATGAGCGCACATCTGCGCCGCGCGCTGAAGGACCCCTCAGGTGACTTTGCCCGCTATATCCCCGCGGCAAAGCAACAGACGCAGCGCAAGGTTGCGCCGAAGAAAAAAACGCATGGCGCGCTCAAAATCGGGCTGGCCGTGTGCGGGATCATCGTCATTCTCGTCGGCGCTTTTTTCGCGCTGCGGAGCGCGTATCAGAGCGAATCCGACGAGTTCGAGGTCGTGCCGACGCTTGTGGACCGCTCCGTCGAGGAATCCAAGCAGCGCGCAGCAAACTTTGGCTTCACGTTTGAAATACAGACCTACGAAAACAACGATACCGTCGCGAGCGGAAATGTGATCTTGCAATCGCCGGAGGGCGGGTCAAAAGCGAAGCGCGGCACCATCATCTACGGCATCGTAAGCCTCGGGCCCGCCGCGCCAAGCGTACCCAACCTGATCGGGCTCTCGCCGGACGAGGCGAGCCGCGCGCTCGAGCAAAGCGGGCTTGTGCTCGGCAGCATCAGCTACCGTATCTCAGAGATCGCCATCGGCTATGTCTGCGAACAATCCCTTCCGCCGGATACTGAGACGACAAACGGGCAGGTGGTGGATATCGTCATCAGCGCGTCTTCCGAGACGACGTTTGACATGCCGTATGCCATGGATCTTCCGCTCAACCTCACGCTCGATCAGCTTCGCCTCGCTTCGTTCAACAACGTGTTTGTGCGGTATGCGGAGAGCAACATCGTAGAGGATGGCGTCGTCTACCTGCAGGATCCGCTGCCCGGCACGCAGGTGCTGCCGGAGACGCAGGTTACGCTGACCGTCTGCGGCAAGCCCGTCTACCCGTATACCTCCGACATCGCCTTCAACCTCGACGTGGCGGATAGCGGAACGAAGGTGCTGGCCGCGCTTCAGGAGACATATAACGGGCTGGCTTACTATCGCGTTCTGTATGAAGCGACCCTCGAAAAAGGCACTAAGGTACCGGTTTCGTTCACGGCAACCTCGGATATCGAGGGCACGCGGGAGGTCGTCCTCTTCAGCGGCGGCGTGATCGTAAAGCGGCAGGATTTCACATTTGCGGCAAAGGAGTCCTGATTGGCAATGCAGGGAAGGATCATCAGGGGCATCGGGGGATTCTACGACGTGCTGCTCGACGGCGGCGAAACGCTCACCTGCAAGGCCCGCGGCCGCTTCCGCAACGAGGGCCTCACGCCTATGGTGGGCGACCTGGTCGATATCTCGATCCCCAAGACCGGATTTGCCGCGATGGATGATATCCTCCCGCGCAAAAACGCGCTGCTGCGTCCGCCCGTAGCCAACATCGACCTGCTGGTGATCGTGCTCTCCGCCGGCGTGCCCAAGCCGGACTTTTTGCTGGCGGACAAGCTGCTCGTGCAGGCGCATACGCTCCGCATCGAGCCGCTGCTCGTGCTCAACAAGATAGACGCCCTGCAGCCGGAAGTCGCAGCGGCGTTTGATGCGGATTATGCCGCGTTTCGAACGCTGCGCGCCTCGAGCCGCACGGGAGAGGGGCTGGATGCCCTCAAGGCCGCGCTGACCGGCCGCTGCTCCTGCTTTGCGGGACAGTCCGCCGTCGGCAAATCCTCGCTGCTCAACGCGCTTTTCCCTCAGCTCTCGCTGCAGACCGGCGAGCTGGCAAAGAAGACCTCCCGCGGCCGGCATACCACGCGCCAGGCGGAGCTATGGCCTTTTCTCGGCGGCGCAGTGCTCGATACCCCAGGATTTTCACTTTTTGAGCTGAGCGATCTCTCGCAGGACGCGCTCAATGCCTGCTATCCCGAGTTTGCAGGCGCAGCGGCTGCATGTCGCTTCTCCGGCTGCCGGCACAACGCCGAGCCGGACTGCGCGGTCAAAGCGCTGCTTGATGAGGGGAAGCTTCCCGGCGGCCGCTACGCACGTTATCTGGCGATCCAGGCAGAGCTCGAAGAAAAACACAGGCGGCGCTACTGTTGAGCGGTCGGCCGGCTTCGCATCGATACGATACAATTGCAGTTTGCAAAGGAGAACATGATTATGATTAAAATAGCTCCCTCCATCCTCGCCGCAGACTTTGGCAACCTCGGTCGCGATGTCCGCTCGCTGACCGACTGGCACGCGGACTGGGTGCATTTCGACGTAATGGACGGTCATTTTGTGCCGAATCTTTCCTTCGGGCCGCCGGTGCTTTCCTCGATCCGGCCGCTGACCAAGCTGCCCATCGACGCGCACCTGATGGTTGAGGAACCCTCGCGCTTTGTGCCCTGGTTTATCCAGGCCGGGGCGGATATCATCACCATCCACGTAGAGGCGGAGAAGCACCTGCACCGCGCGCTCGAGCAGATCCACGAGGCGGGGCGCAAGGCCGGCGTCGTACTCAACCCCGGAACGCCCGCGCTCGCCGCGAAGGAGGTGCTCCCCTATTGCGATCTCGTGCTGGTCATGTCCGTCAACCCAGGGTATGGCGGGCAGAAGTTCATCCCCGAGTCCGTGGGAAAGATCGCCGAACTGCGGCGAATGATCGACGAGCGCGGCCTTTCGACCGAGATCGAGGTGGACGGCGGCATCAACCCAGAAACCGCACGCCTCTGCATCGACGCGGGCGCAACGGTTCTGGTCGCGGGCAGCGCGGTGTTTCACGCGGACGACCCCGCCGGGATGATCCGGCAGATCCGCACTGGAAAGCAATAGTTCCGTTTGGAAGATCGCAGACAAGACCACCTATGAAACGGGTGGTCTTAATTGATTTCTGCCTTTCTGCCCCTTCTTATCAGTGTTTTTACTACAGGTCTTTTGCGAGCCGGAGTGAGAGCAGCAGGTGCGTCAGCGAGAGCGAGCGGTCATCCAGATCCAACCCAAACTGTGTTTTGATGCGCTCCAAGCGGTAGAGAAACGTGCTGCGGTGGATGAACAGCTCCCCGGCGGTTCTGACTGCGTTGAAGCGGTTTATGGCATATCGCTCAAGCGTCTCCAGATAGTCCGAATCATGGATGCAGTCATATCGCGCCATCGCCAGGACAGGGCGCATGCAGATCAACTCAGGCGGAAATCCGCCAAGCGTCTGCGCCGCGATCTCGTCCTCGGCGACATCCGAAAAACAAGCGGCTCCTCCATGCTCCGGGGCGCGGCTTAGCGCCCGCTTTGCCAACTCCAGCCGCTGCGGCAGGTATGCAAGCCCCTCCAGCGTTTCGCATATGCCAAAGTGCAGCTGCTCCGCATCCACGAGCGATATCAGCTCGCTCATCAGCGCCGGCTCTTCCCGCGGCAATACAGGCACGATCGCTACCATAACCGGCGGCAACGCAAAGACACAGCTTCCGGCCAACGCGGACTCGAGCAGGTCGCAGACTGCGTCCGCGCGCACCGCGCGCAGATCTGCGTCTGTCGGCTCCAGAGCAAGGATGGCATACGCCTGCGCATCGCTCCAGCCGAGCCGCTCGAGCGTCGCAAGTGTCTCGCGCTCCTGCCCCCGCCGCAAAAACAGCGCGGAAAACGCATTTGCCGTATCTTCGCTTTTCTGATCCCGCCGATACGTACCAAACCGAAGCGCGCGCCGCGAGAGCGTCAGCCGCAGAAAACCTGAAAGCGATTCAAACACGATCTCATCGCTGGCATAGAGCGGGCGTTCGCTCGCCGCGCAGAGCAGCGCATAGCGCACCCCGCCGGAAAGGAAGCGTGAAAGCAATGCCGCCGGCGAGGCGGCTCCGCCGAGTTTTTCGATCGAACCATCCGCAGCTTCTACATCCGACAATTTGTCGGAGTTGATCAGCCGTTCGAATCCCTGCCCGGACGCGCCTTCGGAGCACGCGAGGACATGCCCGCGCGCATCGAGCAGCGCAAGCGGATTTTGCAGCATGCGCGCCGCGCGGTCGAGCAGCTCCTCCGCTCCGGCGCCCGTCTCGGCGGCGCGCCGCAAGCTCTGCGTCCATTCATCCAGCCGGTCGAAAAGCCGCTGTACGAAGTTGAGCACAGCGCCTGTTTCGCCGCTCTCCGGCAGGATGCATACATCAAACCCGGCTGCAATTTCTTGCCCGGGTGCGCCGATGCAGAGCAGCAGCGGCTCCGCTTCCTTCGCACGGCGCATCTCGATGAGTTCGTCTGCCCGGCAAACGATGATCCGCGCACCAAACGTACGCACCCCCTCCTCAAGCAGCAGTGGCCTGCCGACAAGCTGTTGCGGAGAGCGGATATGATAAACCAGATCGGGATAGCGATATCTCAATTCGCTTCGGATAAACTCTTTTTGAATCACGCCCAGCACCTCTTCCTACATAGTGTAGGATGATTGGCAAAAATTGTCAAACATATGTGGGATTTTATAAGAATATATGATCTGCTATGATGAGCATCAACGTACCACCATCCCAAAACAGCACAAGGAGCAGCATCTATGATCATCATCGGCGAAAAACTCAACGGGTTTATCCCTGCCGTCGGCAAGGCGATCCGTGAAAAAGACGAGGCCTTTCTGCGCGATCTGGCGGTTCGTCAGGAACAGGCCGGCGCAGACTATCTGGATGTCTGCACCGCGGTAGACAGCGAGCTTGAGGCGCAGACGCTGCTCTGGCTGGCACAGCTTGCAGAGGACGCCACCGACCTGCCGCTCTGCATCGACTCCCCAAATCCGGCCGTGCTTGCCCAGGTGCTGCCGCACTGCAGGCGCGCAGGCATCGTCAACTCCGTCTCCATGGAAAGCGGTAAGATTGAGACGATCTTTCCGCTGATTGCCAACACCCGCTGGAAGGTCGTTGCGCTCACCTGCTCAAACGCCGGCGTACCAGAAAATGCCGAGGGGCGGCTGGCCGTCTTTGAGCAGATACGCTCTGCCGCCAAGGAGTACGGCATTGCGGAGGATCGGCTGTTGATCGACCCGATCGTGCATACGCTCTCGACCGATGAGCGCTCGCTCTCCACCTTCGCCGCCTGCGCCGCGCAGATCCGCAAATCGGCCCCCGCCATCCACGTAGTCAGCGGGCTTTCCAACGTCTCGTTCGGCCTGCCTGCGCGCGCGCTCATCAACCACGCGTTTCTTGTGCTCGCCATGCGTTCGGGCATGGACGCCGCGATCATGGATGTGCTCGACCGCGAGATGGTCGGCCTGCTGCACGCGACCAACGCGCTGCTCGGCGAGGACGAATACTGCATGGATTACATCTCGGCGTATCGCGAGGGCCGCATTGGCCCGCAAAAGAGCTGATGTGGGTTCGGAGGGCTTCATGAGCAAAATTCAGGAGATCGCCTCCGCAATAGACGCGGGCAAGGCGAAGATCATAGCGGAGCTGGTGCAGTCCGCCATAGACGAAGGGATCGACCCGATGGAGATCCTCAACGACGGCATGGTCAGCGCGATGAACGCTATCGGCGAGCGCTTCAGCCGCGGAGAAGCGTTTGTGCCAGAGATGCTGATCGCCGCGCGCACGATGAAAAAAGGCGTGGAGGTGCTCAAGCCCCACCTTGCAAAGGATGCGGCGCTTGCCTACGGCACCGCAGTCATCGGCACGGTGCAGGGGGATATGCACGATATCGGCAAAAACCTCGTCGCCATGATGATCGAAAGCGCGGGTTTCGAGGTCGTGGACCTCGAGGTGGATGTGCCGCTGGAGCGGTTTATCGAGGCGATTCAGACGCACGAAAACGTACGCATCGTCGCGCTCTCCACGCTGCTGACGACGACCATGCCCGCCATGAAGCAGATCGTTGCGGGGCTCAATCAGCTTGAAAACCGCGATTCGTTTCGCATCATGGTCGGCGGCGCGCCGATTACGGAGGAATTTGCGCGGCAGATCGGAGCGGACGGCTATTCGCCGGATGCCGCCGCGGCGGCCGCGCTTGCCAAAACACTTGCCAGCTGAGGACGAAGCCATGTTGTGCCGCATCCTTT
>JAEWQH010000086.1 GCA_023399275.1 Bacillota bacterium
TATACGCTGCGCGCGCGCCTGCTTCGGCAGGCCAGCGAGCGATCGCTGCTCGACGGTGAAAGCGGCCTGACGTTCCAGTATCCCCCATGCGACACGCCGGCCGCGTTCTCCGGGCGCATCCTTACGCAACGCGGCAGACGGATGCTCTCGATTGAGCGCGCTTCATTTTCATCCGATTACCCGCTCGTTTACGCTGCGGCTGGCACGGCGGAGGGAGGCGTTTTTTCGCCTGTTTCGACCGATTGCCGTCCGACGCTGCCGCTGCTGCTTCCGCTCGGGGATATCGTGCGCCCCGTTGCCCAGATTACGGATGCGGTTGGGCATACTGCGTTCTTTTCCGTAGAGCCGCAGCCGGATTCATCCTGCTGACCTGTATTTTTCAAATTTTGCCGTTTGCCGATCCTCGCTTCATCGTAAGTTCACGTTTTCCAATAATGAAATGATGGCAATCTTTCCCCCGATCTTGTATGATGGATTCGATGAATGAAATGACGCAGCAGCCTGCGCCGCAGAGCGCAGCCCCCGAAAGCGGGAAGAACAAAATGAACAGCAAACGGCTGCGCCTCGTCAGCACGATATTGATGCTGGTGCTGATCGCGGTGACAATGGTCGTGATCCTGCGCGACACATCGCTCTACGAGATCTGGTCCGCCGTTGAGACCTCCGACCCGAGGTGGCTGCTCGCAGCGCTCGGCGCCGCGTTCATCGCCTCGCTGATGTTCGGCGTTGCGCTGCACCTTGCACTGCGCGCGCTTTATCAAAAGCGCATTTCGTTGGTCCGAAACCTCGGCTTCGGCTACATCGGGCAGTATTATACCGCCATCACGCCCGCGGGTATCGCCGGCCAGCCGATGCAGCTCTACTATATGCTCGCATATGGCGTGGAGGTGTCCTACGCGTCGCTGGCGCTGCTGCTGGTCAATGCCGCGCATCAGCTCGTAGTGCTGCTGATCCCGACCGTGCTGTTTCCGTTTCGCGCTGGACTGATCCTGGAGAACCTCGGCGCGTTTTTGTGGCTGTTTTTGCTCGGATCGCTCATCAACATCGGACTGATCCTGTTTCTGCTCTTCGCTATGTTTTCCCGCAGCTTTGCCGGGCGCATCGTGCACAAAGTGATCGCGCTTCTTGCCAAGCTCCGCATCGTAAAGAAACCGGAGCGGCTGGAGCGACGCGCGGCGGAGCAGATCGCGCTCTATCAAAAGGGCGCTGAGGTCTTCAAGCGGCACAGATGGCTGCTTTTCGCGGAACTCCTCTGCTATATGCTGCTGCTCGGTCTACAGTTTGTGATCCCTTATTTCATCTATCGCGCATTTGGCCTCTCCGCCTATGGCATGGTCGATTTTGTCGCGCTGCAATCCGTACTGTACCTCGCGGTGTGCTTTCTGCCCATCCCCGGCTCCGCAGGCGCGAGCGAAAGCGGGTTTGTCAAGCTCTTTCGCGTGCTGTTTCAGAGCGCGCTGATCGTGCCCGCCATGCTGCTCTCGCGTGTGGCCAGTTTTTACTTCATCCTGCTGCTCAGCGGTGCGATCTCGCTTGCCATGCAGCTGGTGCTCTCCTATCGGAAGAAACACCCCGCCGCGGACACATAAGCGGCCCGCGGATGGATCCGCACAAAAAAAGACGGGCGGCGCGGTGGCGTGCCCGTCTTTTTGTATCTTCCGGTTGAGATGAATCGGTGTGGTCGCGCGGCTAAACAAACTGAACGATATAATCCCGCAGGTTCCGGTACGCGATCTGGTATACATCTGTTTCCGAGAATCCGCGCTTGAGCAACGCCTCAAACAGCGCGGGAAAATCGCGGCTTGTCTTGAAATCGCGCGGATACTTTTGCATGCCGTCCAGGTCGGAGCCGATGGCACAGCAGTCGATGCCGCCGATCTCCACCACGCGGCAGATATGCCGCACGATATCGTCGATGGTGGCGACGGGCTTTTCCGAAAGCTGCAGGTAGTAAAAGTTGACGCCGACCGTGCCGCCCTGCCGCGCGATCTCACGGATGAGCTCATCGCTCAGCGAGCGGGGGTTATCGTAGATGCTCCGCGCATTGGAGTGCGAAGCGAAGACAGGCCGCGTCGCGCGCGCGAGCACCTGCGCAATCGCGCGGTCACTCAGGTGCGACACGTCGATCGCCATACCGATTTGGCACATCTCGTCGATGATATCGCGCCCGATCGCGGTCAGTCCCCGGTTGCCGCGCGCAAGCGCCGCGCCCGCCAGCTCGTTGTTTTCATTCCACGTGAGCGTCATGGCGCGCACGCCGAGGCGATACAGCGTGCGCAGCACGGCCAGACTTCCATCCGCCGCCTCACCGCCCTCCACGCTCAGCACCGTGGCGATCTTACCGCTCTGTGGACGAAACTCCCGCGTAAGCGGCGTAAGCGCATCGTGCTCTCGAAGCATGCGCTCGTATGCATCGATCATGGCGACGCATTGATGCAGCGGCGCAGAGCGCAGCGTGGTGTCGATCCAGCAGGCAAAAAACTGCAGCGCGACCCCGCCGGAAAGCATATCCTCCAGCCGTATGGTCTGCTCCCGCTTGGGCTGGAGCAGGTCGTAGCCGGACTGTACCGCGCCGTATAGAAAATCACAGTGCCCGTCCGCAACAGGAAACATGGCTGTCCTCCGTGCGTTCGCCGAGGTTGCTTTCCCCGGCGGACGAGTCGTTCCCGCAACAATCGGGGCATGGCGAACCATGCCCCGATCTGCGGTTGTTTGGATTACTTTGCGTAATCGACCGTGCGCGTTTCGCGAATGACGCTGACCTTGATCTGGCCAGGGTATTCGAGCTCCGCTTCGATCCGCTTTGCGATCTCCTTGGCCAGGATCACCGCGTCGCTGTCGCTCACGCGATCCGGCTTGACGATGATGCGGATTTCACGCCCGGCCTGAATCGCAAAGGACGTGTCCACGCCGTCGAAGGCGTTGGCGATCTCTTCGAGCTTTTCGAGGCGCTTGATATAGCTCTCGAGTGTCTCACGCCGCGCGCCGGGGCGGGCTGCGGAGATCGCGTCTGCCGCCTGCACGAGGATAGCCTCCACCGTCTGCGGCTCCACGTCGCCGTGATGCGCCATGATGGCGTGAACAATGGCGTTGTTCTCACGGAACTTCTTGGCCAAATCTGCGCCGATCTGCGCATGAGAGCCCTCGACCTCGTGGTCGATGGACTTGCCGAGGTCGTGCAGCAGTCCCGCACGTTTGGCAAGCGCTACGTTTGCACCGAGCTCTGCCGCCATAATGCCGGCAAGGTGCGCAACCTCGATGGAATGTTTGAGCACGTTTTGGCCGTAGCTGGTGCGGTACTTCATGCGGCCGAGATAGCGCACGAGCTCATGATGCAGGCCGTTGACGCCGACTTCGAGCACGGCAGCCTCGCCGGCCTCTCGAATCGCGGTGTCGACCTCTTTGCGCGCTTTTTCGACCATCTCTTCGATGCGCGCCGGGTGAATGCGCCCGTCGAGAATGAGCTTTTCGAGCGCGATGCGCGCCACCTCGCGCCGAACGGGATCGAACCCCGAGAGGATGACCGCTTCCGGCGTGTCGTCGATGATGAGGTCTACACCCGTCGCCGTTTCCAGCGCGCGGATGTTGCGTCCCTCGCGGCCGATGATGCGGCCCTTCATGTCGTCGTTTGGCAATGCCACGACGGAGACGGTCGCCTCCGCAACGTGATCCGCCGCACAGCGCTGAATCGCCAGGGTGATGATGTTTCGTGCGCGCTTATCCGCCTCTTCCTTCGTCTTGGACTCGATATCGCGGATGAGCAGTGCCGCTTCGTGCCGGGTCTCCCGCTCCACATTGGCAAGCAGCATGTTGCGGGCGTCCTCCATGGTGAGGCTGGAGATCTTCTCCAGTTCTTGGATCTGCTGTTCGTAGAGCGTTTTGACGGATGCTTCCACGCCGTCGATCTCCGCCTCGCGGGTCGCGATTGCCGCCTCGCGTTTGTCGAGCGAATCCGCCTTCTTGTCGAGAATCTCCTCTCTTTGAAAAATGCGCCTTTCGTTTCTCTGAATCTCTCCGCGGCGCTCGCGGTTTTCTCTTTCCGCTTCGGAGCGAATTTTAAATACTTCTTCTTTCGCCTCTAAGATCTTCTCTTTCTTGATCTCTTCGGCTTTGCGCTGGGCATCATCATAGAGCTTTTTTACGGCGTCCTCCGCCTTTGCCACCTTTGCTTCTGCAACATTGCGACGATAAGCGTATCCAACGAGGAAACCGGAGAGCAGCGCCAGGATGCCGATGACTGTGTAGAGCCACCACATACGATGTTTTCTCCGATCTATAAAAAATGTAACCGCACATCTCCGCACGGTCACTTCATAATTTTCAACAAGTTGAGTGAATTGCACGTCGCACCAAAGTTGCAAACAAACAATCTATTATGAACACACCATAAGAGTGCAGGATTACCTGAAAATTATATCTCACCAATTGTTGTGCGTCAAGAAAAAATGCCAACATATTGGGGTTTTGAGCCGGTGATGAAAAAACGGCTCGCGTTTCTCAACACAAACAGCCGATTTTTTGCGTATTTCAAATACAGTTTCGTTCGAAGGCCTTTTCGGCGGCAACATCAGCGCTTGTCACATCAAAACAACGAAATCTGCGCTGTCTTCTCCATCCCCGCAAAGCAGCCGCATTTCTCCAGCGCGGCGACGACGCCGCTGTTTGCCTTCGTCGCGACGCGAAACTCCTCAACGGTGTGAAAGACCTTTCCTGCGCGGTTTTCAACGAGCGACACCGCGGCGTTCGTGCCCACGCCGGGGATTGCGTTGAACGGCGGACGAATCGCGCCGTCCTCGATCAGAAACTTCGTCGCATCGGACCGGTAGAGATCGACCGGCAGCAGCTCTATGCCGCGCAGGTTCATCTCATAGACGACCTCGAGAATCGTAACGATATCCTTCGTGCGCCCCTTTTCTGAGTCCGTCATCTTCGCGGCGGCGCGCTCAAGCTCCCGAATGGTCTCGAGCACACGATCCGCGCTGCCCGCGGCGAGCGAAACGTCAAACAGATCCGCGCGCACGGTGAAATAGACGCTGTAGAACTCCAGCGGGTGGTGCACCTTGTAGTAGGCCACGCGGAAGCTCATCATCGTATACGCCACCGCATGCCCGCGCGGAAACATGTATTTGATCTTCTTGCAGGATTCGATGTACCACGCGGGGATCTCGTTGTCGAGCAGCTTTTGCTCCATCTCCGGCTTGAGTCCCCTGCCTTTTCGAACGGATTCCATGATCTTAAACGAGCTTGAGGCATCCACGCCATGGAGGATCAGGTAGTTCATGATGTCGTCACGCGTGCAGATGACCTCGTTTAGGCTCGCGACCTTGTTGCTCACCAGCGGCTCCGCGTTTCCGAGCCAAACGTCCGTGCCGTGCGTCAGGCCGGAGATGCGCACCAGCTCCTCCATCGTAGTCGGCTGCGTCGCGTCGAGCACGCCGCGCACAAAGCCCGTGCCAAACTCCGGCGTGCCGAGCGTGCCGACCTTGCAGTCGATGGCCGACAGATCGACTTTGAGCGAGTCGCTGCTGATATAGATACGCATCGTATCCGGATCATCCAGCGGAATGCTTACGGGGTCGATCCCCGTGAGATCCTGCAGCATGCGCAGCGCAGTCGGGTCGTCGTGCCCGAGGATATCGAGCTTGACGAGGCGGTCGTCCATCGCATGAAAGTCAAAATGCGTCGTGATGGTGTTCTTGTGCGATTTGTCGGCCGGATACTGGATCGGCGTATAGTCGAGGATATCGTCCTCCTTCGGCACGATGACGATGCCGCCGGGGTGTTGCCCCGTGGTGACTTTGACATCCTGGCAGCCCAGCGCGATACGCTCGCGCTCCGCTTTCCGGAGCACTTTCCCGGTTTTTTCCTCGTATTGGCGCACGTAGTCAAACGCCGTGCGCTCAGCCACGCCGCTGATCGTGCCGGCACGAAACGCATGCCCGCGGCCGAACATCTCCTCTACGTATTTATGCGCGACCGGCTGATACTCGCCGGAGAAGTTCAGGTCGATATCCGGTGTTTTGTCCCCGTCAAACCCCAGAAACACCTCAAACGGGATGTCGAAGCCCATCTTTTGGCAGCGCGCGCCGCAGACGGGGCAGTCCCGATCGGGCATGTCGATGCCGCAGGCGTATTGCAGGCGGTCGATGTCGAAGTCGCTGTGCTTGCACGCCGGGCAGACATAGTGCGGCTGGAGCGGATTTACCTCCGTGATGCCCGCCATGGTCGCCACGAACGAGGAGCCGACCGAGCCGCGCGAACCGACGAGATAGCCATCGGAATTGCTCTTAAACACCAGGCGCTGCGCCATGAGGTAGAGCGAAGCAAAGCCGTTGCCGATGATGGACTTGAGCTCGCGATCGAGCCGCGCCTGCACCACCTCCGGCAGCGGATCCCCGTAGATCTCGTGCGCTTTGCCGAGCGCCATGTCGCGCAGAATGTCGTTTGCGTTTTCGATGGTCGGCGCGTGCGTGCCGTCGGGAAACGGCTTGAGCATTTCGCAGAGATCCGCGATGCGGTTCGGTTCGTCGATCACCACGCGGCGCGCGGTCTCGTCGCCGAGGTAAGCGAATTCCTCGAGCATCTCATCCGTCGTTTTATAGTACAGCGGAGCCTGGAAGGCCGCATCCTCAAAGCCGTTTTTTGTGAGGATCACTTCGCGGTAGATCGCATCCTCCGGGTTGAGGAAATGGACGTCGCCCGTCGCAACGGCAGGGATGCCGAGACGGTCTGCGAGCGCGACGATCTCGCGGTTGATCTCGAGAATGCGCTCCTGCGTCGCCTTCCCCTCGCGCACGAGAAATTCATTGTTGCAGCGCGGCTGAATCTCGAGATAATCGTAGGTTTTGGCCAGGTATTCGATCCGTTCCTCCCCCGCCTCGTTCAAAATCGCCTGATACAGCTCGCCCGCCTCGCAGGCCGAGCCGAGAATGAGCCCCTCGCGGTAGAGCGAGAGCAGGCTAAACGGTATGATCGGGATATAGTGGAAGTGATCCAGGTGCGCATAGCTGACGATACGGTAGAGATTCTTCATGCCCGCCTGCGTCTTTGCCAGCAGGATGATATGGTTCGTTGCGGCGCGTTTTTTACCGCGCTCCTGCTTGGTCTCTTCCGAACGTGCGGGCAGCTTCTCGAGCCCGAGCGCGCGAAGCCGGTCAAGCAGCTTCAGAAAGATCTCGCCGGTCGCGGCCGCGTCGTCGCTTGCGCGGTGATGCGACTCGAGCACCACGCCGAGCGCTTCGCAGAGCGTATCGAGCTTATGGTTGATCAGATCATGCATCAGATAGCGCGAGAGCATCAGCGTGTCTGCGTAGCGGTTGGCGAATATCAGATGGAACCGCGCCGCGTGAAAGCGCACAAAGCTCATGTCGAACTCCGCGTTGTGCGCAACGAGGCAGCAGCCCTCGCAAAAGGCATGAAACTGCGTGAGCACCTCTCTGGTGTTCGGCGCACCGTGCAGCATGTCCGTCGTGATGCCCGTAAGCTGCGTGATGTTCGACGGAATCAGCACCCCGTCGTTGACAAACGTCTGAAAGCGGTCTACAATCGCGCCGTCTTTGAGCTTGACAGCTCCGATCTCTATGATCTCGCACTGCTCGGGCTTAAGCCCCGTCGTTTCGAGGTCGAAGACGACAAACGTCTGATCCATATCGATCAGCTCCGACTCGCGCAGCAGGTAGCCCTCCACGCCGAAGATCGGCTTGACGCCGGTCTTCTTCGCGGCCTTTGCAGCTGCCGGAAACGCCTGCACCACGCCATGATCGGTGATCGCCAGCGCCTTGTGGCCAAAGCGCTTGGCCGTTTCAAACGCGGCGCCGACCTCCGTGATGCCATCCTGCGCGGACATGCGCGTGTGCAGGTGCAGCTCCACGCGTTTTTGCTCGCTGGCATCATGCCTGCCCTCGCCGGGGATGATGCAGACGCTGTTGGCATAGAACATCAGCTCGCCGGTGATCTGCGACTCGCGGCATACCCCCATCGCCAGCACGCGGTCCCGGCTTTTCTTTGCGCTCTCAAACTCCGCCATCAAGGCGTTTTTTTGCGCCTCGTCATCCAGCAGAAGCGAGCAGTAGATAGAGTCCGTTCCGTCCGTAATGGATACGTCCAGCGGAAAGCTGACCGCGTCCCTGCGGCGCTTGTTCTTAAACGAGTTGCGCTCGTTGACCGAAACGACCGCGCCTTCGATGATGCACTTCTCCTTGCCGCTTCTGAGCGCGCGGATCGACGTGGACTTTCCGCTCGGCACAAACCCGCCATAGACGGAGCGCTTGCCCGAAGGCGTGGCGTTTGCCGGGGCTTCCTTCTGCCGCGCGGCAAACTCCATCGCCTCCTGCCGCGCCTCCTGCTGCCGAATATCCGCTTCGCCGTGCCACTCTACGCGCACGCGCGTGCCGCAGAGGCACGCCTCCAGCGCGTCCGTCAAAGCTTGCGACAGCTCGATCGACGGCTCCTGCAGGCAACGAAAAAAGACCGTCAGCAGATTTTGCTCACGGCTGAGAACCACGTTTTCGAGTTGAACGGATTCATCCGTTATGCCGACGCGCCTGAGCGTGGCAAACAGCTCCTCCTGCAACGCTTCCCAATCCTCCGGTCTGTAGACTAATTCCCTTGCTTGGATGCAAGCATCTCCTCCGCGCGGGCGATCAGCCGTTCTACGACCTCCTCCGCCCCGCCGTGAAACACCTGCTCCCCCCGTTCAAACAAGACGCCGTTGCCGTCGCCAAACGCAACGCCGATATCCGCGTCCCGCGCTTCCCCCGGCCCATTGACCGCACAACCCATCACAGCGACCTTGAGATACCCTCTGTTATGCGGCAGGCGGGTGTTGACCACGTCCACCATCTTCATCACATCCACACGCGTTCTGCCGCAGGTCGGGCAGCTGACCAGCTCAATATCGTCTCTGCGCAGACCGACCGCGCGAAGGATCCGCAGTCCTGTCTCCACTTCGCGCACGGGGTCGTCCGTCAGCGATACGCGGATGGTGTCCCCTATGCCGTCGAGCAGCAGCGCGCCGATCCCCGCCGCAGACTTCACGATCCCACTGGCAGCGTCGCCCGTCTCCGTCACGCCGACGTGCAGCGGATAGTCCACGCGCTGCGACACCGCGCGATATGCTTCCACCGTGCCGCGCACGCTGGAAGCCTTGAGCGAGAGAACGATATCGGTAAACCCTTCGCGCTCAAGCAAAACGACATGTTTGAGCGCGCTCTCCACCATCGCCTCCGTCGTGGCGCCGCCGTATTTCTTTCGCAGCGCGGGTTCGATGGAGCCGGCGTTGACGCCGATGCGAATCGGCGTATGGTGCGCTTTTGCGCAGTCCGCTACGGCGCACACACGCGCTTCGTCTCCGATGTTGCCGGGGTTAAAGCGCAGCTTATCCGCGCCGTTTTCGATGGCGGCGATGGCGAGGCGATAGTCGAAGTGGATATCCGCCACGATCGGGATGCGGATGCGGCTCTTGATCCGTCCGAGCGCACTTGCGCACGCCGCGTCGTAAACAGAGGCGCGCACGATATCGCAGCCGGCCTCGGTAAGGCGCTCGATCTGCGCCACCGTGGCTTCGACATCCCGCGTGTCCGTATTCGTCATCGACTGCACCGAAACCGGCGCACCGCCGCCGACAGGAACGCCGCCGACAAAAACCCGTCTTGTATCCTTACCCAAATTAGCCTCGCGTTTGACGCAGCATCTGCGTTGTCGTTAGCTGAATACTCCGTTGATCAGATTGCTCACGTCGTTGAACGTAAGGAATATGATCAGACCAAACAGCAGAATCAAGCCTACGAAGTGAACCATGCCTTCCTTCTCCTGCGAAATCGGCTTGCCACGAATTGCCTCGATGATCATGAAAACGAGCCTTCCACCGTCCATCGCCGGAATGGGCAGCAGGTTCATGATGCCGAGACTTGCGCTGATGAGCACGAGCTGACGCAAAACGGTCTCTCCGCTCGAGCGCACCGCTTCGCTGATGATCGCAACGATAGCGACGGGGCCCGCAGCATCCGAGCTGGTCGCGTTCCCCTGCGCAACGCGGCCGAAGAAGCGAAACGTCTCCACCAGCGTGGCGGTCACGTAGTTGACCGAGCGTAGCGCGCTCTCGCCCACGCTGAACTTCATCCGCGCTGCGGATATCGTCACGCCGATGAGGTTTCTGCCCTCTGCCTCGTTGTAGATATCGTGCAGCGTCAAAATCTTCGTCTCGCCGTCGCGCAGTACGCTCAGCGTCATGTCGCTGGTTTCAACGGCGCGGATCATGTCCACCGTTTGAAAATAGAAGCGCACAGGCTTGCCGTTGACCTGGGTGATGACGTCTCCGGGTTCAACGCCGGCAATCGCCGCTGGCGCGTCCGCCGTGACCTCCTGCACCGCAGGCATAAAGTCGCCAAAAGCGCTCAGCGTCACAAACGCAAGCAATATCGCAAAGACAAGGTTTGTCAACGGTCCCGCGAGGACGACGACGATCCGCTTCCAGACCTTCTGCGCGTTGAAGCTTCGTTCGTTGACCGCGTTTTCATCCTCCCCCTCAAAGCGGCACATGCCGCCGATGGGAAACACGCGCAGCGAGAACTCCGTGCCGCGCTTGTCCTTCTTTTTGAGGAGTTTCGGGCCCATGCCAATCGAAAACTCCAGTATCGAAAACCCGAGCGCGCGCCCCGCAAAATAATGCCCCATCTCGTGGATCATCACGAGAAGCGAGAGCAGCAGCAGCGCCGCGATGATGGAGATAGCCGTGCTCAATGCCGGTTCCGCCTTTCCTGGCCAACGCTTTCAATCGCACGGGTTGCAACCGCGCGCGCCAGCCGATCCGCTTCCAGGATTTCCTCCAGCGTATCAAGCGCCGCCGGAGTGTGTTGATTTAGAGTATAGTCCACGACCCGCTCGATGTCCAGAAAGCCGATGCGCCCGCTACAAAATGCTTCCACAGCCGCCTCATTTGCGCCATTATAGACCAGCGGGCACGAAAGCCCGGCCCGAAGCGCATCGTAAGCCATCCGCAGCGACAAAAACCGCCTGAAATCCGGCTTGTAAAACGCAAGCGGCTGCTCCTGGTGCAGCATCAGCGGCACGCAGGACGAAGAAAGCCGCGCGGGGTATGTAACGGCGTATTGAATCGGCAGGCGCATGTCGGGCCGGCTCATGTTCGCCATGCAAGTTCCGTCGCGATACGCCACCATGGAGTGGACGATGGACTGCGGGTGGATCACCACATCGATCTGCTCCGCAGGCAGGTCGAAGAGATACGCGGCCTCGATGACCTCCAGCCCCTTGTTGAAGAGCGTAGCGGAGTCGATCGTGATCTTTTTGCCCATGCTCCAGGTTGGGTGCGCGAGCGCCTGCTCGGGTGAGATATCCGCGAGCGCTTGCCGGTCCTTTTGCCAAAACGGCCCGCCGGACGCGGTGAGGATCAGCTTCTCCACCTCGTCCTTACGCCCGTTTTGCAGGCACTGAAAGATGGCGCTCTGCTCGCTGTCCACCGGCAGGATCTTGCCGCCGCACTCGCACAAAACGCGGTCGATCAGGCGCTTGCCGCAGACGATGCTCTCCTTGTTGGCCAGTGCGACGCGCTTTCCCGCCTGAAGCGAGGCAAGCAGCGGCCGCAGCGCGGCAAAGCCGCTGATGCCGTTGATCACCACATCGGCCTCCTGCAGGGCAGCAAGCCGCGCTGCAGCGCCGCGCCCCATGAACGCCTCCGTGCCCGCGGGCAGCAGCGACGCGTCGAACTCCGCTTCGCAGGCGACCACGCGCGGCCGGTACATCTGCGCCTGCGCAAGCAGCGCCTGTACGTCGCTATTTGCGGCAATGCCAAAGAGCGCCATCTCCTCCGGGTGGGAGGAAACGACGTCGAGCGATTGTCTGCCGATGGAGCCGGTGGAACCGAGCACCGAGATCTGCTTCATAACGATCCGTCACATGCGCGGGCAAGGATCAGCCCACGCGCTTTCTTAAAATACCGCGAGCTTCTGCATGATCAAAAAAGCGCAGAGCACGAGCGGCGTGCAAAACATGATGCTGTCGATGCGGTCGATGATGCCGCCGTGCCCGGGAAATACACTGGAGAAGTCCTTCACACCCGCCCAGCGCTTGAGCAGCGACGCAAACAGATCCCCAAACTGCGAGAACAGCCCGCACCCCAGCCCCAGCAGCACCAGAACGCCCATCTGCATATCCGCGCCCCAGAGCCGCTGGAGGTAGTACATGCCAAAGCCGAACGCCGTGCCGCCGATAAGCGCGAAGACCGCGCCCTCGACCGTCTTCTTGGGGCTGATCGTCGGGCAAAGCTTGTGTTTTCCGAGGAAGGTGCCGCCAAAATAGGCAAACGTATCCGCGCACTCCGGCGCGGCGAAGGCGATGCCCGCGGCAACGAGCGCGATCGGGCGCTCAAAGCTGTAGTACACGAGCAGCATGCACATCAGAAACAGCGTCGGATAATTCAAAATAAACAGGGATGGGATGATGTCGTTTGTCGTATGCCGTTTGGTAAAGAGAGACCAGATCATCGTCGCCATCACGCTCGCCATGTAGAGGATGAACATGGAAAGCATCCCGAGATAGTAGTATACAAACGGGTACGAAACGGCAAACACATACGCGGGGATCAGGATCGGGTCGTAGCTCTTCTTGCGAAACGTCTGCCCCATCTCATAGATCGCGGCAAGCGAAAACAGCGCGAGTACGCTCAGCAGAAAAAAACCGCCGAAAAACAGCACCGTGATCAGCAACAAAACCAGCAGGATTCCAACGATGATGCGCGTCTTCATGCGTCCTCCTCCAGTCCACCGAAGCGGCGGGACCGGCCCTGATACGCGCGCAGCGCGGAGAGATACGCTTCGTCCGAAAAATCCGGCCAGTATTCCACGGGGAACAAAAACTCTGCGTAGGAGACCTGATACAGCAGGAAGTTTGAGATGCGCTGCTCGCCGCTCGTGCGAATCAAAAGATCGACCTCCGGCTGGCCTGCGGTGTAGAGGTTGCGTTCCAGCATCTGCGCACTGATCTCGTTCTTCCCCTCGGCGATCGCCTGCCGCATGGCAAGGTTTGCCGCGCGCAAAATCTCCGCACGGCTGCCGTAGTTGAGCGCGATGTTCAAATTGAGCCCGGTGTTTTGCTCCGTACGCTTCATCGCCCGCTCGATGACGGAGCGAACCGGCGCGGCAAACGCCTCGTATGCACCGACGATGCGGATGCGCACGTTGTTGGAAAAAAGCTCGTCGATCTCCTTTGTGAAATACTCGATCAGCAGCGCCATCAGCGTGCCGACCTCGTCCGACGGGCGCTTCCAGTTCTCGGTGGAAAACGCATAGAGCGTCAGCGACGTGATCCCGAGGTCGGAGCTCAGGCGGATGATGCCGCGCAGCCGGTCGACGCCCGCGCGGTGTCCCGCGCTGCGCGAAAGCTTGCGTTGCTTTGCCCAGCGTCCGTTTCCATCCATGATCACCGCAACGTGCTTCGGCAGCGCTTCCTGGTCCAAGCCGAACGCGCGGATTTCTTCTTCGCTGTAGTGTGCCATAGTCCCCCGTTACAAATCGAGGTGCAGTGCGAAAGCGCCCTGCACCCGAAGCATTTCGTGTCGATCCGTTTCGCGGCGCATGAGCGCCCCATATTCAGTCGGCCAAGCCGGCCGGCTCCGTGCGAAACAACGCATAGAGCAGCTCCGCGCGCCCCTCGCCGCGCATGATCTGCCGCACGATGCGCGCATCCGTCCCGCCCGCAATGCCTTTCTTCGAACGCACCTCCAGTGCCGAGCAAACGACGCCCTGCGCCGCAAGCAGCGCCTTGGCCTGCTCCAGCGGGAGCCCAAGCACGCGGATCAAACGGCGAGAATCTCCTTCTCTTTGGCGGCAAGAATGCCGTCGATCTCCTTGATCAGCTCATCCGTAAGCTTCTGCACTTTATCGTCGAGGGACTTGCGGTCGTCCTCCGTAATGAGCTTATCCTTTTCGTCTTTCTTGATCTGCTCGTTTGCGTCGCGGCGGATGGCGCGGATGGCCACCTTGCTCTCCTCGCCCTTTTTCTTGATGACTTTGACGAGCTCTTTTCTGCGCTCTTCGTTCAACTCGGGAAAAAGCAGCCGAATCACCTTCCCGTCGTTGGAGGGATTGATGCCGAGATCCGACTTTTGAATCGCCTTTTCGACGGCGGGGATCGCTTTTACATCCCAAACGGAGATGAGCAGCATCCGCGGCTCCGGCGTGGAGATATTGCCGAGCTGCTGAATCGGCGTCGGCGTTCCGTAATAGTCTACTAAAATGCGGTCGAGCAGCTGCGCGTTCGCGCGGCCGGCGCGAAGTCCGCCAAGCTCGGATCTGAGCACGGCAATGGTCTTCTGCATCCGTTCTCTGGTGATATCTAAAATCTCGCCTGCCATGTTCCATTCCTCCTGTACGCCTTTTATTCTACTATAGTTGGTACCCTCGATTCAACCCCGATCTTCGGTCTGCCCCCCGCCTTGAAAAGGAAGCGGCTTGCGCGGCAGGCCGTTTTGTCCGTCGCGCGGCAGCTACTCTGCTGCAACGATGTGCGTGCCGATCGAATCATCCTCAAAGATCTGCTCGATCTGGCAAAGCGCAAACGCGCGGATCGGAATCCGCTGCTCCTTGCAGAGCGTGATCGCAGTCAGATCCGTGGCGCGCAGATTTTCCGCAACCACGCGGTCGTAGCTGATGCGGCTGTAGCGCACTGCGGAAGGGTCGAGCTTCGGGTCGGCGGAGTAGATCGCGTCGATATTCTTGGCCAGCAGCAGCGCATCCGCGCCGATCTCCGCCGCGCGCAGCGCCGCCGCCGTATCCGTTGAGAAAAAAGGGCAGCCGCTTCCGCAGGCAAAGATCACGACCTGTCCTTCATCCAGCGCCTTCTTCGCGGTTCTGGCCGAAAACGGATCGCAAAAGCGGTCCATATCCACCGCGGACTGCACCACGCAGGGAACCCCCGCCTGCTCGAGCGCATCCTGCAGCGCAAGCGAGTTGATCGCCGTAGCGAGCATCCCCATGTGATCCGCGCGGTTTCGCTCCATACCCTCGGCGCTGCGCCCGCGCATGATATTGCCGCCGCCGACGACGACGCCGATCTGCACGCCCTTTTGCCGGACGGCCGCGATTCGCGCCGCCGTGTCCACCACGGTTTCCCGGCAGATGACAGACTGGCCGGAGGAGAGCGCCTCCCCGCTGATTTTGAGCAATACGCGTCGATACATGGTGCTTTTCTCGCTTTCGATCGTTTTTTGCGCTGAAAAAAAGGAACACGTCGCCGTGTTCCTCTTTGCCGTTATGCTTTGGTTTGGCTCATGACTTCCTCGGCGAAGTTGTTCTCTCGCTTTTGCAGCCCCTCTCCCATCTCATAGCGGGTGAAGCGCTTGACGGAGATCTTCGCGCCGAGGTCCTTGGATGCCTTGTCCAGCACCTGCGTGATCGAGAGCGACGTGTCCTTGACAAACAGCTGCTCGAGCAGGCAGTTCTCTTTGTAGTACTTCTCGATGCGGCCGGCGAGCATCTTCTCGATGACGGCGGCAGGCTTCGGCTTCTCCTCGTTGAGCGCGATGTTGCGGTTGATCTCTTTTTCGTGCTCGATCTCGGCCTCGGGAACTTCCGCGCGGCTGAGGTAAGCGGGTCGCGCCGCCGCGATGTGCATCGCGATGTCGTGCGCAACCTGGCGAAGCTCCGCGTTATCCTTCAGATTCACGGGCGCGTCCAGATCGACGAGTACGCCGATGCGGCCGCCGAGATGGATATAGGTGTCCACGACGCCCTCATAGCGGGTGAAGCGGCGGATGCTGATCTTCTCGCCGATCTTGGCAACCAGCTCGTTGAGCGTCTCGCTGACCTTGAGGCCCGGCGCAAAGAGCGCATCCTCTGCAAGCAGGGCGTCCACATCTGCCGGATTGTTCTTGCCGACCTGCGCTGCAAGCTTGTCGACATAGGCCTGGAAATCGTCTGTCTTGGCGACGAAGTCGGTCTCGCAGTTGACCTCGATGATCACGGCGACGCCGCAGTCCACACACAGGTAGCTGCTCACGATGCCTTCCGCTGCGATGCGTCCCGCCTTCTTGGCGGCCGCGGCAAGGCCCTTCTCGCGCAGATAATCCTTGGCTTTTTCAAAATCGCCGTCACACTCGGTGAGCGCCTTTTTGCAGTCCATCATGCCGGCCTGCGTCAGCTCGCGCAGCGCCATTACGTCTTTTGCTGTAAACATGTGTCTATTTCTCCTTAATTGCTGAAGCGTTACTCGTTCACTGCCTCCGCGGCTGCCGGCGCTTCCACGTCGGTCAGCTGCTCGCCCTGATGGCCTTCGATCACAGCGTCCGCCATCTTGGCGGTGATGAGCTTGACCGCGCGGATCGCGTCGTCATTGCCCGGGATCGGGTAATCGATCTCGTCCGGATCGCAGTTGGTGTCGATGATGGCGACGATCGGGATCTTGAGCGTGCGCGCTTCGGCGATGGCGATGTGCTCCTTACGCGGGTCAACCACGAAGAGCGCACCGGGGAGCTTTTTCATCTCCTTGATGCCGCCGAGGTTTTTGATGAGCTTCTCCTGCTCGCTGCGCAGTTGGATGACTTCCTTCTTGGGCAGCAGCTCGAAATCGCCGTTTGCCTCCATCTGCTCGATCTGGCGAAGCCGCGCGATGCGGCCCTGGATGGTCTTGAAGTTGGTCAGCATGCCGCCGAGCCAGCGCTGGTTGACATAGAACATGTCGCAGCGTTTGGACTCGACCTCGATCGACTCCTGCGCCTGCTTTTTTGTGCCGACAAAAAGAATAGACTGATTGTTTTCGGCAACGCTGCGCACGAAATTATAAGCCTCTTCGATCTTTTTTACGGTTTTCTGCAGGTCGATGATGTAGA
The DNA here is from genome assembly GCA_023399275.1 of Bacillota bacterium. Classification (GTDB taxonomy): domain Bacteria; phylum Bacillota; class Clostridia; order Christensenellales; family CAG-138; genus UBA7703. Next base: position 16,841 of record JAEWQH010000086.1, read on the forward strand.
TGCCGTTGCGCTCCGTAAAGATGTATTCCTTCATCTTCGGGTTCCAGCGGCGGGTCTGATGGCCGAAGTGTACGCCGGCCTCCAGCAGTTGTTTCATGGAAATCACGGACATGATAAGTAACCTCCTCGTTCTTTTCCTCCCGGTGTTTCTTTTCCCCCGGTAACCTGCGCTTTGCAGGCACGAGCCGACGGATCCGCACCGGTGCGTGATGCCTTGTGCAGTATAGCACAGCCCCGCGGGGCGATGCAAGCAAAATCATGAGATTTTATGCGGAAAAATACGCCATGCGCAGGTTCTTGCGTCCCCGCATTCGCTACGCTTCGTCCTCGTCTTCTTCCCCGTCCGCCATCTCGTCGAACAGTTCGATGAACTCATTGAAGACCTCGTCCAGCAACACGGGGTTGTCTATGGTTACGAAGTTTTCCCCGTTTTTCTCCTTAACGGCCTCGAGCAGAACGACCTCGTCGTCGCCGACATTCTCCACATCGTCCACGGGAAGCAGCGCGACATATCGCTTGCCCTCGTAGTCAAACGTCATGACAAGATCGAATTTCACGTTGTTGCCGGCTTCATCGACCAGTTCGATGACGGTGCTCTGCTCTTCCATAAACTCCTTCTTTCGTAAAAGCGAAGGCCGGATCAGGTGTTTCCGTGCGCATCCAGATAGCTCTGGAGGATCACCACCGCGGCGACCTTGTCGATCACCTGCTTGCGCTTGCCCCGGCTCACATCCGCCTCGATCAGCACCCGCCGCGCGCTGGCGGTGGTCAATCGCTCGTCCTGAAAGGCGTGCGCTCCGTCCCACTTTGCCAGCACGGCGTCGGCAAAATCCCGCGTGATCTGCGCCTGGAAGCCGTAGCTGCCGTCCATGTTGCGCGGCAGTCCAAATACGAGCTTTACGGGTCGGTAGCTCTCCGCGAGCTTGAGCAGGTGCGAAACATCCGCTTCGAGATCGTCCGTTCGTGTATACGTCTCTATCCCCTGCGCTGTGATACCCAGCGGGTCGCTCACGGCGATGCCGATTCTCTTTTCTCCAACGTCAAACGCAAGAATACGAAGCATGCGCGCTATTTCCCTTCCACGTACGCGCGAACCAACTCCTCGAGCAGTTCATCGCGTTCGATGCGGGAGAGCAGGTAGCGTGCGTTGTTGTGACTCGTGATATACGTCGGATCGCCCGAGAGCAAGTAGCCGACGATCTGGTTGACGGGGTCGTACCCCTTTTCACGCATGGCGCCATACACGGTCAGCAGCGTATCGCGCGGGCTGCGCTTTTCACGGGGGAGTTCAAACTGCTGCGTATCTCTTCTATCGTCCATTTGCGTTCACCTCACGAGGATTATACCAAAAATGCGCTTAAGAAAACAGCCTCTTTCTCGATACTGCGCGATTTTGCCGTTCGTTCACATTGTGTTCGTACGGTGTTCACGCGGCGCCGCCAAGCGCGCCGGTTCGGCTACGCATACAGCGGAAACGCCTTGCACAGGGCGAGCACTTCCTCCCGCACGGACGGCACGGCGGCCTCCCCCTCCCGGATGATCCGCGCGATCATGTTGCCGATTTGCCGCATCTCCGGCTCCTTCATGCCGCGCGTGGTCGCCGCCGGCGTGCCGAAGCGCACGCCGCTGGTCTCCTGCTTGTTGCGCGTATCAAAGGGGATCGCATTTCGGTTTGCCGTGATATTCGCCGCGTCCAGCAGCGTCTGCACCCGCAGGCCTGTGATATCCAGCTCCCGCAGGTCCACGAGCATCATGTGGTTATCCGTGCCGCCCGAGAAGATCCGGATTCCGTTGTCCTGCAGCGTGGCGCTGAGTTCCTTGGCGTTCAGCACGATCTGGTGCTGATACGCCTTGAACTCCGGCTGCATCGCCTCGAGAAAGCAGATGGCTTTCGCCGCGATGACGTGCATCAGCGGCCCACCCTGAATGCCGGGGAAAACGGCCTTATCGACTCTCTGTGCAAACGCTTCCTTGCACAGGATCAGCCCGCCGCGCGCGCCGCGCAGCGTCTTATGCGTCGTGCTTGTGACGACGTCCGCATATGGAAAAGGACTCGGGTGCTCCCCCGCCGCAATCAGGCCGGAGATATGCGCCATATCCACCATGAAATACGCGCCGACATCCTTGGCGACCTTGCCAAAACGCTCAAAGTCGATGATCCGCGAGTACGCACTCGCGCCTGCGACGATGAGCTTCGGCCGGTGCTCGTGCGCAAGGCGCTCCATCTCGTCGTAGTCGATGCAGCCCGTATCCGCGCGCACGCCGTACTGCACGAAATGGTATAGCCTGCCGCTCTCGTTTACTTTATGGCCGTGGGTCAAGTGGCCGCCGTGGTTGAGGTTCATGGCAAGCACGGTGTCCCCCGGTTGAATCAGCGCCTGATACGCGGCCAGGTTTGCCTGCGAGCCCGCGTGCGGCTGAACGTTTGCATGCTCCGCGCAAAAGAGCTTCTTGGCGCGCTCGATGGCGATGGTCTCCACCAGATCGACGTATTCGCAGCCGCCGTAGTAGCGCTTGCCGGGATATCCCTCGGCGTATTTGTTGGTCAGCGGGCTGCCCATGGCGGCGAGCACCGCGGGAGAGACAAAGTTCTCCGAAGCGATCAGTTCGATGTGATCGCGCTGCCGGCCGAGCTCCAGAGCCATGGCGTTGCCGATCTCGGGGTCAAATCGGGAAACAAATGCGTGGGAGTCTGTCCAATTCATGTTGCCTTATTCCTGTTCCGATCTTCATATTTCCGCAAGTCGCGAGGAGGGCTGTTCCGCCTCCGCCTGCCGATGTGTTGTTCAGTCCGGCTGCTCACAGTCCTCTACAATGCGCGTCATCTTCGGCTCGAAGCGGTGCACTTTTGCGCTGCGCTTTTCGACGATGCGCAGAAGGAGGTAGCCCAGCCCGCAGGCGGATATGCCAAGCGCAAGCCCGGCCCAGTCCGCATAGCGGCTGCCGACCAGCACGCCCGCGATCAGCAGCAGAAGCGGCACGGCGTAGGCGAGCAGACTCGCCTGGACCATCCGCTTGGGCGAGAGGTCCACCGCCACGCGGTCGCCCTGCTTTGCGCCAAGCGTGTTGGGGAGCGTGATCTCCATCTCGCTCTCGCCGGCGCTCAGGCATGCGCCGCAGTGCGCGCAGGCAGAGCCGCGCAAAAAGCGAATCCGCGCGGTTCCGTCCGAAGCGGCAACGACGAAGCCCACATGTGCGCCCGCGTCTTCCATGGCTTACTCCTCCATTTTTGTGCAGGCGATATTCAGCTCAAGCAGCTGCTTGTCGTCCACAAAGTCCGGCGCGCCGGTCATCGGGCAGGATGCATTTTGCACCTTCGGGAAAGCGATTACGTCTCGAATGCTCGGCGAACCGGTGATGAGCATCGCAAGGCGGTCGAGCCCGTAAGCCATTCCGCCGTGCGGCGGCGGACCGAAGCGGAAGGCGTCCATGAGGAAGCCGAAGCGGTACTGTGCCTGCTCATCGGTAAAGCCGAGCGCGCGAAACATCTTGTTTTGCAGTTCCCGCGAGTGGATACGGATGGAGCCGCCGCCGATCTCCACGCCGTTGAGCACGATATCGTACGCTTTGGCGTGAACGCTGCCGGGGTCGGTGTCAAGCTTTTCGAGGTCCTCGTCCAGCGGGCTGGTGAAGGGGTGGTGCATCGCGCTGAAGCGCTTCTCCTCCTCGTCCCACTCCAGCAGCGGAAACTCCGTGACCCAGAGCAGGTTGTACTTGTCTTTCGGAATCAGCTCGAGCTTCTCCGCGAGCTTGAGCCGCAGCGCGCCGAGAGAGGCAAATACGGTTTTGTCCGCATCCGCGATGATAAACAGCACGTCGCCTTGCGAGAAGTCCGCGGCCTTGCGTACGGCGTCGATCTCGTCCGGCGTAAGGAACTTCAGCGCGGGCGAGGCGAGGCCATCCGGCTTGTCATTCATCCAGATCAGCCCTTTGGCGCGATAGGTCTTGACAAACTCGCCCATCGCATCCAGCTCCTTGCGGGAGAAGTGCTCGCTCGCGCCTTTTGCGTTGATTGCGCGGATGCTGCCGCCGCTTGCCAGCGCATTTTGAAACACGGAGAACGCGCTGCCCCGAAAGACTTCGCTCAGATCGACCAGCTCCAGGCCAAAGCGCGTATCCGGCTTATCCGAGCCGTAGCGCGCCATCGCCTCCGTATACTTCAGGCGCGGCAGCGGCAGCTCGATCTCCACCCCGAGCGTCTCTTGAAACAAACGCTGCAGGAACCCTTCGTTGACGCTCTGCACATCCGCCTCCTCTACAAACGACATCTCGATGTCGATCTGTGTAAAGTCCGGCTGGCGATCGGCGCGCAGATCCTCGTCGCGGAAACAACGGGCGATCTGGAAGTAGCGGTCGTATCCGGCGAGCATGAGCAGCTGCTTAAAGAGCTGCGGGCTCTGCGGCAGAGCGAAGAACTTGCCGGGATGCACGCGGCTGGGCACGAGATAGTCCCGCGCGCCCTCCGGCGTGCTCTTGGTAAGGATCGGCGTTTCGATCTCGAGGAAGGCCTGCTCGTCGAAGTACTCGCGCGCAACAAAAGCGATCTTATGCCGCATGATCAGGTTCTTCTGCATCGCGGGGCGGCGCAGGTCGAGATAGCGGTATTTCAGGCGCAGCAGCTCGTTTGCCTTGCACTCATCGGTGATTTCAAACGGCGTGGTCTCGCTCTTGCTGAGAATTTTGAACTCCGACACCAGCACTTCCAGTTCGCCGGTCGGCATGTTTTTGTTGACCATATCGCCGGTGCGCAGCACGAGCTGCCCGCGCACGGCCAGCACGTATTCCGAGCGGATCGTGCATGCGCGCGCAAAGTCCGCCTCGCTGAGCGTGTTGCTGTTGAATACGATCTGCATCAGCCCCGTGCGGTCGCGCAGCTGCACAAACACCAGCGCCCCGAGATCGCGGCGCACGTTTGCCCAGCCCATGAGGGTGATCTCGCTGCCCGCGTCGGCCTTGGTGAAGTTTGCACAGTAGTTCGTTCGCTTCCAGCCGCCCAATAGTTCGCTCATATACCTTTACCCCTCAAACCAGATATTGTAGGATGGTCTCCGCGTCCAGCGCGGTCGTGGTCTCGCGTCCGTCGCTCATACGCTTGAGCTTGGCCTCGCCATTGCTCAACTCGTCGCCCCCGAGCACGAGTACATACCGCACGCCGAGCTTGTCGGCATATTTCATCTGCGCCTTGACGCTGCGGCCAACGTGGTCGATCTCGACCTTCGCGCCGGACTTTCTCAACGCGTCTGCCAGCAAAAACGCTTTTTCCTCCGCTTCGGCCCCCATAGAGCCGATATAGAGATCGTAGCGCACGGGTTTCTCAATCGAAAAACCGGTGTTCTCCAACACGAGCAGCAGCCGCTCCATCCCCAGGCCGAAGCCGACCGCCGGCGTGTGCGGCCCGCCGATCTGTTCCACGAGTCCGTCATAGCGCCCCCCGCCGCAGACCGCGCTCTGGGAGCCGATGCTCTCCGAGGTGATCTCGAAGACGGTCTTGGTGTAGTAGTCCAGCCCGCGCACGAGCCGCGGGTCGATGACATAGCGGATGCCCATGCCGTCCAGCAGCACGAGCAAATGATCCTGATGATCGCGGCATTCTTCACAGAGATAGTCGCCGATCACCGGCGCGCCGTCTGCAATTTTTTGGCAGCTCTCCACCTTGCAGTCAAGCACGCGCAGCGGGTTTTGCTCAAAGCGCACCTTGCAGGTGTCGCAGAGCGCGTCGTAGTGCTCACGCAGGTAGGCCTTCAGTGCCTCGTGGTAGTGCGGCCGGCACTTGGGGCAGCCGATGCTGTTGAGGCGGACCGTCAGCCCGCCGCAGCCGAGGCTTCCGAGCAGCTCGGTTGCCACCGCGATGCACTCCGCGTCCGCGCTGGGCCTGGCTGCGCCAAAGAACTCCACGCCAAACTGGTGGTGCTCGCGCAGCCTGCCCGCCTGCGGGCGCTCGTAGCGAAACACCGGATTATTGAGGTAGTACATCTTCGTCGGCTGCGTTTCGCCGAAGAGGTTGTTCTCCACAAACATGCGCACAACGCCCGCCGTGCCCTCCGGCTTGAGCGTTATGGAACGCTCGCCTTTGTCGAGGAAGGTGTACATTTCCTTCTGAACGATGTCCGTCGTCTCCCCAACGCCGCGCAAAAACAGCTCGGTGTGCTCAAATACGGGCGTGCGCGCCTCTAAAAATCCGTATTTTTTTACGATTTCCCGAATCCGCGCTTCCAGAAACTGCCACTGATAGCTCTGCTCCGGGAGCACGTCCCTCGTCCCCTTCGGGGCCTTATAGGCTGCCATAACCGACCTCCGTTGATTGATTGCCTCACATTATACCGGAAAACGGTATAAAAAAAACAGGTTCCGATCCTTGAGGGACGGGAAACCCGCGGTGCCACCCTGATTGAACGAACCGGCAACCCTTGCCGCGTTCCTTCCGCTTCATTTTCCGTTAACGCCGGAGCTACGTCGCGGCTTGGGGCTGCTCCGCCTTTTGGCCGCGCGGTTCGCGGGTGCCGTTCGTCCGACGCTCGTTTGCAAAACTCACACCAGCCGTTTCGCTCTCTTGGGCGATTTCGTGCGGACTACTCTCCCGTTCTCAACCTGTTACCTGCTCATTATATCGGCGGAGTTCTCCGCTGTCAATCGTTTGCATTGCGTTCAGCCGAAAAATGCGGCCTTCTGCGAAATCAGGCGATCAAGTTTGGCCAGATACGTCGGCACATCCTTCGGGCTTGGCAGCCGTTCGATGCGGTTTTGCCCGTAAAACACGCGTTTGGTCATCGTCCCCGCGCCGTGGGCGAGGATGCTCGCGATCTCCTCCATCATGTCGATGTTGTAGACGCACTCCCGGCCCGGCAGCGCATAGCCTACGTTTTCGAGGTTTCCGCTCATGTACTTCTGGCGATACATATAGTAGGGCCGCATGCCCATCTGCCCGGCGCAGTCGGCGCCGATGCGCGTCATCTCCTCCGCCGTCTCCGCACGTGCAAGCGCATGCCCGTCCAGCTCTTTTTTGAGCAGGGATGCGCGCTTGATGGCGAGCGAATGCACGGTCAGGTTGTCCGGACGCAGCCGGAGGATTTCATCGCAGCTTCTCTGCATATCCTCCGCCGTCTCGCCGGGCAAGCCGGCGATGAGATCCATGTTGATCGCGTCAAATCCGATCTCGCGCGCCAGCTCAAACGTGCGCACGATATCCGCCCGCGTATGGCTCCGGCCGACGCGTCGCAGGGTCTCGTCGTTCATCGTCTGCGGATTGATCGAGATGCGGCCTACGCCGTGACGCCGGAGTACGAGCAGTTTCTCGCGGTCGATGGTATCCGGCCTGCCCGCCTCCACCGTTACCTCCGCGCCGAGATCGCCGTATTGCGCGCGGATCAGCGCGAACA
>JAEWQH010000004.1 GCA_023399275.1 Bacillota bacterium
ACTATAACCTTGATCGTTTTTCTGGTCTCGCCAGGAGCAAAAGTGAGCGTGCCATTAGCTGGCTTACAGTCCATTTCTGGGGTGGACGATCCGCCCACCGTGGCGTAATCCACCGTAATCAATTGGCTACTGGCGGCAGAGAGGGTGACTGTAAAGGTAAGGTCCGTCGTTCCGGAATTGCCCTCGATGACCGACGGGTTATCTATGCTAATGCTTGGGCGAACAATAGCGTCGACCAAAACGCCGGAGATAACAGGTGGTGTAAACGTCAATGAGGCGTTGTTTCCTGCCGCGCTTTTAATGGTGCCGCCATTGAGCGTAACTGGTGATGCACACGCAATCCCGTCAGAATCGGCATCGCCGGACTGAACGGTATAGCGGAACACAAGGGCGCTTGTGCCGCTGCCGCTTACATAGGTGGCATGTTCGGTTATCGAGCCAATTGTCAGTGGGATAAATGGCGTGCCGCCGCCAGTGTTTACAGTGACATTCTCGCTAAAATTTACTATAAAGTTCAGGCTATCTCCCGTCTGATAGGTTCCGGTAGCCGGTCCTATTACCGAGCTTATTGTGAGGGCAGGAGCGGGCTCAAACTTTAAGTATTTATATTCGTCAATTTCTGCTTCAAGAGCTACTATGGGAATATCAGTAACAGCGCCCGTGATATCAGCACTTGACGTATTTCCAGTAATTTGCACATATGAATACGCACTCAAATCGGGGGCTTTATTCATTGCTTTGCCAGCACCCTTAATTACTACCGTACCGTCGGTAACGACAATGTCGCCGCCGCTGGTTCCCAGATAGTTGGAAATGCCTTTGCCGGAAGTGCCTGTTGCGCTCACCGTACCGCCTGATAACTTTATGTCGCACATTTGGTAGTTGAAGATTGCAATTCCATTGTTTGCGGTATTTTCTACTGTGCCCCCTGTTATTTTAAGCACAACATCGGTATAAGTGGGACCACTAAGATAAATTGTTCCACCTTCGAACTGAGTGTTTGCACTGGTGACGATTGCCGTACCGGAAATGTTGATTTTACCGGTTGACTCATTCTTAATGGCCTTGCCGCTATTGCCTGTTGCGCTCACCGTACCGCCTGAAATATTCATTGTACCGGTGGAGCTGTTGTGAATGGCAGTACCGTTATTTGTGTTAACCGTACCGTCAGAAACATTCAAAATGCCATTGGAACTGTTGTAAATTGCTATACCGCTGCCTAAAGTATGTTTCACCTCTCCGCCAGAAACGGTGATTATACCGCTACCATAATTATAGATCGCAGCACTCGAAAGCGTAGATTCCACTGTGCCACCTTGTATCTCAAGGCTGCCTCCATCAACAAAGATTATGCCGCCGGTTGTTGAACCACTTGCGCCAGTAACCTTGCCGCCCGTGCCGCTGTCTTTTATGGTCAGCTTGCTGGTGCCTTTGTGGTCAATAGCTGGATTGAATCCAGAGCCACCATCCAGCGTTTTGCCGTTTAGGTCAAGGGTAAAGCTTTTAGTGCCGCTAGTGGTGACAGCAGCTGCGAGGGTAATGTTCTCCAGCAGCGTAATGGTCTGTCCCTCAGTAGCTGCATCAACCGCTGATTGCAGGGTACCGTAGCCTGTGCTGCCGATTTTGGCAACGCCAGTGACGACAGCAGCGGGCGCGAACTTGAGGTATTTGTAGGTCGAAATGTCCGCCGCATTGTAGGCGACAGGCGCGCTTCCACCGTAGTTAACGCTTGCCGTGACAGTGGCGCTTACCAAGGTTGGGGTCCATGACATCGCTCTGCCGCTGCCTTTCACAATTGCCGTTTTCCCGGCCGGAATCTCAACATATACGGGGGTCATATTGAGCGCCTGACCGGTAGACGTGGTGTTCTGAATTGTGCCGCCCTTGAGGGTGAGTGTGCAGAGATCACCATTGATAGTTGCCCAGCCCGCACTTGCATCTGATCTGGCACTTGTGATGGTAGCATTCCCCGAGATGGTAATGTCACTATAGTCCGCGTCAATCGCTTTGCCTGCGGCAGTAGTAGCTGCTACGGTGCCGCCGTCGATCGTGAGCGTAGGTCTTGCGCTCGAGCGACCCTTCATATAGATAGTGTCACCACCGGTGACGCTAAGGGAGGCGCTGCCCGAAATCACCACGCTGCCACCCGTAAAGATGGCGCTGCCTGTCTTACCATACACCGCACCACTGCCCTTGACTGTAACATTGACGGAGGATGCGTCGGTAGGTGTAGTTGTCATATAGATAACCGAGTATAATACGGAGGTACTTGTGCAGTTGTTTCTAACCGTACCGTTACTGATGACAACCGAAACGTCGGCGCTGACACCTTGGATGGCAGTACCCGTATCGGCGGTTATGTAACCGGTAGACTCAAAAACACCGCTGCCCGAAAGCTTAATCAAGGCGTCTAAAAAGGTACTCGTGCTTATCGTCGCGCCCCATTTCACCGTTTTTCCCTCGGGTATGGTGAGCGCGAGCGATTCTGTCACACCTGTTTTACTGCCTGTGACGGTAACGCTTGTAACGCTCGGCTTATTAAGCTCAGTTTCAATCGCTGTTTTCATTTGAGGAACGGTCATGGCGCTGATGTCTATGGGTGAACCTGCGGCGAGCAGACCCATCTTCATCATCGGCGCTCCTACCGTCACGGTAATCTCCGGCAAGTCGGCGATAAGCGTATAGCGATCTATAACCGGCGTAAACACATAAACGCCCTCGGCGTCCATGTCATACGCCGGTTCAGAAGTCCATGTCACCGGAATAGAGGCATCCACTTTCTGCTCTAATGGTACGCCGCTGTCTGTATCACCGCTGTCTGCGTCGCCACTGTCTGTGATTATCGTCACCAGCACCGTAGCCGTCAGGCTTTCGGGCAGTTCTAAATCTTCTAACGGTGTGCCGGTCGGCACCAATTTTTCTGTTTCAGTCAGTGGTGCGAATGCAATTATTTCTCTGTTTATGTCCCTTCCATCCGCCAGTACCGAAACTGGAAGCATGGTGAACACCATGCTCAGTGCAAGAAACATACTTAAGAACTTTTTCATTTGTTTGCTCCTCCTGTCTTTAAATCAGTTAACGGTTATCGTATATGTCACTTTTTTACTGCCGCTGTAGCGTATCTCAACAACCTTTGTTCCCGCGGTTTGGAACGGCCGCCCGAAACGAGGTTAAACCCGTGTACATTATTCGAAAAGGACTTGGCGGCGAATAATCTGCAATGGCTAGGCCTTTAAGTCGGAGGTTGAGAGGATATAGTTTTTCGGATCGCAATCGGCAAACAGATAACCATTATAAAGGTTGGTCAATGAAAAGGGGGTTGTACCCTTAAGCGCAACGTTGTTGGTCATCTTGCCGCTTGTATCAATTTGCTAATTCCGAGAGACTCATACCATCACCATACCGGACATGAGCAGGACACTTAAAAATTCTTGTTCCATAAGTTGTTTCCCCCTTTTTTTCAAGGTGAAAGCCTAAAAAGAATGCCGGAATACGGTTCATGGGCTTTTGCAGTGTACGATGATAGGCATCCACTGCCGCTTTATAAATATCCTCGCTGATTTCCACTTGCTCCTGCCGCAGCCGGTATTCCATTTCACTTTTCACTCCGGCTTGCTGCGCACGGTATAGGTCAAGCTGATTGCCTGCTCTTGTCATATCCGCCTTGCATCGTGCCATTTGATGCAACGAAGCATTCAGCCAAACGAATACAAAAGCAATACCAACAGTCTCAAGCAATAGTACAATAGCCTTCATCGACTTCCTCCTTACCTGGTTGAACTTATACTAAAATCCGATGTTAGGGTAGCATAAAAGCAGTATCAAAAACCGTCACCTGCATGAAAGGGGGATAAAACTGCACGAAAGGGGACTTTACTGCGTTGAAGCTCATAGTATCTTATGGTAAAATGAAATTGGATTAAAATAGATTAGGAGGTCTTTTATGCATATTGCAGCATATCTCCCGAATAAAGAAACAGCCGACCTCCTGTCAGCACTTTTTGACCTGTATCAGCAAAAAAAAGCGGTTGCTTTTACCTACCGCTTTTTTACAAATGATTTTGATTTGCTTTGTTATTTTACACCGGGTGAATATGATGCATTGTTTTTAAGCGGTGATAAAAGTGACAGTGTCATCGAAGAAATAAGGCCGAAGGATGGACAGATTCGGTTTATCCGTATCGTTTCTTTAGGGCAGAATATCGCCGATACAGGGTTAGATCTCTGGTACTGTCTGCCTGAGCCGCTAGACACACTCTTTTTGTTCCCGGTACTGGATAGGATCATGAGCGAGGTCAGCCGAAGGGATGAAGCTGGCATGGTCATCAAAACAAAAGGCAGTGTGTTGCGCCTTGCTTTTTCGCAAATTGAATATGTGGAGGTCATTGGAAGAAGCATCGGCTTTCATCTATCTGACGGAAAGCAAGAAGAAATTACCGGCACCTTTTCAGACTATGAGGCCAGGCTCTTGCAGTGGCCCGATTTTATCAAAGTCCATCGCGCCTATATCGTCAACCTGCGGCACATCGCTAAACTAAATGCCGAAGGCATTTTGACCGGCTCGGGTTGCTGGTTGCCAGTTTCCAAGCACCTGTATCCACAGCTGAAAAAGGACTATTTGGGCAGCCTGATGCTTCCCGATACCGAGAACACTGGCAAACAGGAGAAATCGGCTCCTGCCGC
>JAEWQH010000054.1 GCA_023399275.1 Bacillota bacterium
CCCCCCCGCGGGTTGCCCTTTGGCCGGAGCGGGGGCGTACCACCCCGCTCTTGCCGGAATCCGAAGGCACCCAACCGCGCCCGCTCGACGTTATAGACAGAAGGAACACAGCTGCGCGGTCGTTGCGCGCTTTCGCCAAGCGAGGGAGGCGTGATCGATCGAAGTTCCGACAGGAGGGCAAGCCCTCTAGCATTGTATTATCGTATATCCCGTTTTGAGAAGCAAGAGAAAATGCCGCGCGAAGCGGCTTTTTTTACACGTCGGGGCAGCTGGATCGTACGGGGGACGGAAAAAAGATCGATTCGCTAAAAATAATTCTGTACTTTAGCACAGAGAAGTGATAAAATACAAAAGACCCGGATGAAAGCCGCAACCCGGACCGGCGCGAAGCAAGGCGGCGGGCGAACGAGACAAAGCGAGGGAATACAACCATGGGCTTACCGAGAAACAAACAGACGGACGCGCTCTTCTCCTCCGTGCTGCTGCTCAGAGACGTAGAGGAGTGCTACCGCTATTTTGAAGATCTTTGCACGATTCAGGAGATTCGCGACCTCTCCCAGCGGTTGGAGATCGCAAAGGCGCTTGACGCGGGCGGCACCTATCAGCAGGCCATCGAGAAGACGGGCGTAAGTACGGCGACCATCGGCCGCGTCAAGCGCTGCCTTCACTACGGCGCGGGCGGCTACCGGATGATCCTCTCGCGCATGAAAGAGGGGGAAAAGCCGCTGTGAAACCCGAGACGCTGACCACGCAGGAGCGCATCCTCTTTGAGCTGCGCGAGCTATATCTCGACTATGGCTACCGCCCGTACAAGGTCGGAAAATTCGAAGAGTACGACCTCTATATGCGCAACAAAAAGTTCCTAGCCAGCGAGCAGGTGCTCACCTTCAGCGACACCAACGGCAAGCTCAAGGCGCTCAAGCCGGATGTGACGCTCTCGATCATCAAAAATGTCAAGGACGACGGGCGCGCGCAGAAGCTCTGCTATACGGAGACGGTCTACCGTGTGCCGCGCAACGCCCACGGCTTTCGCGAAATCATGCAGACCGGGCTGGAGTGCATCGGCCGCGTGGACGACTACGCGGCGGGCGAGGTGCTCATGCTCGCCGCGCGCAGCCTGCAGCGCATCAGCGAGCGGTATGTGTTGGACGTTTCGGATGTCGGCGTGCTCTCGGGTGTGCTGGCGGAGGAGCCCATCGGTGATGCAGACTGCGCGCGCCTGCTCGCGCTCGTGGGGGAGAAAAATCAGCATGGACTTGCGGCGCTCTGTGCGGAGCTGGGCGTATCCGAGCGGGCGAAGGGGCGGCTTTCCGCGCTCGTTTCCGCCTGCGGGCCGCTGGACGAGACGCTCCGGCGCGTGGAGGCACTCGATCTGCCGCAGACGAGCCGCGAAGCGCTCAGAGGGCTTCGCCGCGTGAGCGGGATGCTCGAAGCCTACGGCATAGGCGGGGTCAACCTCGATTTTTCGGTGGTCAACGATATGGATTACTACAACGGGCTCGTCTTTCGCGGCTTTGTGGAGGGGATCCCCGCCGGTGTGCTTGCCGGAGGGCGCTACGACAACCTGCTGGCGCGCATGGGCAAGCGCGGCGAGGCGATCGGCTTTGCGGTCTACCTCGACCAGCTGGAGCGCTTTGTGGAGCAAAAGCCTGCGTTTGAAGCGGACGTACTCGTGCTCTACGGGGAAGAGACCAGCCCGCTTGAGATCGTTTCCGCAGCGGAGTCGCTCCGCGCGCAGGGACTGCGCATTCGCGTACAGCGGGAGGAAGAGGCCTCTCTGGTCTGCCGCGAGACCATTCGGCTGAATCAGGAGGGGAACGCATGAAGCGCATGATCAACATCGCCCTGCCCAAAGGACGACTGGGAGAGAAGGCATACTCGCTCTTTGCACGCGCGGGGTACGACTGCCCCGAGCTGCTGGCGGAGAACCGCAGGCTTACGTTTGAAAACGAGGAAGCGGGCGTGCGTTACTTCTGGGTGAAGCCGACGGACGTGGCGATCTATGTCGAGCGGGGTGCGGCGGATATCGGCGTTGCGGGGCGCGACATCCTGCTGGAATACGCGCCGGATGTCTATGAGCTGCTGGATCTCGGCATCGGCAGGTGCCGCATGTGCGTTGCGGGTTTTTCGGATTTTTGCGATCCGCATACGGGGATCCTGCGTGTGGCGACGAAGTTTCCCGCCATCGCGCGGCGGCATTATGCCGCGCAGAGCCGCGAGATCGACGTCATCCGCCTCAACGGCTCCATCGAGCTTGCGCCGATCCTCGGGCTTTCGGATGTGATTGTGGATATCGTGGAGACAGGCAAGACTCTCGCGGAAAACGGCCTGAGCGTGCTCGACCAGATCGAGCCGATCAGCGCGCGGCTGATCGCGAACAAGGCGCATTATCAGTTTCAGGGAGAAGAGATCGAAGCGCTCCGGCGTGGACTGGAAAAGGCGGTGAACGCATGAAGATCCTCGACTATGCGCAGACGGACAAGCGCACGCTCTTTTTGCGCCGGCTGGAGGACAGCGGCGTAGAGGCCGTCGTGCGCGATATCCTAGCGGATGTGGCGCAAAACGGCGACCGGGCGCTGCTGGCGTATGCAAAGAAGTTTGACCGCGCGGAGATTGCCGCGCTGGAGGTGCCGCAGAGCGAGCTGGACGATGCGATGGATGCGCTCCCGGCCGAGTTGCTCGAGGCCATGCAGACCGCGGCGGAGAACATCCGCGCGTTTCACAGCATGCAGCTGCGGGAGGGCTTTCGCCTCGAGCGGCCAAACGGCGTCTATATGGGGCAGAAGATCACGCCCATCGAGAAAGTCGGGCTGTACATCCCCGGCGGTACGGCGAGCTATCCGTCCACCGTGTTTATGAACGCTATTCCGGCCAAGCTCGCAGGCTGCGCGCTTATCGTGATGACGTCCCCGCCCGGTGAGGACGGCCGCATCGCGGCGCCTATCCTCGCCGCAGCGAGGCTTGCGGGGGTAGATCGCGTCTTCCGGGCGGGCGGGGCGCAGGCGATCGCCGCGCTGGCGTACGGCACCGAGACCGTGCCGAAGGTGGACAAGATCGTCGGCCCCGGCAACGCCTACGTTGCCGAGGCAAAGCGGCAGGTGTTCGGGCGGGTGGCCATCGACATGATCGCCGGGCCGAGCGAGATCCTCGTCGTTGCGGACGAAAGCGCGAACCCGGCCTTCGTCGCGGCGGACCTGCTGAGCCAGGCGGAGCACGATGCGCTTGCCTCCGCGGTGCTTGTCACCGACAGCCGCGCTCTGGCCGAGCGCGTGAGCGCGGAGGTAGAGCGGCAGCTGAAGGGGCTGCCGCGCGAAAAGATCGCCCGCGCGTCCATCGAACAAAACGGCAGGATCATCGTAACCGGCGACCTGATGGACGCCGTGGCACTGGCAAACGACCTTGCGCCGGAGCATCTGGAACTGTGCGTGCTGGAGCCGGAGCGGTATCTGGCCGGTGTGAAAAACGCCGGCTCGGTGTTTCTCGGGCACGATTGCCCCGAGTCGCTGGGCGACTACCTGGCCGGGCCGAACCACACGCTGCCGACGAGCGGCACGGCGCGCTTCTCCAGCCCGCTCGGCGTGGACGACTTCGTGAAAAAAACGCAGTATACCTATTATCCGCGTGAGGCGCTGTCCGCGCTGGCGGATACGATCGCGGTGTTCGCACGCGCGGAGGGGCTGGAGGCGCACGCGCGCGCGGCGCTGATCCGCAAAGGAGAGCGGGAGGCATGAGCCGGTTCCTGAGCAAAAAATATACGCTGCTTACGCCGTATACCCCGGGGGAACAGCCGAGGGACGCGCGGTATGTAAAGCTGAATACGAACGAATCCCCCTATCCGCCCTCGCCGGCCGTTGTGGCAGCCGCGCACCGGGAGGCGGAGCGGCTCAACCTCTACTGCGACCCGGAGTGCACGCAGCTGCGCATAGCCGCGGCGCGGCATTACGGCGTGGAGCCGGAGAATGTGCTGCCTGTCAACGGTTCGGACGAGATGCTATACTTTGCGTTTCTCGCGTTTGGCGATGCGGAAAACCCGTTTGCATTTGCGGACATCAGCTATGGGTTCTATCCGGTCTATGCGCGCTTCTGCGGTGTGCCGAGCCGCGAGATTCCGCTCAAAAGCGATCTCTCGATCGATTATCGCGACTATCTGGGAATCCCCGAGCACATCCTCATCGCGAATCCAAACGCACCGACGGGCGGCTGCCTGCCGCTCTGGCAGATCGAGCGGATCGTGCGCGAAAACCCCGGACGCGTGGTGATCGTGGACGAGGCGTATATCGACTTCGGGGGTGAAAGCTGCGTGCCGCTGACGATGCGGTATGACAACCTGCTGGTGGTGCAGACGTTTTCCAAGAGCCGCTCGCTCGCGGGCGCCCGGCTGGGCTTTGGCATCGGTAACGCGGAGCTGCTGCGTGACCTCAACACGGTGAAATACGCGATCAACCCCTACAATGTAAACCGCATGACGCAGGCCGCTGGGGTCGCCGCCATAGAGGACGACGCGTACTACCGCGAAAACGCGAGGCAGATCATGGCGGTGCGCGCGGATACGGCGCAGCGGCTGCGCGCGCTCGGCTTTACGGTGCTGCCGTCCTCGGCGAACTTTCTGTTTGCCGGCAGCGGAGCAATCGGCGGCGAGGCGCTCTACCTGGCGCTGAAAGCGCGCGGCGTACTGGTGCGACACTTTTCAAAGGAGCGGATACGGGATTTTTGCCGCATCACGATCGGCACGCGCGAACAGATGGAGATTTTGCTGCAGACCATACGGGAGATCATGAGCGAGAAAGGGAGCAAGCGCATATGAGAACGGCAACCTGTAAACGAACCACCGCGGAGACGGACGTCACGCTCACGCTCAGCCTCGACGGGACGGGCAAGGGCGACATCGACAGTGGCGTGGGGTTTCTAGACCACATGCTCACGCTTTTTGCGCGGCACGCAAGATTCGACCTGAGCGTGCGCTGCGCGGGGGATACGGGCGTGGACGACCACCACAGCGTGGAGGATGTCGCAATCGCGCTAGGCGGGGCGCTGAAGCAGGCGCTCGGCGAGAAGCGCGGCGTCACCCGCTACGGCAGCGTGCTGCTGCCGATGGACGAGGCGCTCGTGCTCTGCGCGGTCGACCTCTCCGGTCGCGGCAGCCTGCGGTACGCGGCGGACATCCCCGCGCAGAAGATCGGCAGCTTTGACACCGAGCTGGTGCAGGAATTCTTCCTTGCGCTGAGCCGGACGGCGGAGATCACGCTGCACATCCGCCAGCTCGACGGCGAAAACTCGCACCACATCGCAGAGGCGATGTTTAAGGCGCTCGGTCGGGCGCTCCGGCAGGCGGCCGCCATCGAGGCGGCGTATGCGGACGAGATCCCATCGACGAAGGGCGTGCTGTGACATGATCGCGATTGTGGACTACGGGGTCGGCAACCTCTTTTCACTCAAGAGCTCGCTCACCATGATCGGCGCAGAGGCGATCGTTACCGGGGACGCGGCGGAGCTGCGCGCGGCGCAGAAGATCATCCTCCCCGGCGTGGGTGCGTTTGAGGACGCGGCAAACAAGCTCCGCGCGACGGGGCTGGACGCGACCGTAACCGAAGAAGCGAGGGCGGGCAAGCCGCTGCTGGGCATCTGCCTCGGGATGCAGCTGCTCTTTGCGCGCAGCTTTGAATACGGCGAGCACCGGGGGCTGGGGCTGATCGCGGGGGATGTGGTCGACATGCGGCCACGGATCCCGCCGCACCTCAAGGTACCGCATATCGGCTGGAACGCACTGCGGCTCAGGCAGCCGCAGCATCCGCTCTTTTGCCATGTACGCGAGGGGGACTGCGTCTATTTCGTGCATAGCTTCTACGCGGCCAACTGCGAGGAGAACACCCTCGCCACCGCAGAATACGGCGCGGAGCTGACCGCCGCAGCCGGCCGAAAAAACGTGCTCGGCTGCCAGTTTCACCCCGAGAAGAGCGGCAGTGTGGGGCTGAATATCCTCCGCGCGTTCTGCGAGATGTAGGTCTGCGCAAACCGAACCAAGACCAGGATTGAGAAGGATACATGATCGTTTTACCGGCAATCGATTTATATGAGAAGAAGGCGGTTCGCCTGTATAAGGGCGACTATGCGAAGATGAGCGTATACAGCGAGGATCCGCCGAAGCTCGCGGGGGCGTTTCGCGAGGCAGGGGCGCAGTGGATCCACGTGGTCGATCTGGAGGGCGCGAAGTGCGGCGGCACGCCGAATTTCGACGTCGCGGCGAAGATCGTCCGCACCAGCGGGCTCTTTGTGGAGCTCGGCGGCGGCATACGGGACGAGGAGACCATCCTGCGCTATCTCGACGCGGGGGTGACTCGCGTCATCCTCGGCACGGCGGCGGCGGGCAATCTCGGCTTCGTCGCAGACATGGTGGCAAAATACGGCGCCGCCATTGCGGTCGGCGTCGATCTGCGAGAGGGCATGGTCGCGGTCAGGGGTTGGACAGAGACGACGGGGCTAAGCGGGGAGGACTACTGCGAAAGCCTCGGCCAGATCGGCGTCTCCACCGTGATCTGCACCGACATCGCGCGGGACGGGGCCATGGCCGGCGCCAACCGCGCACTGTATTCCGGCCTGATGGAGCAGAGCCGCATGCGCTTCATCGCCTCCGGCGGGGTCAGCTCGCTGGACGATATCCGGGCACTGAAGGTGCTCGGGCTCTACGGCGCCATCGTCGGCAAGGCATACTATACGGGGGCGATCCGGCTTGCGGACGCGATACGGGAGGCAAACACATGATCACCAAGCGCATCATCCCCTGCCTGGACGTTCGGGACGGGCGCGTGGTCAAGGGGGTCAACTTCCTCGGTCTCAACGATGTCTCCGACCCCGTGAAGCTCGGGCAGTATTACAGCGAAAACGGTGCGGACGAGCTGGTGTTTTACGACATCACCGCCAGCGCGGAAGGACGCGCGCTCTTTACGGATATCCTTACGCGCGTGGCCGAGACCATATTTATCCCGCTTACGGTTGGCGGCGGCATCAACAGCCTGGAAGACTTCGACCGCGTGCTCAAGTGCGGCGCGGACAAGGTCAGCGTCAACAGCGGGGCGATCCGAAACCCCGCGCTGATCGGCGAGGCGGCCAAGCGCTACGGCGACCAATGCGTGGTGCTCTCGGTGGATGTCAAGCGCGTGGACGGGCAGTTTCGCGTGTTTGCAAAGGGCGGAAGAGAGGACACCGGGATGGATGCGCTGGCGTGGATCCGCCGCGGCGTGGACGCGGGTGCGGGCGAGATCGTGCTCAACTCCATCGATACGGACGGAGTGAAGCAGGGGTTCGACCTGCCGATGCTCGCCGCGGTGTGCGAGCTGGTGAGCGTTCCTGTGATTGCCTCTGGCGGAGCGGGCGGAATCGCGGACTTTGTAGAGCTGTTTACGTCGCTTCCCAAAGTGGACGCGGGGCTTGCCGCCTCGATCTTCCATTTTGGCGAAGTGCAGATTCCCGACCTCAAGCTGGCGCTGCACGAGGCGGGCATACCGATGCGGAGGGTTTGACATGCTGAAGATCGACCAAATCAAATTTGACGAAAACGGGCTGATCCCCGCGATCGTGATCGATACGCAGAGCGGGCAGGTGCTCATGCTGGCATATATGAACGAGGAGAGCCTGCGCGTTTCGATGGCGGAAGGGCGAACGTGCTTCTGGTCGCGCTCGCGGAAGGAACTCTGGCGCAAGGGCGAGACGAGCGGAAACGTGCAAACGATCGTCTCTATCACGGCGGATTGCGACGCGGACGCCCTGCTCGTCGAGGTGCGCAAGAGCGGGCCCGCGTGCCACACAGGCGCGGAGAGCTGCTTTCATCGGCCTGTATTCGAGGGGGAGGAAGCGCCGGGGTTTCGCTATGCGGATCTGTTTGAGATGCTGCGCGGCAGGCGATCGCAGCCCAAGGAGGGCTCCTATACGACCTATCTGTTTGAAAAGGGACTGGACAAGATCCTCAAAAAGGTTGGGGAAGAGACCACGGAGGTCATCCTCGCCGCAAAGGATCGAGACAAGGCAAACACGGTCTACGAGCTCGGCGATCTGATGTATCACTGCATGGTGCTCATGCTGGAATCCGGCATCGAGCTGGAGGATATCCGCCGTGAAATGGCCGGCCGGCACGTGATCGACCGCAAGGTCAAACAGGAGAAGATGGTCTAGGCGAGCGTTGAGCGGCACGGCGACAAACGAAAGACGAGGGCAAGGCGGATGATCCGGCAGAATTTACACACGCACAGTACATTTGACGACGGCCAGAACACCATGGAAGAGATGGTGCAGGCCGCGATATCGGCGGGGCTGACCTCGCTGGGGTTCAGCGTGCATACGCCTATGCCGTATGAAGCCTGCTGGACGATCGACCGCGCGCGCGTCGGTGACTATGCCGCAGAGGCGCGGCGGCTCAAGCAAGCATACCGCGGTCAAATCGACGTTTACTGCGGCGCGGAGTGGGACCTCTACTCCGCAGAGCCGGCGCGGGGATTCGACTATGTGATCGGCTCCATTCACCACATCCCTGCGGGCGGCGAGCTGTGCTGCGTCGACAACAGCGCCGAGGAGACGGAGCGGATCTTGGCCGCATACGCGCCCGGCGGCGCAGACGCCGTGGCGGAGGCATATTTTCGACAATATGCCGACCTGGCAAAGGCGGAAGCGGTCGATATCGTCGGCCACTTCGACCTGCTGACCAAGTTTGACGAGCAGCGGGTGTTTTTTGACGCGAATACCCCGCGCTTTCATGCGGCGGCGCTTGCGGCGATGGATCTGCTCGTCGCCGCGGACAAGATCTTCGAGATCAACACGGGCGCGATCTCGCGCGGATATCGCAGCGCGCCGTATCCCTCCCGCACGCTGCTGCGGGCGCTCGGCGAGCGCGGCGGGCGGCTTACGATCAGCGCGGACGCGCACCGCGCGGAGGATATCGTCTGCCGCTTTGACGCGGCTGAGGCGCTTGCGGCAGACTGCGGCTTTCGTGAAATTTGGCAGTTTGACGGCGAGGGATTCAAACCCGTGCCGATCGGAGGCTGATATGGAGTCGATTGCATCCGCGCTGTCCGCCAATGCTTACCCCGGGCGGGGGATTCTGCTCGGCAGCCTCGGCGGATCGGCTGTGACCGCCTATTTTCTCATGGGGCGCAGCGAAAACAGCCGCAACCGCGTTTTGCGTGAAGAGGGGGATGCGCTCTCGATCCTTGCGTTTGAAGAAAGCCGCGTCCTTGACCCGACGCTGATCTTCTATACGCCGCTTTGCCTCTATGCCGGCAGTATCGTGCTGGCAAACGGCGACCATGCGGAGACGATCTGCCAGAGCCTTGCGGCCGGGCACTCGCTGCAGTATGCCATGAGCACACGCTGCTACGAGCCGGATGCGCCAAACAATACGCCGCGCATCGCGGGGGTGGTGCTGCCGACCGGGCGCTGTACGCTTGGCATCGTCCAAAAGGCGGAGGGTGGGCCGGATTGCCGGAGAAAGTACTGGAGCTACGATCCGCGCGACGGTGCGGCGCGTCTGATCCACACCTATGCGGGGGACGGAAACCCGCTGCCGGCCTTTGCCGGAAAGCCGCGCGAGGTCGCCATCGGCGGCACGGTGGAGGAGCTCGCGCGGGAGATCTGGGCCGCGCTGGATCGGCGCAACCGCGTTTCGCTCTATGTGCGCTATACGGATCTTCGCAGCGGCCGCTTTACGAGCGCGCTAAAAAACAGCCGCTTCGGGGATTGAGCGATAGTCGCATGCGAGGAAACACAAAGACCGCGGAAGTGATCTCCGCGGTCGGGTCGTATCGGCGGGGGCGGGCTGTCAGGCGGCGCCAGACTCAAAGATATGGCGCAGCTCCTCTGCGCACTGGAAAAACGCGTCGCACAGCGCGGGGTTGAACTGCGTGCCGCACTCGTGGCGGATCTCGAGCATGCTCTCTTCGTGCGGCAGCGCGGGCTTATAGGGGCGCGGGCTGCGCAGCGCGTCGTAGACGTCGCAGATGGCGACGATCTGCGCGGAAAGCGGGATATCGTCGCCCTTGAGACCTTTGGGGTAGCCTTTGCCATCCCAGCGCTCATGGTGATAGAGCGCGATGTCGCTCGCCATGCGGAAGATGTCGCCCTTGGGCAGATGCTGATATGCCCGCTCGAGCGCCTGCGCCCCGAGGACGGTGTGTTTCTTGATCTCGTCAAACTCCTCGCGCGTGAGCTTGTCGGGCTTGAGCAGTATGCGTTCGGGAATATCGGCCTTGCCGATGTCGTGCAGCAGGCAGGCCTGCTGGAGCTTGTAGATGAAGTCGTAACTCAGGCTGTGGCTGTATATGCTGTTGAGCGAGAGGATGCTCGCCACCACGCGGCAGGACTCCGAGAGCCGCCGCAGGTGCGCGCCTGCCTGCGCATCGCGCGATTCGGCCTGGTGCACGAGGGAGCTGACCGTCCCCCAGAGTGCGTCCGCCGCGCCGGAGAGCTTTTTTTCCGCATCTTTGTCCATTTGCTCGCGGCAGTGCTGCAGCGCAAGCGCGGCCTCGCGCTGATCGGTGACGTCCGTCGCGCAGCAGCTCAAAAAGAGCGGGGCGCCCGTTTCATCCGTTACCGGCGTCATGACGATGTGCAGCAGCCTGCGCCTTCCTGCACCGTCCCTGCGCCACTGCTCGATCTCGACGGGATGCTTCTGCTCAAACGCGCTGCGCGTCTGCGTAATGGCGGCGGCAGCGTCGGCAGAGGGCAATACGCTCTCAATCGGCTGTTGCTCGATTTCGACGCGGGGCCTTCCGAGAAACGCCGCATGCGCCGCGTTGGCGCGGCCATAGGTGCAGGCGTAGGACATCTGCCAGAGCTGGATGGGGATGTTGTCCATCATCTCTTCCAGCGCGGTCAGAGGGGGGATCGACGCGCGTCTCGACATGGGGGGGCCTCCTGAATGGAACGGATAAACCGCGTATGGCGCGGACAGGATGAAACCGGAAGAACCGTCGGGCGCATGTGACAATCCCGATCAAAAGGGCGGCTTGCCGTGCGCTTGTTCGACAACAGAATAATGTAAAATTACATGAAAGTCAACGATGCGCGGGTGAAACGTGACATGCCTCTTCGCGCAGGGCCGCAAAAACCGGTTCGCCGGATGGAAAGACGGCAAAAGCCGCGTGTCGCGTGTGTCTTTGTCGAGACGTAGAATCTGCCGTCAAAGCGGTGTCGGTCAAAAGGTTCGTTGACACGGCTGCCCGAAAAAACTAAAATGAAATTGTTATAGGTCGCGATTGATCTGCGCACGCGCGGCAGGCGGTCTGTGACATGAGCCGGCGAGAACACCGGGTTGCGGGAAGACGGGGGAACATGGCCAAGCTGTTTCAAAACAGAAGATTTCAAAATGCGATGTTTATTCTCGCAACGCTCACCTCGGTGATATACCTGGTGTGGCGCGCGGTGTTCACGCTGCCGCTGCAGGGCGGGGTGGTCGCCATCCTGTTCGGCATTCTTCTGCTGGTGAGCGAAATCACCTCCGCGCTGGGCACGTTTGAGCTCTACTACCGCAAGGCCCGCTCGAGTAAGGTGGACCTCGCACTGCCGCAGATCCCCGTAAGCTGGTATCCGGATGTGGACGTACTGGTCGCAACGCACAACGAACCGGTCGAGCTGCTCTACAAGACCGTAAACGCCCTGACCTATATGGACTATCCGGACAAGAGCAAGGTGCATATCTATATTGCCGACGATGGAAACCGCCCCGCCATGGCGGCGCTCGCCGCGCGCTTCGGCGTCGGGTATCTTCCGCTGGCGAACAATAAGGAAGCCAAGAGCGGCAATCTCAACAACGCCCTGCGGCACACGAGATCCCCGCTCGTGGCCACGTTTGACGCGGATATGATCGCGCGGCGTGCGTTTCTGATGGAGACGGTGCCGTATTTTTTTCTGCCGCGCCTGCGGCATCAGGACGGGGAGTGGGTGCTGCGCAAGCCGGAGGAGATCGACCCGGACTTCAAGATCGGCTTCATTCAGACACCGCAGAGCTTTTACAACCCTGACCTGTTTCAATTCAACCTCTATGCCGAGCAGAATATTCCAAACGAGCAGGACTTCTTTTCGCGCGAGATCAACGTGATGCGCAATAGCTCCAACGCCGTGGCCTACACGGGCAGCAACACGGTGATTGCGCGCCGGGCGCTCGAGGAGATCGGCGGTTTTCCGACGGATACGATCACAGAGGACTTCGAGACCGGCATCAAGATCCAGTCCAAGGGGTACACGACGTATTCCACGCTGCGCCCGCTGGCGAGCGGCCTCGCGCCGACGAGCATCCGCAGCATGGTGACCCAGCGCATCCGCTGGGCACGCGGTGTGATCCAGTCGGTGCGCAACACCAAGATCCCTGTCAATCAGGGGCTTTCGCTTGGCGCACGCATCAGCTACATGCTCTCATACTCCTACTGGTGGTCGTTCGGGCGGCGGATCGTGTTCACGCTTGCACCGGTCATGTTTGCGCTGTTTGACCTGCAGGTGGTCAACACGACCTTTTGGCAGATCCTCGCCATCTGGGGGCCGCAGTATATCTTCTATTCGCTTGCGGTGCGCTGCCTTTCGAGCGACACGCGAAACCAGCGCTGGAACCAGATCATAGATACCATCTTAGCGCCGTTTATGATCATCCCTGTGTTTCTTGAGACGATCGGCCTCAAGCAGCTCAAGTTCAAGGTGACGGACAAGAGCTCCAGCAAGCCGCAGAATTCGAACTTTGTCTTTATCATCCCGCAGTTGGTGATGCTCGGCATGTCCATCGCGGGGCTGATCCGCTATCTGAGCGGGAAATACGGCATGGCGCTGTTCTACAGCAGTTTTATCGCCTTTTGGCTTCTGCTGAACATCACAAACCTGCTGTATGCGGTCTACTTCATGATGGGACGAAAGGCCTTTCGCTCCAGCGAGCGGTTTGAGGCGCAGATCCCGGTGCGGTTTGTGTACAACGGCAGGGTGTTCGACGCGATCACGAAAAACATCTCCGAGGGCGGCTTTCTCTTTACGCTGAAGCATCCTGCCTACCTGCCGGATGACGAGCCGCTGGAGTTTTCGCTCAGCAGCGGCCAATACGGCGCAACCGTTCGCGGGCACATCGTCTACATCAGCAGCGCGGGAAATCGGTGGCTCTACCATGTGCAGCTCGAGCCGGGCATGGCCGAGCACGACAACCGGGAGTACCTGCAGCTGGTCTATGACCGCCAGCACTCCCTGCCGGTCTCGATGAACGTATGGGTGACCGCGTTTGACGATATCGTCAACAACGCGAGCATGCGCCTGGAAAAGCAGCACATGGAGATGCGTGCGTTGCCGCGCATCCAGCTTGAGCGGGCGGTTCGTTTTGACGAGGGCGTCAGCGGCACGCTCGTCGATTTCAACTTCCGCTATGCCGTGTTGCGGGATCTGAGAAAGCCGGCGGACACGCTTACGCTCTCTCCGCGCAGCGGGGTGCGCATCCTGCTCAAGAGTGAGGACCGGCCTGCATCCGCCGCAGGCGGGGCGCTGTACACCGTTGTGAACTGGGAGGAGCTCTCCGCCAGCAACGCGTTTCAAACGCTGCTGGAAGACTGGATCTTTGAGTATCAGCAGGGGACGCTGCGGCCGCGCATCGGCAAAAAACGTGTTGCGCTCTAGCGCGCGCGGCGGCGTGAAAATGAGAGGAAGGAGCGTGGCGATTTGATGGCGATGGCGTTGAGCGTACTGCGGCTGATCGCGTTTTTGCTCTCCACGGCAGGCTATGTTGCGCTCGCGCGGGCATACTGGAAGATCAGCCCGCGCGCGAGCTATATCTTCGTCTTTTGCGCGCAGGCGCTCGTGATGTTCTTCGCGGGGCTGGCGGCTGTGCTGGTCTACGCGGCCTACGCGCTCTTCGGCCTCGGCATTGCGCTGCTTGCCGCGCTGCTGATCAACAGACGGATTGCGCAGGCGTACAACCTCACCTCGCTCAGCGCGATCAACCTCGCGTTTGTTGCGGTGTTCGGCGTGATCGCCGCATCTTTGATCGACACCTGTTTCGTGCACTACGACAACTTCTCGCACTGGGCGGTCGTGGTTAAATACATGCTTGTGACAGACCGCATCCCCGACGCGGCCAGCGCGATCATCGACTTCAAGAGCTACCCGCTGGGCAGCTCGTCATTCCTCTACTATTTCTGCCGCATCGTCGGCAACGGTGAGGGCGTTATGCTCGTCGGTCAGGCGACGCTGCTGTTTGCGAGCTTCTACGCCGTGTTTGGCGTCATTCGCGACCGAAAGCGGTTTCTGCTGGCCGCGCTGCTGGGGCTGGGCTGCTCGTTGATGGCGTATTTCAACATCAGCATCCGCATCAACAATCTGCTGGTGGATTTCCTGCTGCCTGCGCTGGCGCTCGCTGTCGTCGGCGCGCTGATGGCGGAACGGGAGAGCTTCTTTACCGCGTGCCTTTCCGTTTTGCCCGTTCTGGGTCTGCTGACGGTGGTAAAAAATACCGGCGTCTTCTTCGCGCTGCTGGGATACCTGTTTCTGCTCTACCGCTCCGTGCAGTTTCAAAACGCGGATCAAAAGCTGCGCCCGTACTTCTGGAGCGCGCTGGCAACCATAGCGCTCTCGCTGATTCCGCTGATCCTGTGGAATGTGCATACGTCGCTTGCGTTTGCTTCGGATGCGGGCAAGTTCAGCTACGATTTTTCATCGCTCTCATCGTTTGCGCTCGATAAGACTCCCGAACAGATTCGGCAGATCGCTTTGCTCTTTCTTGAGACGACGACTTCGCTCTCGCAGCTGCCGACCCTCGGCTTTGTGGCGTTCAACGCCGTCTCGCTGGCGGCCTATCTGGTTGCGCGGCTGGTGTTTGGCAAAGATTGGAAGCTGCTGGGGGTGCTTTTGCTGCTCGACCTTGCGCTCGTGCTCTACTACGCCGGCATTCTGGCGATGTACATCCTGTCCATGCCGTTGGATGAGGCGCTCCGGCTTGCGGGCTTCGAACGGTATGCTTCGAGCATGATTCTCTTCCTCATTGGCGCGCTCTCCATGCGGATGACGATGGACGTGGAGAACTCCTTCTACCGCCGGCAGGGCGAGCGCCGGGATTACCGCGCGTTTCGCAGCCTGACAGCCAAGAGCGTCTACCAGATGGCGACGGTGGCGCTCTCGCTGGTGGCGGGACTGATTTTGCTCTCCGAGCTCAACGGTATGAACAGCATTAAGGCCGGTTATTCCGAAACGCTGCCTGCGCGCGTCGAGGCTGTGACGGGGGACAACTGGCATGTGCCGGATAACGACACCCGCTATCTCTTCTACGCTTCCGACGAGGGCAGTCAGGTCTCCAGCTACGAGCTGCCTTATGTCGCGCGCTACTTCCTCTTTGCCGCGCAGGTGGATGCGGTGAGCGCGTTTGACGACGATGCGTTCATGGGCCAAATTCAAACCTACGACAAGTTCGTCATACTCGAGAGCACGCCCGCCATCCGCGCCTATATGCAGGCGCACGCGGGATTGCCGGGCGAGATCGGCGTATACGACGTGCGGCAGACGTTCCCGGAGGCGGTCGCCCCGGCGACACAATAGGAGGCTGCCGCCTTTGGGGGAAAGAGAGCCGATAAAACGTATATCATATATTTTTTCGCAAAACCTATTGCATTTTGTGTGCAGGCGTGATAAATTAGCAACAATCGCGGCGTAAGCCGCAGGCAGGATATCTGCGGCACGGCCGCGAAGAAGGAAGCAGACGATGACCCGTATCGAATGCACAGCCGAATATCGTTACTTTAGCTTTACCGGCTTTTACTTTGGTAAGGCTTTGTTCGGTTTGGCGCAGAGACGGTGATCGGCTAACAATCACAGCATACGATCGCACAGTACCGCAGCCAGACCGGCTGCGGTTTTTTCGTAGGCGAAGGGAGAATATATGATCGTCATACTCAAACCAAATCCGAACCCGGATCAGCTCGAGAGCCTGAAAAACTGGCTGCTCGGCAAGGGCATCCAGATCCACACCAGCCTCGGCACGAGCCAGATGATACTCGGCCTCGTCGGGGACACGTCTACGCTGGACATCGACCTCATCAGCGCGCTGGACATCGTAGAGGATGTCAAGCGCGTGCAGGAGCCGTATAAGAATGCAAACCGCAAGTTCCACCCGGAGGATACGGTGGTGCGCGTGGGTGGCACGCAGATCGGCGGCGGTACGCTGACCATCATGGCGGGGCCTTGCTCGGTCGAATCCGAGGAGCAGATCGTCTCCGTCGCAAAGGCCGTCAAGGCCAGCGGCGCGACCATGCTGCGCGGCGGCGCGTTCAAGCCGCGCACCTCGCCGTATGCCTTCCAGGGTATGGGTGCGGAGGGGATCGAGCTGCTCAAGCTCGCGCGCGCGGAGACGGGCCTGCCCATCGTGAGCGAGATCATGGATGCTTCGCAGCTGCCGCTGTTTGAGGATGTGGACGTCATCCAGTTGGGCGCGCGCAACATGCAGAATTTCAACCTGCTCAAGATTCTCGGCGCGCAGCCAAAGCCGGTGATGATCAAGCGCGGGCTTTCCTCCACCTATGAGGAGTGGCTCATGAGCGCGGAGTACGTCATGGCGCGCGGAAACGAGCAGGTCATCCTCTGCGAGCGCGGCATCCGTACCTTCGAAACCTACACCAGAAACACCCTGGATCTTGCGGCGGTGCCCGTGCTGCGGCACCTGACGCACCTGCCGGTCATCATCGACCCCAGCCACGCGACGGGGCGGTATGCGCTCGTCGCCCCGCTGGCCATGGGCGCGGTCGCCGCGGGCTGCGACGGGCTGCTCATCGAGGTGCACAACGACCCCGCACACGCGCTGAGCGACGGGCCGCAATCCCTGAATCCGCAGGCGTTTGATAAGCTCAACCGCAGGCTCCTTGCGCTGCACGCGTTCATGAGCGAAGGGGAGGGAAGCGTGTGAAGGTCGGCATCGTAGGCCTCGGCCTCATCGGCGGGTCGATGGCAAAAAGCATCAAGGCGCGTACCGCGCACACGGTCTGGGGGATCGACCTCGACGAGGAGACCATGACGCTGGCGCGGCTCAGCGGCGCCATCGACGGCGCGCTGACGGACCAAAACTTGCCCGCGTGTGATCTTGTACTCGTCGCCATCCGCCCTGCGGCGGCGGTCGGCTGGGTGCGCGGGCACGCGGAGCAGATCGCCAAAAGCGCCATCCTCGTCGATCTGTGCGGCGTCAAGCGCGGCGTGTGCGCCCAGCTCGCGCCGATTGCGAAGGAACACGGCTTTGCTTATATCGGCGGTCACCCCATGGCGGGGCGGGAGCGCGGGGGATTTGTCCACTCCGGCGAGTCGCTGTTTGCAGGCGCGTCGATGATCCTCACGCCGGATGAAAGTACGGATATGCGCATGCTCGAGACGCTCAAGGCGTTTTTTACCGATCTCGGCTTCGCCGGGCTGACGTTCTCTACGCCGGAGGAGCACGACCGCATCATCGCCTATACTTCGCAGCTGGCGCACCTCGTCTCCAGCGCATACATCAAGTCGCCGGAGGCACAGCGCAGGCGTGGCTTCTCCGCGGGCAGCTACCGGGATATGACGCGCGTGGCGCACCTCGACGAGGCGATGTGGACGGAGTTGTTTCTGGATGACGCAGATTACCTCACCGAGCAGCTCGAGATTTTGATCGCTCACCTGGCGGAGTATCGCGATGCGCTGGTTGCGCGCGACGCGGAGCTGCTCTGCGCACTGCTGAAAGACGGGCGCGAGAAAAAGGCCACGGCGGGAGGCAATTGATGAAGGAGCATATGCGCATCCCCGTGCGCGTGCGGGAAGGCTACGAAGTATGCATTGGCACGGGCCTGCTGCAAGAGAGCGGCCGG
>JAEWQH010000075.1 GCA_023399275.1 Bacillota bacterium
CCTCTACCCGATGGATTATGCGGACCCGACGTTCTGGCGGTTGGACGACCCCGTGGTCGCGCCGCTGATGTCGTTTGCTTTCAGCATGCCGGCGCTGTACGCGCTCTATCTTGTTCTGCGCCGGATCATCGAGACGAAGGACGCCCGACAGCGCGCGCAGCTCAACTATATCTTCTACGGCATCGGCATCGCGCTGGTCATCAGCGTGTTTTCGGAATACCTGCTGCCCGCGGTGTTCTACGTCACCGAAAAACTCTATCTGATGCACTCGGCGATCGCCATCTTCGTCGTGGCGATGTTCGTCTCCATCATGCGCCACCGCCTGCTCAACCTGCGCTCGGACTATATCTACCGAAACCTGTTTCTCAACGCCAGCGACGGGATCCTGATCGTCAACCGCGCGGGCCGCGTCGTCAGCGTCAACAACATCGGCCGCGAGATCCTGTTTGACGACGGGCTGGATGCGGGCGACCTCGTTTCAAACTATATCCCGGGCTATCGCTATGGCACCGATTACCGGCAGTTTGAAGTGGAGCTTGTCCGGGACGGGCAGCGGCGCTTTCTGCTGCTGACGCAGTATCCCATCGACGGGCCCGAGCGCGACTCGGCGAAGCTGCTGCTGCTGACGGACCTGACGCAGTCGCGACAGCGGCAGGAGCTGGAAAAGGAACAGCTGCTTGAAAAGAGCAAGGTCGATCCGCTCACGGGACTCTATACCAAGCAATACCTCTGCGAGAAATACGCTGCCGGCACGGCGGAAGGGCAGGAGACGGCTCTGCTCTTCATCGACGTGGACGATTTCAAGACGATCAACGACACCTACGGCCACATGCTCGGAGACAAGGTGCTGCGCGATCTGGCGGCCTGCATCAAGAGCAACATCCGCGGTTCAAACGATGCCGTCCGCTTCGGCGGGGATGAGTTTGTGGTCGTTTTGGAGGACACAGGCACGGAGGACGCGTTTCTGGTCGCAGAGCGCATTCGCTCGTGCGCGGGTGAATTGATGTTTTTCGGCGGGGCGGAGACGTTTCATATCACGCTGAGCATCGGCCTCATCGGCGGGGTTGCGTCGCTCGACGAATTGCTCGAAAAAGCGGACCGCGCGATGTATAGCTCCAAGAATAAGGGGAAGAACAAGACCACGATATTCAGCGAAACCGACGCGGACGGCGCGTTTCATATGCGGCTGGTCTAGTTTGCGGCGCCGGAAGCAGGCGCCGCAAAAAAATCTCTAAAAACATATTAAACATATTGACAAAGTATCTTTAAACACGTATAATCCTATCCAATACGATTCGGAAAGGCGGGTGATGTGCATGAAGGCGAAACGCCGGCGCAGGCGGGCGCCCAAAAACCGGGCGGAATTCACCGCCTCGGGCCGTCTGGATCGAATGTGCCGCTGAGAGCGTTTTTAGTAGGAAGCGCGCCTGGACGGGGCGCAAGAACGATCATCGGCAAATGGAAAGGAAAACACAGCAATGGCACAGAAAACATACCGGTTTGAAACGCAGCAGGTGCACGTAGGCCAGGAGCGGCCCGATCCCGCAACAGACGCGCGCGCGGTGCCGATCTATGCGACAACGTCCTATGTCTTCAAGGACTCCGCGCAGGCAGCGGGGCGCTTTGCGCTCTCCGAGGGCGGCAATATCTACACGCGCATCATGAACCCGACCAATGACGTATTCGAGCAGCGCATCGCCGCGCTGGAGGGTGGTGTGGCGGCGCTCGCGACGGCGTCCGGCTCGGCCGCCATCACCTATTCGATCCTCAATATTGCGGGCAGCGGGGATCATATCGTCTCATCCAAGACGCTTTACGGCGGCACGTATAATCTCTTTGCGCATACGCTGCGGGATCTCGGCGTCGAGACGACGTTTGTGGACGGGCGCGACCCGGAGAACTTCCGCGCGGCGATTCGGCCGAACACCAAGGCGCTGTTTTTAGAGTCGCTCGGCAATCCGAATTCGGATATTCTCGATCTTGAGGCAATCTCGCAAATCGCGCATGAAAACGGCATCCCCGTGCTCATCGACAGCACGTTTTCCACGCCCTATCTCTTCCGTCCCGTCGAGCACGGCGCGGACATCGTGATTCACTCGGCGACGAAGTTTTTGGGTGGACACGGCACCGCGATCGCGGGCGTCGTCGTAGACGGCGGCAAGTTTGACTGGGCGCAAAACGACAAGTTTCCAGGGTTGAGCAAGCCAAACGGCTCCTACCACGGCGCGGTGTTTACGGATGTGGCGGGCCCGCTTGCATACATCATCAAGCTGCGTACGACGCTACTGCGCGACACCGGCGCCGCGATCTCGCCGTTTAACTCCTTCCTGATCCTGCAAGGACTCGAGACGCTCTCGCTGCGCGTTGAGCGGCACGTCTCCAATGCGCTGAAAGTGGTCGATTACCTGTCCGAGCACCCGAAGGTGCAGCGGGTGAACCATCCGTCGCTTTCAACAGGGCGGGAAAAAGAGCTTTACGAGCAATACTATCCAAATGGCGGAGCATCCATCTTCACCTTTGAGCTGAACGGCACGCGTGAGCAGGCGCAGCGATTCACCGAGTCGCTGGAGCTGTTTTCACTGCTGGCGAACGTTGCGGATGTTAAGTCGCTCGTCATCCACCCTGCATCCACCACGCATTCGCAGCTGAGTGAGGAAGAGCTGCTCGATGCCGGCATCCGGCCGACGACCGTTCGCCTCTCGGTCGGCATTGAGCACATCGACGACATCATAGCCGACCTTGCGCAGGCCTTTGAGCGCATCTGACCGGCATCAACATGGCAAACACGCGGGGCTGTCCGAAAGGGGCCCCGTGTTTGTCTGTTCACCGGAGGTCCGATGTCGAAGTGAACAGAACTCCGGAAAACGGACGTTGAGAAAAAACACCTCCTGTCGTAGGATAAGACAACTACGGCAGGAGGTTTTCATAAGGGGAAACACCATTGGAAAGGCGCTATAATAAGATGTCGGATCGCAACGCACTTCTAAGGAGGGGCTATGTTCACCATCAAAAATCTGGATTTCAATATTCGGAAGATTGCGGACAGCGGGCAGTGCTTTCGCCTGCGTCCAGACGCGGAAGGCGGGTACACGCTCGTTGCGCGCGGCCGGATGCTGCGCCTGTATGAAACAGCGGATGGCTGCCGGCTCGACTGTGCGCGGCGCGATTATGCCGCGCATTGGCGGGACTACTTCGATATGGAGACCGATTATGCCGCGATCCGCGCCGCGGCGGATCCGGAAGATGCGTTTCTTTGGCGCGCCTGCGCATACGGCAGGGGAATCCGCATCCTGCGGCAGGAGCCATGGGAGACGCTCGTGAGCTTCATCGTCTCTCAGCGCAAGAGTATCCCGGCGATCCGTTCCTGCATCGAGACGCTGTGCGTTCGCTATGGCGAGCCGATTGGAGACGGGCGGTTCTTCGCATTTCCGGCACCGGATAGGTTGGCGGCGCTCGACGAAGCACAGCTTCTCGCCTGTTCGCTGGGCTACCGCGCCAAATACGTGCTCGCCGCGGCGCGCATGGTCGCATCCGGTGGGCTTGATCTTTCCGCTCTGGTTGCGCTGGACGACGGGCCGCTATGTTCCGCGCTGCTCACCGTGCCCGGCGTTGGTGAAAAGGTCGCCGACTGCGTGATGCTCTTTGGTTACCATCGGCTCGGCCGCTTTCCGAGAGACGTGTGGATCAACCGTATTGAGGCGCGAGAATACGTCGGCGCATTCCCGCAAGAACGCTATTGCGGCATCGCCGGGGTGCTGCAGCAGTACGTGTTTTACTATGCCAGAAGCGCCGAATACGCCGCGCTTGCCGGCAAGGACTGAGAGAACCACTTTTTTTCGTGTAAAAGAATGAATTTCGCGATTATACGCTGTCGCGCTGGATCGCGCAAGGCCGTTTCCGGGGGTAATTTCGGGGCGGCTTTCCCTTTGCGGCGGGCAGCAAATGAAGCGAAGCGCGCTCTTTTGCAGGATGCGCGCGGCGATCATGCGGAGCGGGCGCCTGCGCACACAAAATGCCCGCTCTTTCACCGGACAACGGCGTATTATTGCAGGAGAATCCTTCAAAAAATGCAAAAAAAACGTAAAAAAATAGGCATTTACTGTTCAGAAAGCATATGTTATGATATAAAAGACCAAATTTGGTACATATCGATTTCACATTCGTTTCACGAAAGGCGGAAGTTATGGACGCAATTTTTCAGAACTTTTCGAATCTGACATGGCAGCAGATCGTCATGTGGATCATCGGTGGCACCCTGATCTACCTTGCCATCAAGAAGGACATGGAGCCTTCGCTGCTGTTGCCGATGGGCTTTGGCGCGATTCTCGTCAACATCCCGATGTCCGGCGCGATTACACAGGTCATCGACGGCGTCAAGGAGATCGGCGTGCTCAACGTCCTCTTCGACGCCGGTATCGCAAACGAGCTCTTCCCGCTGCTGCTGTTCATCGGCATCGGCGCGATGATCGACTTTGAGCCGCTGCTCACCAACCCGAAGCTGATGCTCTTCGGCGCGGCCGCGCAGTTTGGCATCTTCTTCACCCTCGTGGCCGCGTCCGCACTCGGCTTCCCGCTCAAGGATGCGGCCTCCATCGCCATCATTGGCGCGGCGGACGGCCCGACCTCCATCTTTGTGGCCAACTATCTGCATTCAAACTATCTTGGTGCGATCATCATCGCCGCCTATTCCTACATGGCGCTGGTGCCGATCGTCCAGCCGCCGATCATCAAGCTGCTCACCACGAAAAAAGAGCGCCGCATCCATATGGAATATACCGGCAGCAGCGTTTCCCAGGCGACGAAGATCCTCTTCCCGATCATCGTCACCGTCATCGCGGGTATCTTTGCGCCGCGCTCGGTCGCGCTGGTCGGCTTCCTGATGTTTGGCAATCTCATTCGCGAGTGCGGCGTGCTCGGCTCCCTGTCCGAAACGGCGCAGAAGGTGCTTGCAAACCTCATCACGCTGTTCCTGGGTCTCACCGTTGCGGCGAATATGCAGGCAGAATCCTTCCTCTCGCTGCAGACGATCATGATCCTCGGCCTCGGCCTTGTGGCATTCATCTTCGATACCGCGGGCGGCGTGCTCTTTGGCAAGCTGATCAACCTGTTCTCGAAGAAGAAGGTCAACCCCATGATCGGCGCCGCCGGCATCTCCGCCTTCCCGATGGCTTCCCGTGTCGTGCATAAGATGGGGCTTGCGGAAGACAACACGAATCACCTGCTCATGCACGCGGCCGGCGCAAACGTCGCCGGACAGATCGCCTCCGTCATCGCGGGCGGCGTGCTGCTCAACCTCATCGTGAAATAAGAGAAAGGGGGATACACGTATGAATCTCGAAGCTGTAGCACCTCTGAGCGATACAATGGGCATTCTCGGTCTCGGCATGCTGGGCATCTTCATCGTCACAGCCGCGATCATCATCACCATTACGCTGCTCAACCTTCTGACGGCTCCGGTGAAAAAGCGGAAACGCTCATAACTTCGGAAGCGTTCCGGCGGCGTGCGATCCACACACCGCCGACACTCATACGACCGCCGTAAGGCGGATCAGTTAAAGGGAGATAGTACTATGGAAAACATCATTCTGTATGGGTCGATACTCATCGCCATCCTGGCGTTCGCGTTCGCGGCTTGGCTCTACCTCTGGGTCAAGCGCCAGCCCTGCGAAAACCAGAAAATCATCAAGGCCACCGGCCTGATCCGCGCGGGCGCGCGCACCTTCCTGCGGAAAGAGTATGGCGTCCTTGCCAAGTTCGCAGGCGTGGCCGCCTTGCTCATCTTTGTATTCCTGCCCAAGCCCATCTGGCAGGGCGACGTGATCCACAACGTGTGGATGGTCATCGCCTATATTTTCGGCACCGTTTTCTCCGCTATCGCGGGCAAAATCGGCCTCGAAGTGGCCACCATCGCCAACGGCCGCAGTGCCGAGGCGGCCAAGAAGGGCATCGCGCCTTCGTTTATGGCGGGATTCCGCGGCGGCGCCGTCATGGGTATGGCGGTCGTCGGTGCGAGCCTGCTCGGCGTAACGCTCGTCTACCTACTCACGCATGACGCGACGACGATCCTCGGCTTCAGCTTCGGCGCGAGCTCGCTGGCGCTGTTTGCCAAGGCCGGCGGCGGCATCTTCACGAAGACCGCCGATATCAGCGCGGACCTCGTAGGCAAGGTTGAGCTGGGCATTCCGGAAGACGACCCGCGTAACCCCGCTGTCATCGCGGACAACGTCGGCGACAACGTCGGCGATGTCGCCGGCATGGGCGCGGACCTCTTTGACTCCAACGTCGCCTCCATGGCCGCCGCGCTCGTCATGGGCAGCGCGCTGGGCGGAAACAATGTGGACATGGTCTTTGTGTTTGCGGCGCTCGGCCTGCTGGCGTCGATCCTCGGCGTCATGACCGCCCGTATCGGCAAGAACGGCAACCCGACTAAGGCGCTCAACTCGAGCACCTATGTTACCACGGGCATCTATGCCGTGCTGACTGCGATCGCAACCTACCTGCTCAACTACTCCTGGAGAATCTGGGGCGCCTGCATCGTCGGCCTCGCGGTTGGCGTGATCATCGGCCTCACCACGGACTACTTTACGGACGACTCGAAAAAGCCGGTTCACTTTGTGGCGCATGCCAGCAAGTCCGGCCCGGCGTTTACGATCCTCTCCGGCATCTCCTATGGTCTGCTGAGCGTTCTGCCCGCCATGGTCGGCATCGGCGTTGCGGCAGTTACCGCCTATAAGCTCTGCGAACCGCTCGGCGGCGTCGAGTATGCGCTCTTCGGCATCTCCATGGCGGCCGTCGGCATGCTCTCCATCGTCGGCATGATCGTCAGCAACGATGCATACGGCCCCATCGTGGACAACGCGCGCGGCCTCGCCGAAATGGGCGACCTCGGCGAAGAAGTCCTCGCCATCACCGATGAACTTGACTCCGCGGGCAACACTGTCAAAGCCGTCACCAAGGGCTTTGCCATCGCTGCCGCGGGCCTCACCGTCATCGCGCTGCTCGGCGCGTTTATGAGCGAGGTCAACACCGCGGCTGCCGAACTCGGCGTCGAGGGAATCACGAACTTCGACGTCATGAACCCGATGGTATTCTTCGGCCTGCTCGTCGGCGCAGCGATTCCCGCTGTATTCTCGGCGATGCTCATGCTTGGCGTCGATCGCAACGCCCAGCGCATGGTCGCCGAAATCCACCGTCAGTTTAATGAGATCGTCGGCCTCAAAGAGGGCAAGGAAGGCGTTGAGCCGGAATACGACAAGTGCATCTCCATCGCCACCGACGGCGCGATCAAGGAGCTTGTCCCCGCGGGTCTCATGGCCATCGTTGCGACCTTTGTGGTCGGTTTCATCGGCGGCGTGCAGGCCATTGGTGGCTTCCTCTGCGGCAACATCGTCAGCGGTCTGCTGTTTGCGCTCTTCATGAGCAACTCCGGCGGCCTCTGGGACAACGGCAAAAAGTATGTTGAGAGCGGCCATGAAGGCGGCAAGGGCAGCGATGCGCACAAAGCGGCCGTCGTGGGCGACACCGTCGGCGATCCGTTCAAGGATACGGCCGGCCCGTCCATCAATACGCAGATCACGGTCGTGTCTCTCGTTGCGTCCCTCATGAGCACGCTGTTCCTCACGATCTCGATCTTCTAAGCAAACCGTTACGCAATCACCCGAAGGGACCGTTCGAACAGAGCGGTCCCTTTGTCTGTCGTAACTCAGGCTCTGTGGCGGGGAAACGCGCCTTGCCTGATTCCGGTTGAAAAAGCACAGAGAGACCCGGCCCAAAATCGACAGGACACCCTTCACAGGGCGTCCTTATTTGGGCCGACTCGGCAGTCTTTTCATTTCCTGGCTGCAATAGAAATCTGTCACGTAAAAAGATGGATGATGTCGGTTTTGACCTGCTTGCCGCGTCGTTCCCAACGATGTATATACTATCAGAGAATCGTGAACAAGCCATCAACGGCGTGTTACGAGATTGAAACGGATTGTGTCGCGACTGTTCGTCTGATGCGAATCGTTCTTAAAAACACGAATTTGACAGGGATAGGTCTTGGCGGTATCGGATCGGCAGGAGGGCGGCCTTGTGCGCGCGTGCTATTTTTGCGGCAAAGATTCCTCAATTATGACGCCCGCGAGCATTTGCCCCAGCATCGCCGCCTGCTCGGCGCTTACCCTTGCGCCGCGCAGCTCGCCTCCGCCGAGCGCGATGCCCGAGAGGTCGCAGTTCGACAAATCCATGCCCGCAAACGCGGTTTGAAACAGCTCCGCGCGCGTAAGCAGACAGTGCGCAAACGATGTGCTCGAAAGCTTGCACGCAAAGATCGAGGCGCTCGTCAGGTCACAGTCCGCAAAGCGCGCATGACGCAGTTTTGAACCGGAGAGGTTGGCGTAGCGCGCAACGCAGCGTTCGAATGCCGTGTCGAGCAAAAACGATCCCGTCAACGCGACGCCGAGCAGCTTGCAGTCGCTCAGATGCACGCGCTGTAGCGATCCCTTTTGCAATTGCGTGTTGGAGAGGTCGCATTGCTCGAAGATGCAGTCGATGAATCCGGCGCGCTCAAGCGAGCAGCCGCTGATGCGGCAGCTGATAAAGCGGCAGTTTCGAAAGGTCAGCGCAGGATACGC
Organism: Bacillota bacterium; assembly: GCA_023399275.1. Classification (GTDB taxonomy): domain Bacteria; phylum Bacillota; class Clostridia; order Christensenellales; family CAG-138; genus UBA7703. The sequence continues at coordinate 8,616 of JAEWQH010000075.1, forward strand.
CCCGCCTTCGAGCGTAAGGTTCTCAAACAAAACCTGTTCGATGTCCTCCTGCTCCTCGCAGGCGTGAGCAAACAGTGCGCCGATGTCTTCACAAAGCGATAGATGGTTGTGTTGCTGCGGGTGTTTCACAAAAGAAGTGTACCATAAGCGCGCGGGATCGTATAGTGTAAAACCGGCAGGCATCTGCAAAACCCTGGCGGCGTATGGTAATCGACGCACAGGAAATACCATCTTGCGCCATCTTACAATAACGGGTACACTAGCAATATAAACTGGTGTATAATATCCAACGCTTGGTCGACCGTGAGCGGGAACGGAGAGCTTCAATATGGATGCCATGGAAAATCTGAACATCAATCCGGTTGAGATCGCGGATGGGATCTTCTGGCTTGGCTATGTCAACAACAACGTCGGGCTGCATTGTAATCCGTATTTGATTCGCCAAGGGGATGAAGCCGTTTTGATCGACGGAGGCAGCCGTGATGAGTTCAGCATCGTCATGCTCAAGATCCTGCGCACGGGGCTCAAGCCCGCGCAGATCAAGCGGCTGATCTACCATCACTACGATCCGGATCTGTGCGGCAGCCTGCCGCAGCTGGAGTCCATCATCGACTCCAAGGAGCTGCGCATCATCTCCCACATGGAGAACAACGTGTTCATCCACTATTACTCCAAAAAGACGCCGAAGCTGGACTACCGCGTGATCGGCAGCAACTATACCTTCGAAAGCGGGCGCAGGCTGGAGTTCTACGGTACGCCGTTTTCGCATTCGCCTGGCAGCTTTATGACCTATGACCCGAGGACCAAAACGCTGTTTTCCAGCGACCTGTTTGGCAGCTACGACTCAAACTGGCAGCTCGACCTGCAGCTGATCGAGGGCTGCGAGAGCTGCGGATCACAGCGTGTCTGCCCGCAGACGGGGGTGAAATGTCCGCTGTATGGCATCGATCAGTTTCACAAGCGGATCATGACGTCCTCCACTGCGCTTTCGCACGCGCTCGATGTGATCGAGTCGCTGGATGTTGAGCGGATCGCGCCGCAACACGGCAGCATTATCAAAAACAGGCAGGATGTGCAGACTGTCATCCGGCATCTGCGGCGGATCGAGCACGTCGGCATCGACTATCTGATTGCGGAGAAGCGGTTATGAAACGCTGGGATAGCGCGGGCGACGGTGCAATCTATCAGGATATTCAGGCGCAGGAAGACCCGGCGCTGGCGCTCTACGCCCTTGAAAGCTACGCGAGCATACTGGACAACTCCATTCAGGACGAGTTGTTTCGGCGGCTGGTTCTGAGTCACGGCGAGATCGCAAGAAACCTGGAGGAATCCAATCGAAGGCTCGCCGAAAGCGAAAAGATGCTCACCGAAGCGCAGCAGATCGCGCTGATCGGCCGCTGGGATATCGACTATCGCACAAACACGCGCTACTGGTCCGACTCGCTCTACGACATCCTGCAGGTCGACCGCACGGAGAAAGCCGACGAAGCGCTCTTTGACCATCGCGTACACCCGGATGACCTGCCCTTGGTGCAGGACGTTCGCCGAAAGCTGCTGACGTCGCGTGATCCGTGGTCGGTCCGCTACCGCGTCATACTGCCGGACGGATCGATTCGCTGGGTGCATGTGCGGCTGCAGACCGAGTTCGACGAACAGGGCAAGCCCGTCCACAGCTTTGGCACGCTGCAGGATATCACCGCCATGAAGGCGGCCGAGGATGAACTGGAGCGCTACAGCAAGCAGCTCGAGGAGATGGTCTCCGCAAAGGTGCGCGAGATCTCCGAGGCGCAGATGGCGACCATCTTCGCGCTGGTGAAGCTCGCAGAATCGCGGGATGACGAGACCGGCGCGCACATCGAGCGTACGGCGAGCTTCTGCCGCCTGCTTGCCGAGAAAGCGCGTGCAAAAGAGCCATACCGGCAAGCGATCGACGATGACTATGTCGCGACGATCTACCGCGCAAGCCCGCTGCACGACATCGGCAAGGTCGGCATCTCCGACCTGATCCTGCTCAAGCCCGGCAAGCTCACGCCGGATGAATTCGCCATCATGAAAACGCACGTCGAGATCGGCTATCAGACGCTGCTGAATGTGGACAAGCGCTACCACAACAACGCTTTCCTCCGGATGGGGCTGGATATCACGCGCTATCACCATGAAAAGTGGAACGGCAGCGGCTACCTCGCCGAGCTCAAAGGGGAAGCGATCCCCCTTTCGGCGCGGATCATGGCGCTGGTGGACGTCTACGACGCGCTGCGCTCCAAGCGCGTATACAAACCGGCGTATTCGCACGAAAAGACGCTGGAGATCATACTGGAAGGGCGCGGCCAGCATTTTGATCCCGGACTCGTGGATATCTTTATGGAGCATCAACACGAGTTTGAGGAACTCTACGAACAGCTGGCCTAGCGCGAAACCGGGGAAGCCGGCCGGTTTCGCTGGAGAAGCGAACGCAGCTTGATCCGCCGCCTGGCGGTGACGAAAGTAAAAAAAGCCCGCAGCGCTCAATAGGGGGAAAGAGCGCTGCGGGCTTGTGCTGTTGCGCGGGCAGTGGAAAGAGGGGGGATACTGCCGGCGCACAGCCATGCAGATTCGCGGGGAAGACGCCATGAAAGAGGCGGCCGCCCCGCGAAGGGGCACGCTGGGAAACCGTTGCGTCAGCCCTCGTAGCGAAGGGCTTCGATCGGGTGCTTGTTGGCCGCCTTGTTGGCGGGATACAGGCCGAAGATGAGGCCGATGGCCGAGGCAAACCCGACCGCGAGCGCTACGACGCCGAGCGACATGGAAAACGAGATGGTCTTGGCGATCAGCGATACGATCTCGAGGATCAGCCATGACAGCGCGAGCCCGAGCAGGCAGCCCATGAGGCTGACCATCAGCGCCTCGATGAGAAACTGCAGCATGATGCTCTTCTTGCCCGCGCCGATGGCTTTGCGGATGCCGATCTCCTTCGTGCGCTCCGTCACGGAGACGAGCATGATGTTCATGATGCCGATGCCGCCGACCAGCAGCGATATGGCTGCGATGCCGCCGAGCAGCAGCGAGAGCGTGCCCGTGACGGTACTCATGGCGTCCGAGATGCTGCTCATGTTCATGAGCCGGAAGGCATCTTTATCCTGATGGAATCGCGAAAGCAGGTAGCTCTTGACCTGGTTTTCGGTGTCGCCGGTGTTGCCCGCGGGCGATATGGCGATGGATGTCACGTACGGCTCGTCCGCCATGCGGGACTGCACCGTAAAGGGCGCGTAGGCGGCGTAGCCGCCGAGCATGGATGCAAAGAGGGATGTATCTTCCTCCAGCACGCCGACGACGCGAAAATTTCGCCCGCCGATGACGATCTGCTCGCCGACCACGTCCGCTTTTCCAAAGAGCTCCTGCGCCGTGTTGTAGGCCAGCACCGTGACATAGGAGGCGTTTTCGACATCTGCGGTCTTGAGAAAGCGGCCGTATCGGATGCTAAGCCCCTGGATCTGATCGTATGCGGGCGTCGTGCCGTATAGGGAGACCGTCGCGTCCGAATAGCCGTATTTTGCGGTGACGTTCAGGCTGCCGGCTGGCGCGGCTTCGCCGACCGCGTCGAGCGCGGCGATCCCGTCCAGATCCTCCAGACGGATGGGAGAGCCTTTGTCGTCCAGCACGGTGACGGTGACCATATCGTTGCCGAGCGCTGTGATCTCGCTCGTGACTGCGCCGGTTGCGCCGTTGACGAGAGAGACGAGCACCACCAGCGCAACCACGCCGATGATGATGCCGAGCATCGTCAGAAATGAGCGCATCTTGTTGGAGGTGATCGCCTCCCATGCCATCTTGACCGATTGGAGAATCATGCGCCCACCTCCGATACGCGGCCATCCATGATGCGGATGCGCCGCTGCGCCTGCCTGGCGATCTCTTCGTTGTGGGTGATGAGCACGATGGTATCCCCCGCGCGGTGCAGCTCGTGGAAAAGCGTCATGATGTCCTCGCCGGTCTTGCTGTCGAGGTTGCCGGTGGGCTCGTCCGCCAATAGGATGGCGGGGTCGGTCGCCAGCGCGCGGGCGATGGCGACGCGCTGCTGCTGCCCGCCCGAGAGCTCTGCCGGCTTATGGCCGCTGCGGTCGCTCAAGCCGACGCGGTCGAGCGCCTGCTGGGCCCGCTGCTTTCGCTCGGGCAAATGTATGCGCTGGTAGATCAGCGGCAGTTCCACATTGGCCAGCGCGCTCATGCGCGAGAGCAGGTTGAAGTTTTGGAAGACGAATCCGATCTTCTTATTGCGGATGCGCGCGAGCTCTTCCTCGGAATATTGCTCGACGGACTGTCCGTCGAGGATATACTCGCCGCTGTCTGCCACATCCAGACAGCCGATGATATTCATCAGCGTGCTCTTTCCGCTGCCAGAGGGGCCGATGATGCTGACAAACTCGCCTTCGCGGATGGTCAGGTTCGCGCCGTCGAGCGCGCGCACCTCCTCTCCGCCGACCGAGTATACCTTTGTGATATCGGTCATGGTGATGATGGGGTTTCCGCTCGTCATGGTCAGTTTCCCCCGACGGTCGAATAGCCGTTTTCTTCGGCGTAGGCGTCGCGCTGCGCCATCATGGCGGCAAGCTGCGCGTTGAGGCTCGAATCCAGATACCAGATCATGTCGCCCGCGACGAGGCCGCTGGTCACCTCCGCGTTGGTTCCGTCGGAGAGACCCGTGGTGATGTCCCTGCGCTCATATGCGCCGGAAGCGGACTTGACGGTAACATATTCGCCCGCAGAGTCCTCGCTGATTCGCTCGAGCGGAATGAGCGGAACGTCTTCCTTGCGGGAGGTGAGGATCACGGCGCTGCCATTCATGCCCTCGAGCAGACGGGCGTCGTAGTCCAGCGTTACCTCGACGGGATATGTGGTGATGGTGCCGCTCTGCGTGCCGATGCGCGAGATACGGGTGACCGCTGCGGAGAAGGTTTCGCCCGGGTATGCGTCGAGCGTGACGGTCACGCTCTGGCCGAGCGCCACAAGCCCGATATCCAGCTCGTCCGCGTCGATGGCGAGCTTCACCGCGCCGCCGGTGTGCAGCACGAGCGCATCCGTCAGGCCGTCGCTCGCCTGCGCATCGGGCAAGGCTGTGCCCTCCGAGATCTGCACGTCGCCGACCAGACCGTCCGCGGGGGCAAGCACGCGCGGATCTTGCAGGTAGGAGAGCAGCAGCGCATACAGCGCGGCCTTCTTCTCCCGCTCGGAAAATGCGGTATGATAGCTTGCGCTCGCGGGCGCGTTCTTCAGGGAAAAGAGTTTTCTGCCAGCGTAGATGTAGTCGTTCTCCTGCGCAAAAAGGCCCGTGATTTCACCGCCTGCGGCGAGAACCGCCACAGGCGCGTGGATCTCCAGCGTGCCTTCGCCGAGCAGCGTATCGCCATCGTAAACCTGCGCCACGGCCAGATACGGCGTGCCGTTGTCCGTCAGTGTAACAAGATAGCCGTCTGCCGTCTTTTCGGAGAGGAGGCCCTCCGCTTTGCCGCCGTCCCAGCGGACGGTGACGCTGCGATAAAGCGAAAGGGCGGCATCCGTAGCAAAGGAGAGCTGCATCTTTTCGTCTGAGGAGAGCAGCGCCAGCGCGCCGTATTCGGCGATGACGGCGCGCACGTCGTCTCCCTTGCCGGCCGGCAGGTATTTCACGCGGCCACGAACGGGGGCGGTCACCTGCGTAACGCTGCCGCGCGTAGCGATCTGCCGGTCGAGGGAGGAGAGCTCGGATTCCGTCTGGGCCGCGCGCTCGCGCAGGGAGTCCGCATCCAGCGTGGCGAGCACATCCCCGGCCAGAACGCTGTCGCCGGGCTCGACGGAAACGGTTTCTACGCGCACACCGCCGGGTAAACGCAGCGTTTCGCTATCCGACGCGGCGAGCCGGCCGCTTCCGGTGATCGTCCGCTCCACGGTGCCGGTTTCCACCGTGTAGGAGGTGTATACCGCCTCGGAGGCGCGTTTGACCGCGTTGCTCAGCAGGATCAGTACGATGGCGATGGTCACGACCACTGCAATCAAGATCCAGAGCCAAACGCGGTTTTTTTTCTTTTTTGTCTGCATGGGGACGGGTTCCTTTCCGTATGTCTCCGGCCGGCCGGAGCGCTGTCTTTTCGCTGTTTTATGCCATTGTAGCAGGCGAACGTGAACCGAACAAAAACGGATCCCGCGCCTTTTTGTCTTTTTTGTGAAATGCGGCCGCCGCGCGTCAGCCAAGCGGCAGCGTAACGGTGAACGCCGCGCCCGCGCCCTCCGTGCTCTCGCAGCGGATGACTCCGCCGTGCAGGTCTACGATACGCCGCGCGATCGAAAGCCCCAGCCCGTTGCCGGAGACGGCGTGCGCATCGGTTCCCTGATAAAACTTGTCGAAGATGTGTTTTTGGGCCTCGTTGGAGATGCCGTAGCCATCGTCGCGGATGCTGAACACGGCTGCCTCGTCGGACTTCTGCAGGCGTATATCAACACAGCCGCCCTCTGGCGTGAACTTGATCGCGTTGTCGATCAGGTTGAGCCAGACTTGACTGAGTAGCTCCTCGTCGCCCTCGAGAAGAACTTCATCCAGCTCCGCATTCAGGTTGATCCGCCGCTGCTCCCATTTCCCCTCGAAGAGCAGCACACAGCGGCGCACCTGCTCCGTCAGATCGAAGACGGCATGGTGGGCGAGAATCGCCTGTTTCTCCACGCGGGAGAGGTTGAGCGCGTTGGTGGCAAGCTGCGAGAGGCGGGAGGACTCGTGTATGATGATATCGAGGTACTCGCTGCGTTGCTCCGGCGAGAGGTCGTCGTGCCGGAGCTCCTCGGCAAAGCCCTTGATCGAGACGATCGGCGTTTTGAATTCATGTGAAAAATGATCGACAAAGTCCGCGCGCAGCATCTCGATGCTGCCGAGCTCCTCCGCCATGCGGTTGAAGCTCGCGGCAAGCTCGGCAAACGAGCTCGGTCCCGGCAACTGCAGACGCACGGAAAAATCGCCGCCGGCAAGCCGATTGGTCGCGTCGATTACGCGGCGAATGGGCTTGAGCGGGAAGCGGCTGATCACGAAGGAGACCGCCGTGCCGACGACCACGCTGATGACGAGCAGCATCAGGATCGGCAGCATCGGCTCCTGCCGCGAGAGCTTTGCGATATTCAGCGCGTTGATGCGGATGAGCAGCATGCCGACGACGAGGATGATGAGCGAGGTGATCAGCAGGATCAGAAACACGACAGCCGAAAACAGCGCAGCCAGCCCGAAGCGCGCGCGGAACGTCTTTTTCTGCCGCGTCATACTTTTTTCACCGCCTTGTAGCCGAGCGCGCGCACGCTGACCAGCTCAAACTCCGGGTAGCTTTCGAAGCGACGGCGCAGGCGGTTGATGTGCACATTGACCGTCGTATCTCCGCTTTCGGACTCCATGCCCCAGATTTCGTCCATGAGCTGGATGCGCGTGAAGATCTTGCCTGGAAAGGAGAGCAGCTTGTAGAGCAAATAGAACTCCTTTTGCGGCAGCGTCTGCACGTCGTCCCCGCGCGAGACGGTCAGCGCGTCGTAATCCAGCTCCACCATGCCGATGGTGAGCTTTCGCTCGCTGACGATGCGGGAGCGCCGCAGCAGCGCCTTGATGCGCAGCAGCAGTTCTTCGCTGTCGACCGGCTTTGTCATGTAGTCGTCCGCACCCGCGAGAAAGCCGTTTCGCTTGTCCGCCGGCAGTTGTCTGGCGGTGACCATCAAAATCGGGATCATGTTTCCCGCGGCGCGGAGCTCGGATGCGAGCGCATATCCGTCCAGATGGGGCATCATGATGTCCAGCACGATCAGGTCGATATGGTGCGCGTCCATGCACGCGAGCGCATCCGCCCCGTCGACCGCGGTCAAGACGGAGTATTCCGCTCGTTCGAGCACAGCCTTCATGAGCTTTCGCGCGTTGGTGTCGTCCTCGACGACGAGAAGTTGAAACATGGCAATCCCTCGTTTCGGCGATGTGCCGCAGCTGCTTTTAGTATACGCCGAAAGATGAACCGAAGAAAAACCAGGCGCTCAGCCCTGCAGCCCCGCCGCCTGCCGCTCCATGTTTTCCACGACGATATCGAAGATCTCCCCGAGCGAAGCACAGTAGGCGAGGATCTCCCACGGACGGTTGGTATGGAAGTGGATCTTGATCAGCGATTCGTCGCCGACTGCGAGCAGGCTGTCTCCCTCGAAGTTTGCGGTGATGTGGTCGAAGATCTCGTCCTCGCTGAGCTGTTCGCCCGCGAGCAGCAGTTGGGTGTCAAATTTGAACTCGAGCATGGGTGGTTTCTCCTTTGTCTTGCTTTTCGGTCGACGATGTTCCGCGCGCCCGCCCGTCGCTATGCGCAGCCGGTGCAGCGGTAGGCGAAGATCGTTACGGTGCCCTTGCCGGGATACGTCTTGGTTTCATAGCGCTTGGGGTACGCCTTGATGAGGTCGGTAAGCTTCGAAAACCCGTAGGTCTTGCTGTCAAAATCCGGCATGACGCGCTTGATATAGCCGCCCGCCGAGGAGATGTTGACCCAGCCGTCCGCGTCCGCATAGCGTTCGCTGGCGGTTCGCAGATGCGTGTGGATGGCGTTGATGTCCGGCTTCTGCTCCGGCTTCTCCGGCTTTTTCTCGGGCTTGCTCTCCTCCGTATGCGTAGCTGGCTTCGGCTTTTCCGCGTCGCCTAAGTTGGAGGTGAGGATGAAGTTGTCGCAGGCGTTGCGAAACGAAAGCGGCGTCTTTTCCTCACCTACGCCGAACACATAAATGCCTGCCTCGCGCAGGCGGATGGCGAGCGGTGTGTAGTCGCTATCGCTCGAGATGAGCGCGACGGCGTCGTAGAGCTGCGTATGCAGCAGGTCCATCGCGCCGATTGCAAGGGAGAGATCCGTTGCATTCTTGCCGGTGGTATAGGCAAACTGCTGTTCGGGTTTGATGGCGAGCGTCTTGAGCTGCTCTTCCCAGTTTTTCAGCGCGCGATCCTTCCAGTTGCCATAGGCGCGCTTGACGACGATGCGCCCGTAGGTGGAGAGCTCCTCGAGTATAAGCGAGAGCTTGCTCAGCTGCGCGTTGTCCGCGTCTATCAGCACTGCGATGTTGTCCAGCGATTCCGATTTATCCAATAGAAGAGCCTCCCTTTCCAATTGTGCCGCGCGGGTAAGCATGTTTACAGCATTATACCACAAGGGGCCGCCGATCAAAAAGAGGCGGGCGAGCCTGCCGGCCCGATCGCCTCCAAAGTGTGTCTGCTGTTCAGTTGGCCAGCACGTTGTACTGGCGCTTGATCACGCGCAGCCGCGGGATGTCCTGCTCGCTTACCAGCGTGCAGGCGAAGCCGCTGTGTCCCGCGCGGCCAGTGCGGCCGATGCGGTGGACGTAGTACTCCGGCTTATCCGGCACATCGTAGTTGATGACGAGGTCGATGTTGTCTACGTCGATGCCGCGCGCGGCGACGTCGGTCGCCACCAACACGGGCGTTTTCCCGGCGCGGAAGTCGCGCATGATGTTGTTGCGCTGGTTTTGGCTCAGGTCGCCGTGCAGGCAGGCGCTGGTCAGCCCCTGGGCGTTGAGCTTTTTGGTGACGGATTTCACCCGGTGGCGCGTGTTGCAGAAGATCAGCGTCAGACGCGGGTCGGTCTCCTTCATGATGTAGGAGACGGTGGTGATCTTGCCGGCCTCCGGCGTATGGATGCTCATCTGGCGGACGGTCTTGGTCGGCTCGTTGCGCTCGCCGACCTCGATGGTCTCAGGCTCGGTCAGGTAGCTCTGCGCGATGGCGGAGATCTCCTTGCTCATGGTGGCGGAGAAGAGCATCATCTGGTGCTCGCCGGAGACGTTGCCGAGGATCCACTTGATATCCGGCAAAAAGCCGAAATCGAGCATCTCGTCCGCCTCGTCGAGCACGACAAAACGGATGTTGTTGAGCTTGAGCGCGTTTTGGCCGATAAGGTCTTTCACGCGGCCCGGTGTGCCGACGACAACCTGCGCGCCGCCGCGCAGCGCCTGGATCTGGACGTTGGGGGACTGCCCGCCGTAGATGGACACGGTGCGCATCTTCTTGTGCTGCGAGAGTTTCTTGAAAACGCTCGTGGTCTGCAGCGCGAGCTCGCGCGTGGGGCAGAGGATCAGCGCCTGCGGCTTGCGGTTGTCGGGGTTGATGCGCTCGATGATCGGCACCGCGAAGGCTGCGGTCTTGCCCGTGCCCGTCTGGGCGACGCCGATGAGGTCGCGGTTGTTCAAAAGGGTCTCAAGGCTGCGCGCCTGAATCGGGGTCGGGGTTTCATAGCCTGCTGCCAGCAGCGTCTGCTGCATCTGTGGGGATAAGAGTTCTGTGTAATTCATTTCCTTTTCTTTCTGTTCCGTAATCTCATAAAAATAAGACCATGCCGACATGAGCGGGCATCGTCTTTTCAGAAGATCTTCTTCCAAGCGCTGTCCTGTCGTGCTGCTCGCTATTGATACGTCAGAGCCGGAACGCTCATAACCGTATGGCAAGTGATGTGGTTTCTTGCCAGGGCGTATCATAAATGCGACAGACAACGGGAGTTCGCACGAATCTCTTGGTATCGTTTCGAGTCTTATTGTATCCCCCGCACTTCTGCCGCGGGGGTGCTGCATCACAATACTCAGACAGAGTAGCACACCTGTTCGCATTTGTAAAGAAAACAATGTGTGACGGCAAATCACATAAAAAAACGCCCCCTCATCGGGAGCGTTTTGCGCTTCGAAACGATTACTTGCGGAAGCAGTCGCTGCAGTACACGGGACGGTCGGAGCGGGGCTGGAAGGGCACCTTGCAGGGTGCGCCGCAGCCTGCGCAGACCGCGTCATACATCTGGCGCTCGCCGCCGCGCGGAGAGCTCTGCTTGCGGGCGGTGCGGCAGCTCTTGCAGCGCTGGGGCTCGTTGGTGAAGCCCTTCTCGGCGTAGAACTCCTGCTCGCTGGCGGTGAAGGTGAAGCTTTGTCCGCAATCTTTGCAGACGATGGTCTTGTCGCTGAACATGGAAATACCTCTTTCGTTTTTTTGATGGTGTTGGTTCTGGTGTACCCGTTCAATCACATTCATCTTTCGTGAATGGTTGCATCCTTGCTTGGGTTGGCGGCTTGAGGCCCCGGATAGAGAACGAAAAAGGATCGTCTGTTTTCGCGAGATCAAGATGCCCTCGACCCTCTTAATACGCAGCGCAGGCTGACGCCGATACGCCCTTATCAAAAAACACATGTGCCTTCTCATCAAATAACGGATGATCGGCAAGCATGTGCGGTCAAAGCAATTATTCTGAATACGGACTGACTATATCACAAACCATTTTGGCTGTCAATTCTTTCGTTACAACAATCTTTGGGGCGGCAAGGGCGGTTCTGCCGCGCTAAAAAAGAACCGGTCTTGCGGCCGGCTCTGATTCTGCTAAGTCCTTATGGGGTTGTGTGCTGTGTTGTTGAGCCGCTCAGTCCGCCACGTAGGGCAGCAGGGCGACGACGCGCGCGCGCTTGATGGCGATGGCAAGGTCGCGTTGATGCTTGGCGCACATGCCCGACATGCGGCGGGGCATGATCTTGCCGCGCTCGGTCACGAACTTTTCAAGGGTACGGATATCCTTGTAGTCGATACTCGCGGTTTTATCAGCGCAGAACTTGCAAACCTTGCGGCGGCCACGCTTCATACGGGGACGCATTTTACGGTCTTCCATGTTGCAAGCCTCCTAATCGAAAAATTTGGTTTGGCGGGCATCTTCCCGTCGCGGTTAAAATGGGATGTCGTCGGACTGGATGTCGGTAAACCCGGCCATGTCCTGCGCGTTGTCCGCGCGGGCCGCGGGTGCGGCTCCGTCCTCCTGCGGTTTGGGCGAGAGGAACTCTACTTCGTCCGCCTGTACGTCGAGCGACATGCGCGTCGTGCCGTCCTTAGCCTCGTAGGTGCGCGCTTGGAGCTCGCCGAGAACGGCGACCTTGCGGCCCTTGCTCAGGTAGCGGGCGCACGTTTCGCCCAGCTGGCGCCAGGCGTTGATGCGGAAGAAGTCTGTCGGGCGCTCGCCGCCCGCGCCACCGCCAAAGCGGCGGTTGACCGCGATGGTGAAGGAGCACACGGTGACGCCGTTGGGCGTGGAACGCACCTCGGGGTCATGCGTCAGGTTTCCGATGAGAGTGATTTTATTCATGCTTCATCCATCCTTTCGGCACTGCTCGTTTCGTCACTCGCCTTTGCGGGTCACGAGATAGCGGAGAATCGCTTCGTCGTTCTTGAAGTTGCGCTCGAGTTCCTTGGGAACCTCAGGCGCACACGTGAACGACATCAAGACGTAGTAGCCCTCGGTCTTGTAGTCGATGGGGTATGCGAGGCGCTTTTTGCCCCACTCATCGATGGCCGTTACTTCACCGCCGTTGGTCTCGACGATCCCTTTGAACTTTTCGACGGATGCTTTGATCGATTCCTCGTCCTGGTTGGATACGATGATGTAGAGAACTTCGTATTGATTCATTCTTTTCACCTCCTTATGGTCTGTTGGCCCGGCGTCTCGTGCGCCGAGCAAGAAGGACGTTAGCGGAAGCGAGTATATCACAAGAAATCGCGTGATGCAAGGATTTTTCGCGCGGCGCCGCGGCCGGGGCTTATTTACCCGCCAGCCGTTTGATCGCCTCTGCGATGAGCTGCGTGTCGAATCGGATGCTCTCGATCGTGCAGGATTCGTCCGGCATGTGTGCCTGCGCCGGCTCGCCCTCCGGCTCCACACCGAATGCGACCGCGTTGTCAAACGAGCGGGCGTAGGTGCCCCCGCCGATGGAAAGCGGCCCGGCCTCTTTGCCCGTGGCTTCGCTGTAGATATCCAGCAGGGTCTGCACCAGCTCGCAGTCTGGCTCGATATAGTGGCCCTTGGAGATCTTCTGCCAGGTGCGCGAAAAGCCGATCTGCGCAAACTTTTCGTCCTCGGCGGCGAGCAGGCGCTCGGGCGTGACGCTGAAGGGGAAGCGGCAGTCCAGCGTGATGGAGACCCCGTTTTCATCCCACTCGATCATATTGGGCGAGAGCGTGAGCCGCCCGGAGGCGTCGGTGACGTCCAGTCCGAACGCCTCGCCGTGCCGGTCGAAGCCGAGCAGCGCGGCCAGCGAGGAGGCTGTTGCGAGATCTTCGGCATTCAGCGGCTGCTCCCTGAGCGCATCCAGCAGCGCCAGCAGCGCGTTTTGCGCGTCCTCGGGGGTGGAGGCGTGCCCGGCGCGCCCCGTGGCGCGCAGCTCGCCCTCTTTGCCGCTGAGGAGCATGCCGTGCCTGGCATTCACGGGCGCGGGGGTGAACGGAAGGAATGCCACGGCTTCGCCTGGGATGACGTTCGGTGCGGTGCCGCAGTGGATGCGGACCTCGCTGCCGGAGAGCTTTTTATGATACGTCGTCTGGCCGATGTTCTTTTCGGAGTTGATCACGGGATAGTGCCCGTCCGGCGTGAACGCCAGCGTGGGGTTCGGCTCGGTCTCCTTGTAGCGCGCGATGCAGCTCCAGTCCCGCTCCTCGTCGCAGCCGAGAAAGATGCGTACCCGGCGCTTGAGCGGCACGCCCGCCTCCTTGATGGCGCGGAGCGCGTAGAGGGTGGAGATGGCGGGGCCTTTGTCGTCCAGCACGCCGCGGCCGATCAGGCGGCCGTCCTTCCGGGTGAGCGTGAAGGGGTCGCTCGTCCAGCCGTCGCCCGCGGGCACCACGTCGAGATGCGCCATGATCATGAGCATCTCGTCGCCCTCACCGTAGTCGACGACGCCGCAGTAGCCATCCAGCGAGCGGGCGGAGAAGCCCATTTGCCGCGCGAGATCCAGCGCGTACGTGAGTGCGTCGTGCACCGGGCGGCCGAGGGGCATGCCCTCCTCCGGCTCGCCGCGTGAGACGCTTGGGAAAGAGATGAGCCTGCCCAGCAAGGACAGCTGCTCTTCAAAGTGTTGATCGATCAGGCTTTTATACATATCGTCTGCCTCCTGCTATCTATGCGCAAACAGCGCGAGTAAGCTACTTTTATCATAGCGGCGGCGGCGCAAAAAAGCAAGTCGAGCCGGTTTTACGCGGTTGACTTTTCGACGCGGGGTTGCTACCCTTTTTGGCATGGAACAACAAACGAACACCGTTACGCGGACGCTCCCTTCGGGCGTGGAGCTGACGATTGCGCGCTCGCGAGACGAAGCGCAGCGGGCAAGGCTGCGCGGCGGGATCGCGGTCTACGACGATCGGTTTACGGAAAATCCGTCGTTTCGGATCTACGACTCCTACCGCGTGCGCAAAAACAGCGTCAAGCGCGAGGTGCTTGACGCGATGATCGCCTACAACGAAGCCAACCCCAGCGAGCCGCGCTGGCGGCGGACGCGCCGCTCGCTGCTGCTGGAGTGGTTGGCGCATAACTTTGCGCATCGCGTGGGTTTTTTGCGCAGCCGCGCGGGCGACGTCGATCTGGACAACCGCGCCGAGGGGAGGGGCGCCTTCCGATATTTTCTTAAGAGCGCGTGGGACGTAGTGCGGGGATATCTGCATAAATAGAGACCGTGCGGCAAGCGCCGCACGGTCTCTATTGGTTTTTTGCAGGGAGACGCTGCTACATCCCGAGCGCTTCGTGCACATCCCGCATGCCGAGGATGCTCTTCTGGATCACATCCTCCAGCGGCAGCCCGAGCATCTCGCAGCCGCCGAGGATCACCTCGCGGCTGACGCCCGCGGCGAAGCCCTTGTCCTTGAACTTCTTTTTGACGCTGGAGACCTCCATGTCCATCACGCTGCGGCTCGGGCGCATATACGCAGCCGCCGTGATCAGCCCGGTCAGCTCGTCTATGGTGTAGAGCACGATTTCCATCCGCTTTTCAGGCTTGACGTCCGTACAGATCCCCCACCCGTGCGACAGCACCGCGCGGACGAAATCCTCATTATACCCCGCTTCAGAAAGCAGGCGCGGGGCGACCTTGAGGTGCTCCTGCGGCCACCGCTCGTAGTCCACGTCGTGCAGAAGACCGACGGTACCCCAATAGTTCTCGTCTTCTCCCGCTTCGCGCGCAAAGTAGCGCATGACGCCCTCGACGGCGTACGCATGCCGCAGCAGCGCGTCGCTCTGGGTATACGTTTTCAGCGTGGAGAGCGCATGTTCCCTTGATCGATCCATCTCGTTTTTGCCTCGCTTTTCTTGCTCTTTTGCCGCGGGCCGGCGATATCTGTACGCCGCTTTGGCCGGCAAATCCGGCGGCGCGGACATTTCTCAATATCATATAATAAAATTACAAAAAAAGGCAATATATTTTAGAATCTTTTCTTGACAGGCCTGATTTTGGATGATATCATTTGTGATTGACTTACGATCGCATAACTGTCGAAATATGCCCAAAATCGGGTTTTCCAGCGGGTCTCACGCGTGAAAACAGCAGGTTGGGCAGTTTTTACCGGTTGATGCGATATTGGTTCGGCAAAGGATATGACGAGAAAAAATGCGAAGGCGCGGTTTGCGGCCGCGCCGGCAAGGGGAGTACGCGATGATGCATGACGTTCAAATGGGCAGACAGACGCGAAAGAGCTTTTCCAGAATTCGGGAAGTGCTCGACATGCCGGATCTGATAGAGATCCAAAAGAATTCGTACTATCGTTTTTTGAAGGAGGACCTGAGAGAGGTTTTTGACGATATTTCCCCGATTACCGACTATTCCGGCAAGCTGGTGTTAGAGTTTGTCGATTACCGTATCGATCTGGACAGCCCGAAATACTCCATGGAGGAGAGCAAGGAGCGCGACGTCAACTACGCGGCTCCGCTTCGGGTTACCGTCCGGCTGATCAACAAGGAGACGGGCGAGGTCAAGCAGCAGGAGGTCTTCATGGGCGATTTTCCGCTCATGACGCCGCAGGGTACGTTTATCATCAACGGTGCGGAGCGCGTCATCGTCTCCCAGCTTGTTCGCTCGCCCGGGGTCTATTTCTCCGAGAGCATCGATAAGGTCGGCAAGCAGCTGTTTGCGGCGCAGGTGATTCCGAACCGCGGCGCCTGGCTCGAGTACGAGACCGACAGCAACGGCGTGCTCTACGTCAAGATCGACCGCCAGCGCAAGGTGCACATCACCGCGCTTGTACGCGCGCTGGGCTACGGCTCCAACGCGCAGATTCTCGAGCTCTTCGGAGACGACGAGCGCCTGAGCGCCACGCTGCAGAAGGATCCGACGCATTCCGAGGCGGAGGGCCTCATCGAGATCTACAAGCGCCAGCGTCCCGGCGAACCGCCGACGGAGGAGAGCGCTCGCTCGCTGCTCAACTCGCTGTTTTTCGACAAGCGCTACGATCTGGCGCGCGTCGGCCGCTATAAATTTAATAAGAAGCTCGCCATCCGCGCACGCATCCGCAACCACATCGCGGCGGAGACGATCGTCCACCCCGTTACCGGCGAAATCCTCGCCGAGGAGGGGCAGACCATCGACCGCTTTGTCGCGGGGGATATTCAAAACGCGGGCGTCAACGAGGTCTGGCTGATGGTTGGCGAAAACCGCGTGAAGGTCATCGGCAACAACTTCGTGCGCGCCAATGAGTGGCTGGATTTCGATCCTGTAGAGGCGGGCATCAACGAGGATGTGCACCTGCCTACCCTCAAGGCCGCGCTCAAGGACGGCGAAGGCATGACGCAGGAGGAGCTCAAGGCGCTGCTCAAGGCACGCTACTACGACCTCATCCCGCGGCATATCATACCGGACGATATGATCGCGTCGGTCTCCTATCTCATCGGCATGCCTTACGGCGTCGGCCGCGTGGACGATATCGACCACCTTGGCAACCGCCGCATCCGCAGCGTGGGCGAGCTGCTGCAAAACCAGATCCGCGTGGGCTTGACCCGGCTCGAGCGCGTCGTGCGCGAGCGCATGGGCCTGCAGGATATGGACGTGGCGATGCCCTCCAACCTCATCAACATCCGCCCCGTCACCGCGGCGATCAAGGAGTTTTTCGGCTCCTCGCAGCTGAGCCAGTTTATGGACCAGACAAACCCCCTGGCGGAGCTGACGCACAAGCGCAGGCTCTCGGCCCTCGGCCCGGGCGGCCTCAACCGCGAGCGCGCAACGTTTGACGTGCGCGACGTTCACTTCAGCCACTACGGGCGCATGTGCCCCATCGAGACGCCGGAAGGCCCGAACATCGGCCTGATCAACTCGCTCTCGACCTACGCGCGCATCAACGAGTACGGCTTCATCGAGGCGCCGTATCGCCGCGTGGACGGCAAGAAGCGCATCATCACCGACGAGATCGAGTACCTCACCGCGGACGAGGAGGATAACTTCATCGTCGCGCAGGCCAACGAGCCGATCGACGAGGAGATCCACTGGTTCAAGAGAGAGCGCGTCATCGCGCGCTTGCTCGACCAGTTCATCGAGGTCAAGCCCAGCGAGGTGGACTACATGGACGTCTCGCCCAAGCAGCTGGTCTCGGTTGCGACGGCCATGATTCCGTTTTTGGAAAACGACGACGCAAACCGCGCGCTGATGGGCTCGAACATGCAGCGCCAGGCGGTTCCGCTGCTCATCCCCGAATCGCCCATTGTGGCGACGGGCATGGAGTACAAGGCGGCGCACGACTCCGGCATCGTGCTCATTGCGCGCGAGGACGGCGCGGTGACCCGCGCTAGCGCCAAGGAGATTACGATCACCGACAAGATCGGTGTGGAGCACGTGTATAAGCTCACGAAGTTCCAGCGCAGCAATCAGGGCACTTGCCTCAACCAGCGGCCCATCGTGAAGAAGGGCGACGTGGTGAAGAAGGGCGATGTCATCGCCGACGGCGCATCCACCGACAACGGCGAGATCGCGCTCGGGCGCAATATCCTCATCGGCTTCATGACCTGGGAGGGTTACAACTATGAGGACGCTGTTCTCATCAGCGAAAAGCTGGTCAAGGACGACGTGTTTACCTCCATCCACATCGAGGAGCACGAGGTGGAGGCCCGCGATACCAAGCTCGGGCCGGAGGAGATCACGCGGGACATTCCGAACATCGGCGAGGACGCGCTCTCCCAGTTGGACGAAAGCGGCATCATCCGCCCCGGCGCGGAGGTGCGCAGCGGCGATATCCTCGTCGGCAAAGTGACGCCCAAGGGCGAGACCGAGCTGACGGCGGAGGAGCGCTTGCTGCGCGCCATCTTCGGCGAAAAGGCGCGCGATGTACGCGACACAAGCCTGCGTGTACCGCACGGCGAAGGCGGCATCGTAGTGGATGTCAAGATCTTCACCCGCGAGCATAAGGACGAGCTCAGCCCCGGTGTCAACCAGATGGTGCGCGTCTACATCGCGCAGAAGCGCAAGATCTCCGTCGGCGATAAGATGGCGGGACGCCACGGCAACAAGGGCGTCATCTCCCGCATCCTGCCGGAGGAGGATATGCCCTTCCTGCCGGACGGCACGCCGCTGCAGATCGTGCTCAACCCCCTCGGCGTCCCTTCGCGTATGAACATCGGCCAGGTTCTGGAGCTGCATCTCGGCGCGGCCTGCAAGAACCTCGGCATCAAGATCGCAACACCGGTTTTCGACGGCGCGACCGAGACGGATATCAAGGAACTGCTCGTCAAAGCCGGACTCGACGAGGACGGCAAGACGACGCTTTACGACGGGCGCAGCGGCGAACCCTTTGAAAACCGCGTCTCCGTCGGCTACATGTACTACCTGAAGCTTGCGCACCTTGTGGACGACAAGATCCACGCGCGCTCGACCGGCCCGTACTCGCTGGTCACCCAGCAACCGCTGGGCGGCAAGGCGCAGTTCGGCGGCCAGCGCTTCGGCGAGATGGAAGTCTGGGCGCTGGAAGCCTACGGCGCGGCCTATACCCTCCAGGAGATCCTCACGGTCAAGTCGGACGATGTCGTTGGCCGCGTAAAGACCTACGAGGCGATCGTAAAGGGCGACAACGTGCCGCCCGCAGGCGTGCCGGAGTCGTTCAAAGTGCTCATCAAGGAACTGCAGTCGCTGGCGCTGGACATCAAGGTGCTTTCCGACACGCGGGACGAGATCTTCATCAACGAGGACGACGACGACACCGCGCCGCTCGACGTCAACCTCGCAGGCCTTGAGGACGTACCTTCCTTTGCGCCGCTTGGCGAAGAGGAGGAGGAGTTGGAGGACTTTGAGGAGTTCGAGGACTTCGACGAGCCGGAAGACGAGGCGGCGGTCACCGAAGAGGAGATCGAAGAGGCCGAGGAGGTGCTCGACGGGCTGGACGAAGATCTTGCCGAGCTTTCCGACACGCTGGATCTCGAGATCGACAAAGAGATCGAGTAGGCCTTTCGGGAGAAACGGATGGGTGTCACCAATGACGATTATCGATATGAGCGGCAGCAAGGAGAGATAGACTGTGTTTGAACTGACGAATTTTGACGCGTTGCAGATCGGGCTCGCATCGCCCGAGAAGATACTCGAATGGTCCCACGGCGAGGTCAAGAAACCGGAAACGATCAACTACCGCACGCTCAAGCCCGAAAAAGACGGCCTCTTCTGCGAGCGCATCTTCGGGCCGACCAAGGACTGGGAGTGCCACTGCGGCCGCTATAAGCGCGGGCGCTATAAGGGCATCGTATGCGAAAAGTGCGGGGTGGAAGTCACCCGCGCAAAGGTGCGCCGCGAGCGCATGGGCCACATCGAGCTGGCCGTTCCGGTCAGCCACATCTGGTACTTCAAGGGCATTCCCTGCCGGATGAAGATGCTGCTGGATATGAGCCCGCGCGCGCTGGAGCAGGTGCTCTACTTCGGCGCGTACGTGGTGATCGATCCCGGCGCCACGCCGCTGAACTACAAGCAGATTCTGACCGATAAGGAATTCCGCGAGGCGCAGGAGCAGTATGGCGCCAAGGCGTTTCGCGCGGGCATGGGCGCGGAGGCCATCCGCGAGCTGCTGACCCATCTTGACCTGCCGAAGCTCGAAAAAGAGCTGCGCGACGAGATCGAAAACGCCACTGGCCAGAAGCGCGCAAACGCGATCAAGCGCCTCGAGGTGGTGGAAGCGTTCATCACCAGCGGCAACAAGCCGGAATGGATCATCCTTACGGTGATTCCGGTCATTCCGCCGGAGATCCGCCCGATGGTGCAGCTCGACGGCGGCCGCTTTGCAACGAGCGACCTCAACGATCTCTACCGCCGCGTGATCAACCGAAACAACCGCTTAAAGCGCCTGCTGGAGCTGCGCGCGCCGGATATCATCGTGCGCAACGAAAAGCGCATGCTGCAGGAGGCGGTGGACTCTCTCATCGACAACGGCCGCCGCACCCGCCCCGTTACCGGTCCGGGCAACCGCCCGCTCAAGTCGCTTTCGGACATGCTGCGCGGCAAGCAGGGGCGCTTCCGCCAGAACCTGCTGGGCAAGCGCGTCGACTACTCCGGCCGCAGCGTCATCGTCGTCGGTCCGGAGCTGCAGATGTACCAGTGCGGCCTGCCCAAGGAGATGGCGCTGGAGCTGTTTAAGCCCTTTGTGATGAAGAAGCTCGTCAAGGGCGGCTTCGCGCAGAATGTCAAGGGCGCAAAGCGCATGGTGGAGCGTGTCGACCAGGCTGTTTGGGGTGTGCTCGAGGAGGTCATCAAGGATCATCCGGTGCTGCTCAACCGCGCGCCTACGCTGCATCGCCTCGGCATACAGGCATTTGAGCCGATCCTCGTTGAAGGCCGCGCGCTCAAGCTGCATCCGCTGGTCTGCACCGCGTACAATGCGGACTTCGATGGAGACCAGATGGCCGTCCACGTGCCGCTCTCGGTCGAGGCACAGGCGGAAGCCCGCTTCCTTATGCTCGCGAGCAACAACATCTTAAAGCCGCAGGATGGCCGCCCTGTCGTCTCCCCGACGCAGGATATGGTCATGGGCTGCTATTACCTGACCATGGTCCGGCCCGGCGCAAAGGGCGAGGGCAAGGTGTTCCATTCCGAGAACGAGGCCGTCATGGCCTACCAGACCGGCGACATCTCCCTGCAGGCGAAGGTCAAGATCCGTCTGGAGCGCGAGTGGAACGGCGAGAAGCGCCGGAAGATCGTGGACACCACGGTCGGCCGCGTGATCTTCAACAACGCCATTCCGCAGGATCTTGGCGGGGTCGACCGCACGAAGGAGGAGAATCTCTTCGTGTTGGAGATCGACAAACTGGTTGCGAAGAAGGACCTCGGCAACATCGTGGACAGCTGCTACCGCAAGTACGGCCCCACGACCACCTCCGAGGTGCTCGACCGCATCAAGAAGCTCGGCTTTACCTACTCCACGCGCGGCGGCATCACCGTCGGCTTCCAGGACATCCAGGTGCCGGCCGAGAAGAAGCAGATGATCGCCGAGGCGGAGCACAAGGTGGAGCAGATCGACGATCTCTTCCGCCAGGGCATGCTCAGCAACAGCGAGCGCAGAGAGCGCGTCATCAAGGTCTGGGAAGCGACGACGGATCAGGTCGCCAAGACGCTGATGAGCTCGTTGGATGAATTCAACCCGATCTACATGATGGCCAACTCCGGTGCGCGCGGCAGCACGGCCCAGATCCGCCAGCTTGCCGGCATGCGCGGCCTGATGGCCGACCCGAGCGGCCAGATCATCGAGGTGCCGATTCGCGCGAACTTCCGCGAGGGCCTCTCGGTTCTGGAGTTCTTCATCTCTTCGCACGGCGCGCGCAAGGGTCTGGCCGACACGGCGCTGCGCACGGCGGACTCCGGCTACCTCACCCGCCGTCTGGTGGACGTTTCGCAGGATGTGATCGTGCGCGAGGACGATTGCTTTGCCGTTCGCGGCGAGGCGCCCAAGGGGATGGTCCTCACCGAGATCAAGGACGGCAACAAGCTCATCGAGCCGCTGCGTTCGCGCGTCATCGGCCGCTATGCGGTCGATCCGGTCATCCACCCCGAAACCGGCGAGGTTATCGTCGAGGCGGGCGGGCTGATCTCCTACGAGCAGGCGGAGGCGATCGAGATGGCGGGCATCAAGAGCGTGCACTGCCGCTCGGTGTTCACCTGCCGTGCGGAACGCGGCGTCTGCGCCAAGTGCTACGGTGCGAACCTTGCCACCGGCACGCCGGTCAACATCGGCGAGGCGGTCGGCATCATCGCGGCGCAGGCCATCGGCGAGCCCGGCACACAGCTGACGATGCGTACGTTCCATACCGGCGGCGTCGCCAGCGCGGACGATATCACGCAGGGTCTGCCGCGCGTCGAGGAGCTCTTTGAGGCACGCAAGCCAAAGGGTCTTGCCGTCATCAGCGAGATCAACGGCGTGGTGCATATCGACGACTCCAAGAAGCGCCGCGAAGCGGTCGTGACCAACGAGGACGGGGAAGCCGAGAGCTACCTCATCCCGTTTGGCAGCAAGCTCAAGGTTGCGGACGGGAGCGCGGTTGAGGCGGGCGACGAGCTCACCGAGGGCAGCGTAAATCCGCACGACATCCTCAAGATCAAGGGCGTCAAGGGCGTTCAGGCCTACTTGCTCAAAGAAGTGCAGAGCGTCTACCGCCTGCAGGGCGTTGAGATCTCCGATAAGCACATCGAGGTCATCATCCGCCAGATGCTCCGAAAGGTGCAGATCGAGGAGAATGGAGACACCAGCATGCTGCCGGGGGAGCTTATCGATATCTTCCGCTTTGAGCAGGAGAATGAGCGCGTCGTTCAGGCGGAGGGCAAGCCTGCCATCGCAAAGCGCAAGCTGCTGGGCATCACAAAGGCGTCTCTCGCGACGGACTCCTTCCTCTCTGCGGCTTCCTTCCAGGAGACGACGCGTGTGCTGACCGAGGCCGCCATCAAGGGCAAGGTCGATCCGCTCGTGGGTCTCAAGGAGAACGTTATCATCGGCAAGCTGATCCCTGCGGGCATCGGGCTGCGGCGCTACCGCAACGTGGTCGTGACCGAGGAGCAGCAGTAACGCGCCGGCGCGCAAGCGATTCCGGCAGATGAAACCAAGCGCCGCCGCGCCGGAGCATATCCGGCGCGACGGCTTGCCAATTCGCCCAACTCCCGAAAGGAGCAGAGATGGAAAAACTGCCAGTCAACCCAAACTGCGAGCTTTCCGGTACGAAGTACTGCGCCATGCTGAACATGCACGCCTGCGCGGCCTGCACGGTACGCGACGTGGCGAACAAAGGCGAGATCACCAGCGACCTCGACCTCTACGAAACGCTCCTGCCGGAAGGCGGCGTCGCGCGGCTGTTTGAATCGCGCGACTGCCAGTTCTGCAAGACGCCGGTCAGGGGGAAACGGCGCGGCTACGCCATCCTCGATATGGCGCACCCGGAGCCGCGGCGCGTGCAGAAGTGGCTTTTTGGCAAGCGCACCGCGCGCATCGGCACCATGATCCCCCTGCAGATGGGCGTTTGCCCCAAGTGCCGCAGGCGGTTTCTGACGATGGAGTATCTGCCGATGCTCATCCCCGTTGTGATCGGCCTCGCCGCGCTGTTTGCGCTCTCGCTGGACGCGGTTCGCAACCCGCTGGTGGATCTTTCGATGTTTGCGCCGTTCGGCGCGTGGATTGTGAGCGTACTCGTCGGGGTCATCCTCGGTAAAGTCGTGACCGATGCGCTTGAGCGCGCCTGGGCGAAGGAGATGGAGACGGATGTGATGCGTCATCCCGTCGTCGTGGAGATGACGCAAAAGGGCTGGACGCCGATCACCGCCAAGAGCCGCACCAAGCTGCTCTTTTCCAAGAGCAGGCTGGCAAGGGGCCTCGGAACGGCGGAGGGCGAAGAGCCGGTTGCTTGAAATTGTGGAGGTCATCCGGCGCGGGATACCATATATTGGAAGCGCCCCGGCTCCGAAAGAAAGCGTTTGACAAGCTGCAACAATGCTGATAAAATACTGCGTTGGCGGTTCCTGTTTTCGCAAGACTGCGCAAGACATGCTGGCTTTGCCCGGTTTTACAGGAAACGGACGCCGCGTTGACCGCGATCTGACACAAATCGGGTAAGATCATCTGCAGAGCGGTCGCTACGGGATACAATGCTCCCTACAGGGGTTGCAGGGAGCGGTAATCGAGATAGATATGTTTGATACGACAAAGATTGAAGGAGATTGATTCATGCCGACCATTAACCAGTTGGTTCGTAAAGGCAGAGAGCAGGTGGAGTACAAATCCACGGCTCCTATTCTGAAACAGTGCCCGCAGCGCCGCGGCGTTTGCACGGCGGTCCGTACCATGACCCCGAAAAAGCCGAACTCCGCGCTGCGTAAAATTGCCCGTATCCGTCTGACCGACGGACTCGAGGGCACCGCCTATATCCCCGGCATCGGCCACAACCTGCAGGAGCACTCGGTCGTGCTCATCCGCGGCGGCCGCGTCAAGGACCTCCCGGGCGTTCGTTACCACATCGTCCGCGGCGCGCTTGATACCGCGGGCGTTGCCAATCGCAAGCAGAGCCGCTCGCTCTACGGCGCGAAGAAGCAGCAGAAACAGAAATAAGGGAGGGTCGAAATATGCCGAGAAGAGGATTTATCCCCAAGCGTGAAGTACTGGCCGACCCGATCTACAACAGCGTGGTCGTGACCAAGCTCATCAACCAGCTCATGCTCGACGGCAAGCGCGGCGTCGCCCAAAAGGCGGTGTACGATGCGTTTGAGTCCATTCGTGAAAAGACCGGCCGTGAACCGGGTGAAGTCTTTGAGCAGGCGATGAACAACATCATGCCTGTGCTCGAGGTCAAGGCCCGCCGTGTCGGCGGCGCCACCTATCAGGTGCCGATCGAGATCCGCACCGAGCGTCGGCAGACACTCGGCCTGCGCTGGCTCGTGGCGTTTGCGCGCAAGCGCGGCGAGCGCACCATCAGCGCACGGCTGGCTGGCGAGATCATGGACGGAGCCAACAGTCAGGGCAGCGCCTTCAAAAAGAAGGAAGACACCCACAAGATGGCCGAAGCGAACAAGGCGTTCGCGCACTATCGCTGGTAAGCTGCGGCTTCGCCGGACGGCTTGCACACGAAGGGGGTTGTCCCGGGTCGCCTACGCGAAAGCGGCGTGACTACGGGAAGCAATTCAGGAATCAACAGCCACGGGCCTGCGGTTCGGAGCAGTCAATCCGAACCGCAGACCCGCGCAATACTGTTAGGACCACTTGAAAACGAGTAAAGGGAAACGATTTTGCCAAGAGATACTTCACTGGAAAAGACCCGCAATATCGGGATCATGGCGCACATCGATGCCGGCAAAACCACCACGACCGAGCGGATTTTGTACTATACGGGCAAGATTCACAAGATCGGCGAGGTGCACGAGGGCGCAGCCGCCATGGATTATATGGTTCAGGAGCAGGAGCGCGGCATCACGATCATGTCCGCCGCGACGACCGCTTACTGGCGTTTGCACCGCATCAACATCATCGACACGCCGGGCCACGTGGACTTCACGATGGAGGTCGAGCGTTCTCTTCGCGTGCTCGACGGCGCGGTCGCGGTCTTCTGCGCCAAGGGTGGCGTAGAGCCGCAGTCCGAGACGGTCTGGCGCCAGGCGAGGAAGTACGGCGTGCCGTGCATCGCATACGTCAACAAGATGGATATCACCGGTGCGAATTTCGACAACGTCTGCCAGATGATGCGCGAGCGCCTCGGCGCAAACGCGCTGCCCATCCAGTTGCCCATCGGTTCCGAGGCGGATTTCCGCGGCATCATCGATCTTGTGTCGATGAAGGCGGAGGTCTACTACAACGACGACGGCACGGATGTGCGCGAGGAGGAGATTCCTGCGGACATGCTCCCGCTGGTCAAGGAACAGCGCGCCAAGCTGCTGGACTCCATCATCGAAGAAGACGAAAACCTGATGGAGCGGTATTTTGGCGGCGAATGGTTCAAGGCGGAAGAGCTGATTCCCTGCATCCGCAAGGCGACGCTTTCCGGCAGAATCGTACCTGTCACCTGCGGTACGTCCTATCGCAACAAGGGCGTTCAGCCGCTGCTCGACGCGATTGTAAACTATCTGCCCAGTCCGCTGGATATCGAACCCGCCAAGGGGACGAATATGGACGGCACGGGCGAGATCGTCGTCGAACCGCGCGATGACGCGCCGTTTGCGGCACTGGCGTTTAAGATCCTTTCCGACCCTTATGTCGGCAAGCTCTCGTTCATCCGCGTCTACAGCGGCACGCTCAAGAGCGGCTCCTACGTATACAACGCGAGCAAGCGCAAGCGCGAGCGCGTCGGCCGCATCATGATGATGCATGCCGATACCCGCACCGAAATCGAAGAAGCGCATGCGGGCGATATCGTCGCCCTCGTCGGCATGAAGGACACGGGAACGGGCGACACGCTCTGCGTGGAGAACCATCAGTTGTTGCTGGAGAGCATGGATTTTCCGGATCCTGTCATCCAGGTTGCCATCGAGCCAAAGACGAAGGCTGGCCAGGAAAAGATGGGTTTAGCGCTCGTCAAGCTTGCCGAGGAAGATCCCACGTTCCGCACCTATACGGACGGGGAGACGGGCCAGACCATCATCGCCGGCATGGGTGAGCTGCATTTGGAGATCATCGTGGACCGCCTGATCCGCGAGTTCCATGTGGAGGCGCGCGTGGGCAACCCGCAGGTTTCCTATAAGGAGAGCATCAAAGCCCCCGTCAAGGTGGAGAGCCGCTATGTTCGCCAGTCCGGCGGACGCGGCCAGTACGGCCACTGCGTTATCGAGCTTGCTCCGCGTGAGCCGGGCGCGGGATATGAGTTCGTCGACAAAATCGTCGGCGGCGCGATTCCGCGGGAGTACATCCCGGCGGTCGACAAGGGTATGCGCGAGGCGCTTAAGAGCGGAAAGCTTGGTGGCTACGAGGTGGTCGACGTGCAGGCGACGCTGCTCGATGGCTCCTACCACGAGGTGGACTCCTCCGAGATGGCGTTCACCATCGCAGGATCACTGGCTGTCAAAGAAGCGCTGGAGAAGGCGCAGTGCGCGCTGCTCGAGCCGATGATGAAGGTAGAGGTGCTCGTGCCGGAGGATTACCTCGGCGACGTGATGGGCAACATCACCGCACGCCGCGGGAAGCTCAGCGGCATGGAGACCCGCCAGAATGTTCAGGTGATCGACGCGCTTGTGCCGCTCTCCGAGATGTTTGGCTACGCCACCGACCTTCGCAGCCGCACACAGGGGCGCGGAACCTTCACGATGCAGTTTGCGCATTATGAAGAGGTGCCTAAATCCATCGCCGACACGGTTGTGGGCAAAAATAATTACAAACTGTAACACGGCTGTTTCGCCGCTTGCGGCGAACGCACCGGAACCGGTTTATTTCAAGCAATTGAATCAGAAAAAAGGAGATTTTTTATGGCAAAGGCAAAATTCGAACGGAATAAGCCGCACGTCAACATCGGCACGATAGGCCACGTTGACCACGGCAAGACGACGCTGACGGCGGCGATCACGATGGCGCTGGCGCAGCAGGGCGAAGCCA
>JAEWQH010000033.1 GCA_023399275.1 Bacillota bacterium
GTTTATGGTATTTGCGTTTGTACTCGGCTTCTATGCTTGTCAGGCCGCGTCTTTTTGCTCGCAGCGTACAAGCAAGCGGTTTGTGCCGTTGTTCTTGCAGGTCATGAGCGTAAGTCCTGCCGTTCCGCGGTAGGAATCCAGCTCACTGAACGCATCCGGTGCGATCGATTTGATCTGATACACCTCATAGCGTACGCGCTCGCCCGTGTCCGCATTGGTCAGGAAGAGCTCGCTTCCGACCGAGAGCTCGCTCAGGTCACCAAAATGCGCGCCGCTCTTGTAGTTGTGCCCGATCAGAACCAGATTGCCCTTTTCGTTTGGATCCGGCCCCTTATAGCGGCAGATCGAGATCTTGAGCAGCTTATACGACCACTTGCCAATGATGGGCAGCTCCTGATCGATCTCCGGGATCTCCAGGATGCCGATCAGCCCGTCGTCCCCCGTGGCCTTGATGATCTTCTGAATGGTCTCATCGAGGGCTGCGGAGTTTTCCGGCGCATCCGGCTGCACGTATTCGCCGGACTCGGTGGCTTCGTTCACCGAGCCGTCGTCCGCAAGGTGCTCGTTCGCCACCGCGGCTGCGTTTGCGTCCGCTGCGGTCTGCTCATAGCCCTCCTCGCTCGGATCGGGCGTGGCAAACGGATCCTGGCTTGCGCTCTGCGTCGCTTCCGGCGTAAACGAGGCGGTAGGTTGAACCGTCGCCTGCGCCTTATAGGCTTCGAGCAGCGCGTCGGCATTGCTTGCCGCAGCTTCCCCTTCGAAGAGCTTGATGCCAAGCAAAACCAGAGCTACGACGCCGAGCAGGATCGCTGTGAGCCCGAGCGCACGGATGGCGCGCAGCTCACGGCGGTTTCCCTTGTTTCCAGATGCGTGGTGTTCCCTTCGGATGGCAGGCGGTCCGCTCGTCTCTTCCCGCTTATGCCGCGGTGCGCTTTTTACGGATGCCATACCAAACCCCCGCTGCGGCGAGGAGCGCCGCGGCCGAGCCGCCCAGGATATAGACCAGCGTCATATCCTGCCCTGTTTGCGGAAGCGAAGCCAGGCCGGAGATCTGGATGACGATCGGCACCTTGTTGCCCGTTTCGCTGTTGATCCAAGCGTAGAGCGTCGTGCCGGCCGTCGGGGTGTTGTAGCGCGCGTAGAGCTGGATTTTCGCTACACCGTTTGTCATCTTGGCGCGGTTGCTGTTGAGCGATGCGCTGGAGATCGACAGATATGAGGAGGACCAGCTCCAATGCGCCGTGCTGGTGCTGTCGCTGGTGACCACTGAGCCGTCGGCCTCGTGCAGCGTGAGCGTATAGTCGCCGTAGCGGTCACTCTTATTGAGCGCGGTATCGCCCTCGAGCGTGAGATAGCGGCTGGTGCGCACGGTGATGGTGGAGTCTTTATAGGTGCTGTAGCTTCCGGCGCCGGAGATCGTAGCGCGGATGACGGTCGTTTTGGGCGCGCTCACGCTGGCCGCCTGGAAGGTGGCGGTTGCAGTCATCTCCGTGGGGTTGACGACCGTAAACGAAGTCGGCGCGGTGGTCAGACTTCCGGCAGTCGGGACACTGTTGCTCCAGGATACGCCGGAGGATGCGGTGATCAGGTTCCCGCCGTACTGCACCTTGAGCTGCACGCTCTGCGTCGCCCCCACCGTGGTGAGCGCCTGCGAGGTTGGCGTGATGGTGATGATCGGCGTGACGTTGACGGTGCAGGTCTTGACCTGCGGCGTCGTGGAGCCCGCGGTGTTCGTCGCCGTAATCGTCGCCGAGCCTGCACCGACTGCGGTCACAAGGCCGCTTGTCGGGTCAACCGTTGCGACGTTGGTGTCGTTTGACGTCCAGGCAGTCGTGCTGCCGGTGGCAACGTTGCTGACGGTGAGCGTCTGGGAAGAGCCGCCCTCGAGATTGAGGGTGGTGGCGCTGATGCCCATCGTCGATACCGTGATGGTGATGTCAGCGCTGGTATATGTCCCTCCGGGGGTTTCGGTCGCAGCCACTCGGATCGTTGCGCTTGTGCCCGGGTTCAGCCCCGTAACCGTGGTTGTGGCGGCATCGACGCTGGAGAAGGAGACGTTTGCGCCGCCGGTCGGAGCCGACCAGGCATACGTCATTGTGCCGTCCGCCGTGCCGGTCAGCGTAGCGGTGAGATCAACCGTTCCGCCGACGGGAATCGTGTAGGACTGGCCGGCCCCTGGCGTGATGGTCACGGCGCTGACGGCAGCCAGTGCCGTGCCGGGCAAGCCGACGACGACGAAGGCGAGCACGAGCATAGTCAGCAGCGCCGACGCCTTGAGAAGCAGGTTCTTTTTCATTTTGTAATTCCTCCTAATTAATCGGAGTGCCAGATTCGGATGAAACGGGAGTTTCATGGACTGATACCATCATACGGATGCGCCCGTATAAAGTCAACAAGCGTGTCGAATCGTTTTCTCTTTCTTAACGGGTTTGTAACGAAAACGCCGACTTTTTGTGAAATATGTATATATGTTTATGTCAAAAAGCAGCATTCCCGCCGCCGTATGCCTCAACGGTAGAAGGTGTTTCCGCCGATGAACTCGCGCAGAATCGATGTGGGCGGGATCTCATCCTCCACGTTCGCCTCGACGAAATAGTTGAGAAATTTTACGATGGACCGCGCCTCGTCATAGTATGCGCTCTCGGGCTGCACCGTACTCAGCAGCGGGAAGATATGCTTTTTCAGCACGGCCGGCTCATAGATGAGCGTGGTGTTGATCAGCGCGTCCGCGTCCTCCTGAAACGGGAAGATCCACTTCTCCTCGCCCGCGCGCACGCTGTCCCACATGGAGAGCGTGCGCTCGACGGAGGCGCCGCGCGTCTCGTGGTCGCGCACCATGCGGCGGATCAGCCGCAGATATGTGGTGGGCACGCGGTTGTGGTCGTCGAGGTTGAGCGTGGTCAGCGCGGAGACATAGAGCCGGAAGAGCAGCTTTTTATCGACCGTCTCCGGCAGCAGCAGCGGGTTGAGCCCGTGCAGCCCCTCTATCACCAACGGCGTGCTCTCGTCCACGCGCAGCTTATGCCCCGCCGCGCAGCGCTGCTGGCGGATGAAGTCAAACCGCGGCAGCTCCACCTCTTCACCGCGAAGCAGGCGGGTGAGATCCTCCTGGAACTGCGGGATGTCTAGAGTCGCGATATCCTCGAGGTCGATCGTTCCGTCCGGCCCGGGCACGAGCTGTTCGCGGTTGAGGTAGTAGTCGTCCAGCGATACCAGAACGGGCGTCTTTCCGTGGACGCGCAGCTGCGTGCAGAGGCGGTTTGCGCTCGTGGTCTTGCCGCTGCTCGACGGCCCGGCGATGAGGATGGCGCGCGCGCCGCGGCGAACGATCTCGTCCGCCAGCTGGGCGAAGCGCTTTTCGTGCAGCGCCTCGTTGACGCGAATCAGCGTGCGCACTTCGCCGCTGAGCACCATATCGTTGAGGTCGGCCACCACGGCGCAGTGCATAAGCCTGCCCCACTCCTCGCTCTCGGAGAAGATGCCGGCAAGCCGCGGCAGGGAGACGTGCCTTGCAGGCTTATTGGGATCCGCCGCCGAAGGACGCAACAGCAGCAGGCCGCCCTTTTGCGCCTGCAGGTCAAAGACCGAAGCATAGCCCGTGCTCGGCGCCATTTCACCATAAAAGTAGTCCACATAGTCGTCCTGCCGATATACGTCGAAATAGGAAAACTGGCGGTATTTCAGCAGGCGCACCTTATCTTCCTGCCCATCCGCGGAAAAGAAGTCGATCGCGTCGTCGATATCCACGCGCTTACGCTCCAGCGTGAGATCGGCGGATACGATCTCGCGCATGGCCTTTTTGATGCGGTCGACGTCCTGCTGGCTCAGGCGCTGCCCTTCGCCCACGCTGGCAAAGAGCCCCGCGCCGACCGCGTAGTTGATGCGCACACGCGTCTTTGGGTAGAGCTCGCGCATGGCGAGGAGGAAGACAAACAACATCGTGCGCTCATAGACCCGGTTGCCGCGCGCGCTGTCATAGCGCAGCAGCGTCACCACGCCGCCCGATGCGCGTATGGCGCGGCGAAGCGGTGCGCCGTGGCCATTTCCCGCGCTGTCCGCGCGCAACGGGACATAGTTGAGCGTGAAGGTCTCCCCCGCGATGTTGGCCGCGAGCGGGCGCGTTTTCAAATCCGCACTGTCGAGGTCCAGCCGGCGAACGATATCCAAAAGGCGCTCGCCCGCCGCGACTTCAGTTGCGATGCCGTCTATGGTCAGCTGCATATTCTTTCCTCCTGTGTATCGGTGTATCGGCCGGGCCGACGGCGCATGCTCAGCCCCAGAGCAGCGACAGCGCGGGCACGACCTGCTTTTTGCGGGAGATCACGCCCGGCAAAAACGCGGTGTTTTCCTTAAACGAGGCGTTGAACGCCAGCTCGATCGAGTCCAGATCTCCAACGACGATGAGCTGCGAGCCCTCCTTGAGCACGTCGGTCAGCATCAGCAGCATCATATCGTAGCTATGCTGCTCGCTTTCGCGCTCCATGAGCGCGATAAACTCCGCCTTGCGCACCGAGAGCGCCTCGGTATCCAGCGATGTGATCTGCGAGATGCCGATGGAGTGGCCCGCGATTTGAAACTGCTTGAAGTCCGCAAAGAAGAGCGCGTCGAGATCGTGCGCCTCCGTCGGGGAAACGGAGAAGATCTCCTGCCCCAGCGCCTCGAGCGACAGCCCCGCGATCTTCGCCATGCGCTGCGCCATCGCGCGGTCTATGGCCGTGCTGGTGGGGGACTTAAATACGACGGTATCGGTTACGATAGCGGCGGCGAGCAGCCCTGCGAGCTTCTTGCTCGGCATCACACCGCGCTCGAAATACATGCTCGTGATGATGGTGCAGGTGCTGCCTACGGGCTCGTTTCGCACATAGACCGGCGCGTCCGTCTCCACCTCGGCAAGGCGGTGGTGGTCGATGATCTCCAGAATCTCCGCCTGCTCCAGCCCGGGCACGGACTGGTGCAGCTCGTTGTGGTCCACCAGCACCACGCGCTTTCTCTTGGGGCGCAGCAAGTGAAAGCGCGAGAGCGTACCGACCACGCGGTCATCCCCGTCGAGGATGGGATAGCTGCGGTAGCGCGACTTAAGCGTAGCCTCGCGCACGTCGTCGAGATAGTCCGTCAGATGGAAGGAGACGAGGTTCTCCCTGCGGCAGATATGCGAAACCGGCACGGCGAGAACGGCAAGGCGCGACGCGGTATATGCGTCAAACGGCGTGGAGATGACGCAGGTTCCGTGCCCGGCGGACGCGAGCTGCGCATCTACCTCGCTTTCGCACACGATGAGCGCGGCGGCGCGCCGCTCCAGCGCGCGGGCGATCACCTCCGGCTGGTTGCCGCAGAGCACGACGCTATCCTGCGTGATCTGCGGCGGGCCCGCATGCGTCGGCAGCGCGACGACCAGCGAACCGGAGAGCACGGCCTGCTGCGTGTCTGCGGAGACGAGCCGCCCGTCCAGACAGGCCAGCAGGTTGAAAAGCGGAATGTTTTCGATCCGGCTGCTCTTGACAAAGCGCATGTCGTAGGCCGCGATCTCCTCCGGCGTGAGCATGCCATAGAGGCGGCCATCCTCGTCCGTCACCGGCAGCGTCGGCACACCGGCGGAGTCCGTCACAAGGGTTTGCCAGGCGTGGAACACGCTGACCGCCGCAGAGAGGATGGGCGGCGTGTCATAGTCCAGGTCCGAAACCTGCGTGCGCACGTTGCGCAGCAGCATCGGCGCGGGAAAGCCGAACTTTTGCAGCAGCATCTCCGTCTGATCGCTCAGCTCGCCGATGCGCGCCGCCGTATAGGCGCGCTCGCCCAGCGCATTTTTGAGCATGGCGTAGGAGATCGCCGCGACGATGGAGTCCGTGTCCGGATTTCGATGCCCCGTAATATAAATCGGTTCCATGCGTCCTCCATATCGTCCGCCGCGCAGCAGCGGTGTTTTGTTCTTTTATTTTAGCCCCAACGGCGCGCGTTTACAAGCGCATGCGGCTGCGCCGCCGGCGAATCTTCATCCGCCCCGGACGAACCCGCCCGGAAAAAAAGCAAGACGGACGGCCGCCCGCCGCCCGCCTGGATCACACGAAACCCCGCCTTTCTGGCGATGGGTTACCGCTCGCTTGCGATGAAGAAAAGCGCGATGGTACCGGGGCCGGAATGCGCGCCGATGCTCGTGCCGATATCGTCGATATGGATCAGCATATCCGGGTATGCCTCGTGCACCAGCCCCGCGACGTATTCCGCATCCGCCTTTGCCGCGCAGTGGCCGATGAAAACAGTGTCCGTCGCGCTTGTGTCCACGGTCTTCTCCATATGCTCAAACAGCGCGCGCAGGGATTTCTTCCTGCCCTGTACTTTTTCGACCGCCACGAGCGCGCCCTCGTTGTCCACATGCATGACTGGCTTGATGTTGAGGATGGTGGCGATGGCCGCCGTCGCGCCGCCGATCCGCCCGCCGCGCTTGAGGTAGACGAGGTCGTCCACCGTGAACCAGTGGGCAAACTTCAGCTTGTTCTCCTCCACCCAGGCAGCGAGCTCCTCGAGGCGCATCTGGCCGTGCTTACGCGCGGCATAGTAGACCATCAGCCCCTCGCCAAGGGAAGCGGCAAGGGAATCGATGACGATGACCTTGCGATCCGGATACTTCGCGCCGAGCTCCTCGGCGGCATGAAAGGCGGACTGTACCGTGCCGGAGAGCTTGGAGGAAAAGCCGATGTAGAGCACGTCCTCGCCGGCCTGCAGTACCGGTTCAAACGCCTCGACGAACGCAAAAGTATTCACCTGCGCCGTGGTTGCCGCGACACCCGCGCGCATTTTTTCGAAGAAGGTCTCGATCGGCATATCCGACCGGCCGGGAATATAGAAATACTCCTTCTCCTCCATGGTGAATCCCATTGGAAGCACGGTCACATGCAGCTGCTCGGCAAACGTCGCCGGCAGGTCGCTGGTCGCGTCGGTAAAGATTCGGTAACTCATGTGTTGCCTCGTTTCCGCGCGCATGCGTGCGCGCTATAGTAATGATTGCGGGCGCCGCGCAGAAGGATATCCGCCCGCAGGAATGCGATTTCGATTTTTTTACATTTTACCGTGGTTTTTTTCGACTGGCAAGCTTTTCCCCTGCTTCGTGATTTGGAAAATGAAACCAGAAGCGGCGCGCGTCTGTTATGCGGACGGCTGTTGTGGTATAATCCTCGAAACGTAGCGCGTTTTGCCGGATTTGCGGCAAATCTGCAACAGATTGCGCTTTTTTCGGCAGAAAAACCGCCGCTGTGCTATAATAGCGCTGCGCGCAAAAGGCCGCAAAGAAGCCGCGCCGCCCGCATGGTCGCCTGGAAAACCAGCCCCTCGCCGCGCGGTAAAAGGGGGAAGGCGCAGCCCGATACGGTCTTATTTCATATTGATAACATCGATTGCAAAAAGCGCCCTCCACAAAGGGGGCGGCAACCTGTTTCGTTGAAGGAGAACTGGATTCATGAGAAAGCTCATTTCCGTCGGCATGGCGACGCTGGCATCGATTCTGCTGATTCTGATCGTGGTGTTTACCTCGATCGGGCTCGTCGTCAACGACGAGACATTTGTCAACAACGAGTTTACAAAGCTGGCCATCAGCTCCAAGATGGGCATCAGCAACTCTGACCTCGTCGCGTCTTTCAACCGCCTCGTGGACTATATGGAGGGGGATGCGGACGATATCAATATCGCGGTCACGATCAACGGCGAGCAGGCGCAGATGTTCGACTACCCGCAGGAGGCGGAGCACATGGCCGACGTGCGCCAGCTCTATACGACGATCGCTTCCTATCGGGACATCGGCGTGCTGGTCATGCTGATTCTCTTCCTCTTTGCGGCGGTGACGAATTTTCACAAAGCGCCGCAGTACATCGCGCAGGGATACCTCTCCGGCTCATTCGTATTCCTGCTGATCTTCGGTTTTCTCGGCACCTGGGCTGCGCTCGATTTTTCGAATTTCTGGACGTTTTTTCACGAGATGCTCTTCTGGAACGACCTGTGGCTCTTCGACGGAACGCAGAGCCGCATGATCAATATGCTGCCGGAGAGCATCTTTGCGGATATCGTCGGGCGGGTAGGGCTCTACGCGGGCATCGTCATCGCCGCACTGATCGCGCTGAGCATACTCGCGCTCGTGTTTTCTTCCGACGCGTACAAGCATCGCCGCGCGGCCACGCTGGCGCGCAAGAAGGCGCGTGAAAACGCCTCCGCCGCGCGCAAAAAAGCGCGTCTGGACGCCAAGCGCGCCCTGGAGGAGGACAAACGCCTCGCCGAAAAACGCGCCCGCGCCGCTGCCGCCAAGGCAAAGAAGCAGGCCGCGGCGCAGACAGCGGAGCAGGAGCGTCTGCGCGAGGAGAAACGCGCGCGCAAGCGTGCCGCGGCGAAGGCCGCCGCAAAAGCGCAGCAAAGCAGCCCCGCACCGGCGCCGAAGCGCAGCGCGCAGACAACGCCGCAGGAGAAGAAGCGCAGCACGCAGCCGCAGCAAAAGACGGCGGCCAAACCGCAAAAGAAGGCAAACGTGCATGACGACACGGGCTTTCTGGATGACTGAGCCTTCCGCAAAATCCAAACCGAGGTTGGGCGATTTTCCATGACACACTACGAATGCGCCGTGCAGGATAAGCTGGCCGGTCTGCGGCAAAAGCGGCATGCGCGCATACTTGCAATCGAGACATCCTGCGACGAGACGGCCGCCGCCGTTGTGGAAAACGGGCGGACGGTGCTCTCCAACGTCGTGTATACGCAGATCCCGCTGCACGCGCCGTTTGGCGGCGTGGTGCCGGAGATCGCCTCGCGCAGCCACGTGCAGAAGATCGGCGGCGTGGTTTTGCGCGCGCTGGAGGAAGCCGGCCTGGGGCTCGACGGGCTGGACGCCGTCGCCGTGACGAACGGGCCCGGCCTCGTGGGCGCGCTGCTGGTGGGGCTGAGCTACGCCAAGGGGCTGGCTTATGCGGCGGGGCTGCCGTTTCTCGGCGTGCATCACATCGCCTCCCACATCGCGGCGAACTACCTGAGCTATCCCGAACTGGAGCCCCCGTTTACCTGCCTCGTGGCCTCCGGCGGGCACAGCCACATCATCGTGGCGGAGGACTGCGGGCGCTACCGGCTCATCGGACGCACGCGGGACGACGCTGCGGGCGAGGCGTTTGACAAGGTTGCGCGCGCGCTGGGGCTGCCGTATCCCGGCGGACCAAACCTTGAAAGACTCGCAATGCAGGGCGACCCGAACCGCTATCGCTTCCACTCCGCGTTCAACGAAGGCGAAGGGTTCGACTTCAGCTTCTCCGGCATCAAGACCGCGGTGGTCAACCGCCTCCACAACGCCGCCCAGGCCGGCGAGGCGGTGAACCCCGCGGATCTCGCCGCTTCGTTTCAAAAGACGGTGGTGGATATCCTCGCGGAAAAGGCCGTCCGCGCCGCGCAGGCGCAGCCCGGCGCGGCGGGCACCAAGCTCGCGCTCGCCGGCGGCGTCTCGGCCAACCGCGCGCTGCGCGCTGCCATGGAAAAGCGGACAGAGGAAGCCGGCATCGCGTTTTACCGCCCCGATTTTGCCTATTGTACAGACAACGCTGCCATGGTCGGCAGCGCGGCCTACGGCAAGCTCCTCCACGGCCGGCCGGATGCGCTCTCGCTCAACGCCGTGCCGTATCTTTCGATCGAGGAAGCGCTCGCATAGAGCGCAGTGCCATTTTTCGGGTGCGCATAGAACTGCGCGCCCGTTTTTTTGCATGCGCGGGTAAAAAACACGACGCCACGCAACGGTAAGTCGCCGGTTTCCCGCGCGCCCGCCAAAACGCGGCAATAACCACGGTGGGGGAACCCCATCGTCAGGAGAAGGATTTTTACCATGTTTTTGTCTCGTTTGGTCTTTTACAATGTAGTTTTGACTGCAAAACTTGCAAAATTCGCAGTACACACTTCCGCCATATTTGCATAGCGGATGTGTGCCGCGCGTAGTTTTAGAATGGAATATTTCCACAACGCCTCTTCGGTATTCAAGCGGGATTGTGTGGAAAACTTCGGAAAAACGCGCAGATCTAAGCCGAATGATGTGGATAAGTCTGTGGATGGTGTGGATAGAACCGTGAATATGCACAAAAAAGCGAAGAATATCTATACAGGCGGCGTTTGGCAGCGCATATGCGCCGATGCATGAGCGCGTGCGTTCGACTGCAAAACGCCCGTTCAAAATTGCGCTATGATGTGCGGCATCCCTCCCCCGCCGTGCCGCCGTTCTTGGCCGCAAAACCGGACCTAGGGGCGCGCGCAGGGTCCTTCCGGCGCGTCCTGCACGACGGCGCTTTCCTCCGTGCGGTACTCCGGCAGAGGCCGGCTCGCAAGCAGCGCCCCCGCTTCATGCAGAGCACGCTTCTTCTGCGCGCGCTGATAGAGAAGGATGCCGATGCCCGAGGCGAGCGCGGTCGCGGCGAAGACGATGATGGCGAGGCCGTATCGGCCCAGCCCCAGCGCGCTGCCGCTGATGGTGGAGGTCAGTATGGACGGGATCCGCGCGATGCTGGTGAGTACCACCCACGGCACCAGGCGGATCTTCGTAAGCCCCGCGGCATAGGTCAGCAGGTCCTTTGGCGTG
Organism: Bacillota bacterium; assembly: GCA_023399275.1. Lineage (GTDB taxonomy): Bacteria > Bacillota > Clostridia > Christensenellales > CAG-138 > UBA7703. The sequence goes on from JAEWQH010000033.1 coordinate 10,580, forward strand.
CCGGGGATCAAAAACAGGAGAAACGCGGTGATGTTAAGCGTCTTTTCGTCGTGCAGATACTTGAGCGCATCGATCCGTTCGCGCGGAAAGAAGATCTCAACCGCCCGGACGCCGACCTTGCGCACGAAGAGAAACACGATCGTCGTGCCGAGCACGAGTCCGAGCCAAACCAGCACAGTACCCCAGAGCGTGCCGAAGGCGTAACCCGCGGCGATCTCAAACGGCTCGGCCGGAATAAACGCAATGATCACCTGCAGCATCATAACGCCGATAAACAGCGCCCGGCCCCAGAATCCGCGCGCATCCACCCATGCACGAAACGCCGCCGGCTCGCCCAGCGTGCGGATGATCGGCCCGCCGACGAACACCGCCAGCAGCGCGAGTACGAGGAAAAACACCACAACCGAAGCAACGGCGAGCCGCTTTTGCCATCGCGCGGCGATCGAACGGGGTTTGGTCGAATCTGTCTGTTGCATAGCAAAGAGTATACCTGAATCACGCGGCAAACGCCACGACGCCGCGGCAACATTTTTGTGAACGCGCAGGTGCGGTTTTCATGTAACGATCCTTTTTGATTTGAGCATTTTTTCGCCGTGCGGCAAACTGCCCCTTTTCAAGTGCGGCAAAACCCGGTAGAATACGCGCATGGCTACCATTTTACTTGTCATCATCTATCTCGCGTTCATCAGCCTCGGCCTTCCGGATTCGCTGCTCGGCGCGGCGTGGCCCGTGGCCTATGCGCAGCTGGGCGCGCCCGTCTCCTACGCGGGATTCGTCTCCATCGGCATCACGATCGGCACGGTGGTCTCCAGCCTCATATCCGTCCGCGTCATCCGGCGCTTCGGCACGGGCGGGGTGACCGCGGCATGCGTGCTGCTCACCGCGTGCGCGCTGCTGGCGATCTCGTTTACGAATAGCTTCGTCGTGCTGCTGCTGCTCGCCGTGCCGCTCGGGCTGGGCGGCGGCGCGATAGACGCGGCGCTGAACAACTACGTGGCGCTGCACTACAAGGCGAGCCACATGAGCTTTCTGCATAGCTTCTGGGGCGTCGGGGCGACGATCAGCCCGCTGATCATGTCCCACTTCCTCAAACAAAACGGCAACTGGCAGGGGGGCTATCGGCTGGTCTCCATCCTCCAGCTCTCGCTGGCGTTGGTCATGTTTCTCACGCTGCCGCTCTGGGGCAGGGTGTCCCACGCCTCGCAGGACGAGCTGCTGGGCGGGCCGATCGAGATCGACAACCGCGCGGCAATCCGGAGGCGCGGCGCGATCTACGCGGTGCTATCCTTCTTCTTTTACTGTGCGGGCGAGGCCAGCGTCGGCCTTTGGGCGGCGACGTATTTTGTGGATGTACGCGGCGTCGATCCGAGCGTGGCCGCAAGCTGGGGCTCGCTGTTCTTCTTCGGCATCATGGGTGGGCGGATGCTCTCGGGGGTGTTTGCCGTTCGGGTGCGGGAGCGGACGCTGATCCACGCGGGGCTGCTGATCGCGGCGCTTGGCGCGCTGCTGCTTGCGCTTCCACTATCGCAAGGGTTCTCGCTCGCGGGACTGCTGCTCTTCGGTCTGGGCTGCGCGCCGGTGTTTCCAAACCTCATCCACATTACGCCCCGGCGCTTCGGCGCGGCATATTCCCAGGCGGTCATCGGCCTGCAGATGGCCGCGGCGTACCTCGGCGCAACGCTCATGCCGCCGCTCGTCGGGCTGGCCGGAGAGCGGATCGGCTTCTCCTGGCTGCCGTACTATCTGTTTGGCTGCCTTGTGCTGCTGTATCTGAGCATCCTCGTGTGTGACCGCAAAACGGGATTTGAGCCAAAAAAAACGCAGGCGGCGGCCTGAACGAACGAATCGATCAGAGAAATAAACGGCGCGGGTGAGCTCCCGCGCCGTTTCGCTTCGATGCGGCAAATCCCGCCGCGATCTCTATTTTCTCGATCGGCCCCTGTTGCGCTTCTTGGCACCGATGGTGCCGGGCTTTGCCTTTGCGGCGCGCTCGAGCGCCTCCTCGCCGGAGAGCTTGCGGATCTCGTCGCGCAGCTTGGCCGCGTGTTCAAACTCCAGCTCCCGTGCCGCGGCGCGCATCTCCTCGGTGAGCATCTTGACGCGCGCGGCCTTTTCCTCCGCGCTCATCTCGTCAGCCATATCCGCCACCTTTGTGGTGATCAGCAGCGTTTCGCGGACGGCTTTTTGAATGCTCTGCGGCGTGATGCCGTGTTCCTCGTTGAACGCCCTCTGAATCGTCCTGCGGCGCTCGGTCTCGTCCATAGCATATTTCATGCTCGGCGTGATCGCGTCCGCGTAGAGAATGACCTTGCCTTCCACGTTTCGCGCCGCGCGGCCAATGGTCTGCACGAGGCTCGTGGACGAGCGGAGAAAGCCCTCTTTATCCGCGTCCAGAATCGCAACAAGCCCCACCTCTGGCAAGTCCAACCCCTCTCGAAGCAAGTTGATCCCCACCAATACGTCGAAATCACCCAGCCGCAGGTCGCGAATGATCTCCATCCGCTCGATGGTCTCGATGTCCGCGTGCATATAGCGCACCCGCACGCCCATGCCGTCGAGATACTCCGTCAGATCCTCCGCCATACGCTTGGTCAACGTGGTCACCAGCGTGCGGTAGCCTCTCTGCGCCTGCATGCGCACCTCCCCAAGCAGGTCGTCAATCTGTCCTTTCACGGGTCTGACCTCCACTTCCGGATCGATCAGGCCTGTTGGCCGGATGATTTGCTCCACTACCTGCGTGGCACGCTTCAGCTCATACTCCGCCGGCGTGGCGGAGACGCAGATCATCTGCGGGATGCGCGCCTCAAACTCGGGGAACTTCAGCGGGCGGTTATCAAACGCGCTGGGGATGCGAAAGCCGTAGTCCACCAGCGCGGTCTTTCGGGCGAGGTCGCCGCGGTACATGGCGCCGATCTGCGGGATGGTCACATGGCTCTCGTCCACAAACAGCAGAAAATCTTTGGGGAAGTAGTCGATCAGCGTAAACGGCGGCTGGCCGGGCTTACGTCCGTCAAAGTAGCGCGAGTAATTCTCGATGCCGTTGCAATAGCCGATCTCGCGCATCATTTCGATGTCGTACTGCGTGCGTTGCTCGATGCGTTGCGCCTCGATCAGCCGGTCCATGCGCAAAAACTCGTCCCGCCGCGCCAGTGCGTCGCTCCAGATGGTGTCGATGGCGGCTTCGAGCTTATCCCGGCTCGTAGCATAGTGCGACGCGGGAAAAACTGCGATGTGCGAACGCTCGCCAACCAGCTCGCCGGTGAGCGAGTTGATCTCCACGATGCGCTCCACCTCGTCGCCGAAGAACTCCACGCGCACCGCCGTGCCTGCGCTGGAGATCGGGTAGATATCCAGCACATCCCCGCGCACGCGAAATGTGCCGCGCGAAAAATCGAGATCGTTTCGCTGAAACTGGATATCCACGAGCTTGCGCATGACGTCGTCCCTGGCGATCTGCATGCCCTTGCGCAGAGAGACGGACATGCGCATATACTCCTCCGGGTCGCCCAGCGCATAGATGCAGGAGACGGAGGAGACGATGATCACATCCCGCCGCTCGTTGAGCGCGCTGGTCGCGCTGTAGCGCAGACGATCGATCTCCTCGTTGATATCCACCGTCTTTTCGATATAGGTATCCGAGGAGGGGATGTATGCCTCCGGTTGATAATAGTCGTAATAGCTGACGAAGTACTCCACCGCGCTGTCGGGGAAAAACTCGCGGAATTCGGCGCAGAGCTGCGCCGCGAGCGTCTTGTTGTGCGCGATGACCAGCGTGGGTTTTTGCACGCGCTCGATCACCTTCGCCATGGTGTAGGTTTTCCCGCTGCCGGTGACGCCGAGCAGCACCTGCTCCTTGTCGCCGCGCAAAACGCCCTCCGCAAGGCGGTCTATGGCCTGCGGCTGGTCGCCCGCGGGCGCGTATTCGGATACCAGCTTGAACTCGTTCATGGAATTTCGTATACGACAGTCTTGCCGTCGACGCGGTGCGCGTAGATGTATTCGCGCGCCTCTTCGTGCGCGGGGTGCTTGTCGTAGATCTCGATAGCGTCCAGGTCGGCAAACGTGCACGTCAGCGCGAGGTCATAGCTGCGCGCACCATTGTGCCAGATATCCGCGCCGGTCTCCATCGAGAGAATCTCGGGGATCTGCCCCACCATGCCGTGAAGCTTTTCGACGACCGTCGGCAGGCATTCCTCCGGGTCGCGAAACTTGAAGAGTACGATGTATTTGAGCATTCCGTGCGCTCCTTTCGTCTGCAGCGGCGGCCGGTTGATCCGGCGTGTTCAAGGGCTAGTATTCGAAGTCAACCGTCGCGCTCGCCGTCCGGTGCGCCTTGATATAGGCGCGCGCCTTCTCGTGCGCGGGATGGCGGTCGTAGGCTTCGAGGTCCTCCTTCGTATCGAAGGTGACGATGAGCGCCATATCGAAGCTGCGCTCGCTGTGCTTGAAATCGCGCCCGGTCTCGATCGAGCGGATCTGCGGCACGGTTCCCGCCAGCGCCAGCAGCATCCCGCTCGCGATTGGGACCTGCTCGTCCGGGTTTTCAAACTTGGTGAATACGATGTGCTTGATCATGTCTTTTCTCCTTCATAATTATAAACAATCTATCGGCAATCTTGTCAAAAGCACTCCTGGCAGGCGAGGATCAGCGCGTCCTCCGCCTTGCTCAGCCCCTGCTTCTGCTTCCATTCGATATCGATGAACGCATCCAGCATGCCGGCGAGCTGGGCATAGCTGCGCTTTCTTGCGCTGGCCGCAGCCTTCTGCACGGGGTAGGGCTTCATGCCGAGCAGCTGCGCCGTCTGCGCCTCCGTCTTGCCGCGCAGCAGGCATTGCTTCACGCTCAGCACCGTGCGCACATTGCGCGCAAACAACGTGGCAAGCCCCATCGCGTTTTCGGAAGGGTCGTTGACCAGCCGGACCAGCTCGCGCATACCCTCGCGCTTCTTGCCCGACCAGAGCCGGTCCATGACGTCGAACACCTTCGCTTCGCTCGGCGGGCGTACGCATGCCTCCACCGCCTTGACGGTGACGCGGTTTCCAAAGCCGACATACGCGCCGAGCAGCAGCAGCGTATTCTCCAGCGCGGCGAGATCCGCACCGAGGTATGCGATCATGCGGCCGGCGGCGGATTCGTCGAGCACGATGCCGTTTTCCTTTGCGCGCTTTTGCAAAAACGCATTGAGTTGCGTGTTTTCCAGCGGGTTGAAGGAGATCGCGCGGCCTGTCGCAGCGACGGCTTTATACAGCGGATTCGACAGTGGCGGCTTTCCGGGGCGGACAAAGATCAGCGCCGTCGTATCCGGCACAGCAGGGACGTAGTCCGAAAGCGCATTTGCCGTGTCCGTGTCGAATTCCCACGCCACCACGACGCGCAGCTCGTCAAAGAACGGCAACGCTTCCGAAGCGGCCCGTATCTCCCCGGGCAGCGGATTCTTTAGAATCGTGGTGTTCATATCCCGCAGGTCAGGGTTGGTTCGCTCGACGACGGCCCGCACGCCCTTGTTGAGGCTGTATGGGTCCTCGCCGCAGAAGTAGTATGCGCCGCCGACGGGTGTGCCGCCGAGCAGGGCTTTCATAAATGCCATGCCGTCCATAGAGATTATTATACCATCCTCCGCCCGTCTTGCAAACGATTGTTCTTACCTTAAGCAGGCAGAAAATCGGGGCGCCGCATCCACAGAGTTGTCCACATGTTGGGGATAACCCTGTGGATAACCCCTGAAAAAACAAGGCCAGTATCCGGCTCTGCGCGCAAACAGGCGGTTTTCATCAGACGATCGCACAGGCGGAGCAAACGGTTGTTCACCAAACGCGCAGAGTTATCCACATTCCGCGCGGGGCGGGAGGTGATCCGGCGCCGCTACAGCAGCAGCCAGAGCGCCGCGGAAAGAGCAAAGAGCGCAAGCGAGACGAACGCGCGCGTCCGCGCGCCGCGCAGAAACAACCGCGAGGCAAACGCCATCGCGCAGAGCCATAGCAGATACGCCGCCGCGTTCGGCGCGGGCAGGTTAAGCGTGATGCTGCCGCCGAAGCGCGCTACGCCGAGGATCACGTCCAGCGAAACGCGCGCGATCCAGCAAACCGCGTCTCCGAGCGGCATCCAGACATAGCTGATCAATACGCCGGCAAACGCCGGGATGAGAAACACACCGGAGATCGGAATGACAAACAGGTTGGTCACCAGCGAAAGCAGCTGCGCCTGCTCAAAGAAGTAGCAGCTGGTCGGCAGGGTGCCGATCACCACCGCCGCGCTTGCGCCGGTCAAACCCGCCGCGGTGGACCCAAGGCACATCAGCGGCCTTTGCAGCAGCGGCGCAAGAAGGATCATCGACAGCACGGCGACAAACGAAAGCTGGAAGCCCGCGTTCCAGAGCGAATAGGGGTTGTAGAGCAAAATAAGTATAAACGAAGCGGCGAGCGAGCTGATTGCGTCCAGCCGCCTCCGGAGCGGAAACGCAAGCAGGCCGACGAGCAGCATGATGCAACTGCGCACCACGGGCGGCGAGAACGCCGTGATGGCTGCATACAGCGCGCAGAAGAGCGCGACCGCAAAGAAGCGCACCCAGGCGTTTCGCCGAAAGAGCAGCGAAAACGCGACCGCGAGCAGCGCCACGTGCAGCCCGGAGACGGAGAGCAGGTGCGCGATGCCCGTGTCCCGAAACGCATCCATCATCTCATTGTCGATCTCCGACACGTCGCCTAGAATCATGCCCTTCGCTTCGCCCGGCGCGTTGGGAAAGAGCTGCGCGATGCGGCCGCCGATGGCTTCGCGCAGTTGCAGCAGCAACCCGTAGGCATCCTGCGGGGCTTGCCAAAGCAACGCCGCCTCCCTGCGCGCGAACGCAACGGCGAACACCCCGCGGTATCGGTCGTTGAGTCGGTATTCTTCCTTGGAGGCGGCAACGTCCGCGCGGGCAGCGATCACCTGCCCGTAGGCTGGCGACGCCGCAAAGTCGGCAAACAGCCGCAGCCGGCCCGAAATCGCATCGCCATCGATCGTTGCGTCCGCTAGGTAGACGCGATAGCTTCCGTCCTCACGCACCTCGGGCGTTTCGCAGACCCTGCCCTGCACCATGCCGCTGCCGACGGGGACGGGCCCCGGCGCGGCGAGGCAAACACGGACAAAGCCAACCGCCGCGCTCACGAGAAACAGCATCCACATCGCTTTTTTAAGCAGCTTTGCGCCAAAAGCGCACAGCAGCAGCACGAGCGTTGCAAGCAGCGCGCCGGTCGGCGAAAGCCCGTCGCCAAGCAGGAGGCCGAAAAGCAGCCCGATGGCGGCGATTGCGAGCGGCCGCGCGTGAAACAGCGGCGGCGGATTCTCTTGTGTTTGTTGGTTTTTCTGCGGCATCGGGTTGAGTTAACCATACGCCATGGCGTTTGTCAACCGCGTCTGCCGCGCGATTGAAGAAACGGCGGATAGGATGGTATACTAGAGGGGAAACGATACTGAACCGCGCATGTCTGGCGCGGATGGAGAAGGAAAACACACGATGAAATGGCTGGAGATCTGCGTCTATACGACCGACGCCGGGCTGGACGCGGTAACGCTCGCGTTTTCCAACGCGGGGCTCGATCAGGTGAGCATCGAGGAGAGCCACGCGCGCGCGATGGCGTTTCTCAACGAGCGCGCGGTCTACTGGGACTATGCGGACGCGGATAAGGTCGGCGTGGACGAACCCTGCGTCAAGGCGTATGTTGCGGATGTGCCCGAGAGCGCGGCCGTGGTGGAGGACGTCAAGCGCGGGATCGCGCATCTGCGCGAAGCGAACCCCGGCTTCGACGCGGGGACGCTCAGCGTCGTGGTCAGCCGCATGGACGACGCGGACTGGGAAAACAACTGGAAAGCCTACTATAAGCCGCTCAGCATCGGCAGGCGGCTGTATGTGCTGCCCCGCTGGATCGAGGAGCGCGCGCCGGAAGCCCGCGTGACGCTGCGCCTCGACCCGGGCGTGGCATTCGGCACCGGCGAGCACCACACCACGCGCATGTGCCTGGAGCTGCTCGAGGGCGTGATCGGGCCGGGCGACGATATGCTCGACCTCGGCTGCGGCAGCGGGATTCTCTCCGTCGCGTCCATCCTGCTCGGCGCGCGGCACGCCGTGGCGGTGGACATCGACCCCGTGGCGGAGCATGTAGCCCTCGAAAACGCCGAGATCAACGGCGTTACGCCCGCGCAGTACGCCGTGCTCATCGGCGATGTGATCGCGGACGATGCGCTCAGAGCGCGCATCCGCCGCGGGTACGACGTGGTGGCGGCAAACATCGTGGCGGGGGTCATCATCGCCATCGCGCCGTTTGCAAAGGACTGCTGCAAACAGGGCACGCCGCTTATCGTCTCCGGCATCATCGACGAGCGGGAGGACGAGGTGAAGCAGGCGCTGATTTCGGTGGGCTTCGCCGTAGAGAAGGTTTTGCGCAGCGAAGGCTGGGTCGCCATGCTGCTGCGCGCATAAAAGGGAACAAACGCATGCGCCGGTTTTTCTGCGATAACATCACAGCCCCGACCGCCGTCCTCCTGGGAGACGACGCGCACCACATAGCCCGCGTGCTTCGCATGAAGGCGGGCGATGCGCTCTCGCTCTGCGACGGGGCCGGCTATGAATACGATGCGTCGATCACCTCCGTGTCGCCCGAGCGGGTCGTCTGCGCACTGGGCGCGCGGCGCGAGAGCGCCGCCGAAAGCCCCGTGCACGTAACGCTGTTTCAGTGCCTGCCCAAATCGGGCAAAATGGAGCTGATCGTGCAGAAATGCACGGAGCTGGGCGGGGTCTGCGTCGTTCCGGTCCTCTCCGCGCGCTGCGTGACGCAGCCCGGCAAGGACTACGAGAAGAAGCGGGAGCGTTACAGCCGCGTTGCGCTCGAAGCGGCCAAGCAGAGCCGCCGCGCAATGGTGCCCGCCGTCTTGCCACTTACGGCGCTCGGAGCGATAGATGTGCGGCAGTTCGATCTGTTTCTGGTTGCATACGAAGAGGAATCCTCCCGCTCACTCAAGCAGGCGCTGCGCGCGGCGCGGCAGGCAAGCACCATCGGCATCCTCGTCGGCCCGGAAGGCGGGCTGGAGGAGGGCGAGGTTTCGCGGCTCACCGGCGCTGGGGCGGTCAGCGTCTCGCTCGGCAGGCGCATTCTGCGCACCGAGACGGCCGGCATGGCCATGCTCGCGCAGACGCTCTACGAGGTGGAGCCATGAAGGCGGCGCTGACGACGCTCGGCTGCAAGGTGAACCACTACGAGACCGAGGCCATGCGCGAGCTGTTTGTGAAGGACGGCTGGGAGATCGTCGATTTTTCGGCAGCGGCGGATGTATACGTGGTCAATACCTGCACCGTGACACAGACGAGCGACGCAAAGTCGCGCCAGATGATCGCCCGCGCGCACCGCGCCAACCCGGAGGCGCTGGTCGTCGCCGTCGGCTGCTATGCGCAGACCGCGCCGGAGGCGGTCGCCGCGCTGGAAGGGGTCGGCCTCGTGGTCGGCACCGACGGGCGCAGGCAGATCGTTGCGCGCGTCCAGGCGGCGCTTTCGGCAAAAGGCGGCGCGCGCGGCGTTTCCCCGCTGCATGAGATGCGGGCGTTTGAACCGCTCTCCGCCGTGCGCGATTCGCGCACGCGCGCCACGCTGAAGATTCAGGACGGCTGCGTCAACTTCTGCTCCTACTGCATCATCCCCTATGCGCGCGGGCCGCTGCGCTCGCGCCCGCCGGAGGAGATCTCGGCCGAGGTTTCTCTGCTGGCCGCCGAAGGCTACAAGGAGATCGTGCTCACAGGCATCCACCTCGCGAGCTACGGACGCGATCTGGCCGGGCAGAGCGTAACGCTGCTCGACGCCATCTCCCGCGCAGGCGAGCCGGATGGCATCCGCCGCATCCGCCTGGGTTCGCTGGAGCCGCTGTTTGTCACAGAATCGGTTGCAGCGGCGCTGGCGCAGAACCCGAAGGTCTGCCGGCAATTCCACCTTTCGCTCCAGAGCGGGTCGCAGACGGTTCTGCAGCGCATGAACCGCCGGTATACGCCGGAGGCGTACCTGCATGCGCTCGCGCTGCTGCGCCGGGCCATGCCGGATTGCGCCGTTACGACGGACGTGATCGCGGGTTTTTGCGGCGAAACGGAGCAAGAACACCAGGAGACGCTCGCCTTTTGCAGGCAGGCGGCGTTTGCGCGGATGCACGTCTTCCCTTTCTCCCTGCGCAAGGGTACGAAGGCGGAGCATCTGCCGGGCCAACTGCCGAAGGCGCGCAAGGAAGCGCGGGCAAAGGAGCTCATCGCGCTCGGCAAGGAGCTGACGGACGTATATCTGGCCGCGCAGATCGGCAGCGTGGTTGAAGTGCTCGCGGAAAGCGGCGGCGCCGGCTACAGCGGAAATTACATCCGCGTCCGCACCGGCGCGCCGGAGGGCGCGATCGTCCGCATCCGCATCGATGGCTTTGAGGGGGAGACGGCGTTTGGCGAGCGGGCAGAGGACGCTTCGGGGATAGATCGATGACGCGCCGGATTCGCGTTGCCTCATTTATAGAAGTGGATTCCATCCGCCGTGTCGAAAAAAAGGACGGGGCGGCGGCGCTGCTCTTCCTCGCGGTCTATGCGGTCGCCAGCTATTTTCAGCTGAAATGGATCCCGCGCAACGAGAACTATATCTACCTTCAGCTCGCCGTCCAGTCCGCATGGCTGGCGATCATCGTTCTTTTTGTTTTTCTGCGAAAACAGGGGTTGTCCGGGTTGGGGTTTCGGAAGGAGCCGGTTCCATACATCGCGCTCGGCGCGTTTACCGCCGTCGCGTTTGCATATGCGCTCTGGAAGGGCAGCTGCGAGATCGCCGGCCGATGGCTCTTTTATCTGGTCGCGGTCGGCGGCGTCGAAGAGATTCTGTTTCGGGGATTTCTCTATCCGCGTGTCGCAAAGCTGCTCGGCAGTCCGGTTGCCGCGCTCGTCGTCACGGGGCTGCTGTTTGGCGCGATGCATCACTTGGCCCCTATGGCGTGGGAGCACGCGCCGTGGTATGGCGTCTTCAGCCAGCTCGGCGGCGGGCTGGTCGGAACCCTGGTTTTTCTGCTCATCTATGCCGCGACGGAGAACATCACCAACGCAATCCTGGTGCATGCCGCGCTGGATTACGCGCCATATGTTCCCTTTTTCGGGTGGCTGAGCGTTCTGTACATCATCGTTTGGATCCTCTGCCTCAAGCGAAAAAAGCGTAAAATATATTGACGGATACCCCCTCCGCAGGCTTATGCTTACAAAAAGGAACCCCTGTTGCCGGCAGGTGGCGGCAACGGCGGAGCAGGTCGGATGCAAACGGCCGCCGGAGTATTTTGCAAAGGGCGGCTTTCCCGTTTCGAAAGCACGAACGGTGGACCAACCCTGCCGGGCCGCCCGGCCAAAACAATAGAAAAGGAGTGAAAAAAATTGAGCAGCTGTATTTTCTGCAAGATCGTCGCGGGGGAAATTCCCTCAAAAAAGGTCTATGAGGACGATCAGGTAATCGCGTTTCACGACATAGAGCCGCAGTCCCCCGTGCATGTGCTCGTCGTGCCGAAGAAGCACATTCCCGGCGTCAATGAGCTCGCACCGGAGGACGAGGCCATCGTCGGCCATGCGTACAGCGTCATCGCCAGGCTCGTGGAGGAACTGGGCATCGGCGAGACCGGCTACCGCGTCGTGGTCAACAGCGGCAGGGACGGGCAGCAGAGCGTGCCGCACCTGCACTTTCACATTCTCGGCGGACGCTTGCTCGCGTGGCCTCCGGGCTGAAAAGCGCGCATAAACGTGGGTGCGGGCGAAATGCTCCGGCGCACGCGGTTTCAAAAGAATTCACAGCAGCGATGCGCAAAGTGTGATACGATAGGGTATCGACAAACGAGAGGAAACACTCCCGCATGCCATTAACACTCGGAACACGGCTGCTTCGGATGCAGCTGCGGCTGGCAAAGCCAATCGCACGGTTTGCAACCATTGAGGACGCGCGCAAGGCGCAGGATCAGCTCGGCCGCGTAACGGCAGGAATACTCAAGACAAAGGTCTCCTTTGAACCGGTCACGTTCGAGCGGTTCGAGGCGTGTTATGCCATCTCCAACGAATGCGAAGCGCCGTGCGACCGCGCGGTGCTCTATCTGCACGGCGGCGGCTACACCGCGGGCGGGCTGGACTACGCAAAGGGCTTTGGCGGGGTGCTCGCGGCGCAGACGCGCCTCTCGGTGCTCTGCGTGGCCTACCGGCTCGCGCCGGAGGACAAGTTCCCCGCTGCGCAGGACGACGCAATGGAGGCGTACCAGTCGCTCCTGCGCGAAGGCTACGCGCCGGAGCATATCGCCATCGCGGGCGAGAGCGCGGGCGGCGGCCTTGCGCTGAGCCTGTGTCTGCGCCTGCGGGACGAGGGAAAGCCCTTGCCCGCGTGTATCGTGGCGATCTCGCCCTGGGCAGATCTGACCTTCTCCGGCTCCTCCTACAACAACAACATCCGCCGCGACCCCACGCTGATTCGCGAATCGCTGGCATATTACGCGATCGCCTATGCCGCGGGGGAAGAGTCGGAGCCGTATGTCTCGCCCGCGCTGGGTGATTTTTCGGGCTTTCCGCCTACGCTGCTCTTCGCCGGCAGCGATGAAATCCTGCTCTCGGATGCAAAAGCCGTCTACCACCGGCTCAAAAAGGCGGGTGCGCAGACGAAGCTTGTCGTCGCAGAGGGCATGTGGCACGTCTACCCGCTCTACGGCACGCCGGAGGGGAAACAGGCCATAGAGGAGATGTCCGCGTTCATCCGCGGCAAGCTGGGGCTGGACGCGTAAACCCTCCGCCGGCATGTGCACGTTCGCATACCGGCGGGGTAAAAAGGACACACTATGCCGAGAAACAAGAAACCGACCAAATGGATGAAGCTCGACAACGCGGCGCTCATCTATCCTGCAACGATGAACCGCAGCTGGACTGCGCTCTTTCGCCTCTCCGCCACGCTGAGCGAACCCGTCGACGAGGATATCCTCGAGGTTGCGCAAAAGCGCACGCTGCGCCGCCTGCCCTGGTTTGCCTACAAGCTCAAGCGCGGGCTTTTTTGGTTTTACCTCGAGCACAGCGACGACCTGCCCCGCGTCGAGCAGGACGTGGCCAACCCCTGCGTGCGCATGCGCCTCAACGAGAACGACGGCTTTTGCATGCGCGTTCGCTACTATCAAAACCGCATCGCGGTGGAGTTCTTCCACGTGCTGACCGACGGCACGGGCGGGCAGGTGTTTCTGCAGACGCTGGTGGCGGAATACCTGCGTCTGAAATACGGCGCGGAGATTCCCCGAAGCGACAAGGTGCTCGACTGCGCCGAGGACCCCAGTCCCGGGGAGGCCGAGGACAGCTTCGCCGTACACTCCGGCAGGGTCACGCAGACGCGCAAGGAGGTCAAGGCCTACCACATCCGGGGGACGGATGAGCGCGGCGGATTTGTGCACATCATCACCGGTTCCATGAACGCGGAGGACGTGCTTGCCAAGGCCCGCGAAAAGGGCGTCAGCGCGACGGTCTATCTCACCGCGGCGCTGATCCTATCCATAGACGCGATCCAGCGCAGGAAGGTGCCAAGCATCCACAAGTATAAGCCCGTCAAGGTCTCGGTGCCGGTCAACCTTCGCAACGTCTTTCCCAGCAAGACGCTGCGAAACTTCGCCAACTACGTCAACCCCGGCATCGATCCGCGGCTTGGCGAGTATACGTTTGACGAGGTGCTCAATATCGTGCACCACACCATGGCGATGGAGGTCACGAAGAAGCTGCTCAACGTCAAGATCACCACAAACGTCCGCTCCGAGCGAAACACCGTGCTGCGGCTGACGCCCCTGTTTATCAAGAATATGGCGCTCAAATACGTCTATTCACAGGTGGGCGACGCGCTCTCCACCACCACGCTGAGCAACCTCGGCGTAGCGAAGCTGCCGCAGGAGATGGCGCGCTATGTGCGACGCATGGATTTCATATTGGGCCCGTTGGCGGACAACCGCGTCTGCTGCGCCGCGCTGACCTACAACGGCAGGCTCCGCATCAACTTCACGCGGACGATCGCCGAGCCGTGGCTGGAGCGGGAGTTCTTCACACGCCTTGTCAAGCTCGGCATCCCCGTCAAGGTGGAGAGCAACCAGCAGGGCTGATCGCCCCGGCGGAATACCACGGAATACGTCTTTTTGCACAGGATTCGGAGGTGCCATTCGAAATGAGTTATTGCGTCAACTGCGGCGTCGAGCTGCAAAAGAGCGAGCCGCGCTGCCCGCTCTGCGGCACGGAAGTAATCAACCCCAACGAGCTGAAGGAGGAAAAGCCCCTTCGCCCGTATCCGAGCCATGTGGAGCACCTAGACAGGAGCGTAGACCGGCGGTATATCGCCTCGTTCATCGCGCTGCTGCTGCTCATCCCGCTCTTTACGGCTATGCTGGCCAACGTGCTCGTCTCCGGCGGGCTCACGTGGAGCTTTCTCGTGCTCGGCGGCGAGCTTGTGCTCTTCGCCGTTTTTCTGCTGCCGATGATCGCGCGTATGCCGAAGGTGCTGTATATCGTCATCGACGCGGCCGCCGTCGGGGTGCTGCTGCTGCTCATCCGCGTGCTGACGCAGAGCAATTGGGAGTGGCTCCTGCTGCTCGGGCTGCCGATCACGCTGCTCACCGCGCTGATGTGCTGGTTTTTTTCCACCATGACATCGCCCAAGTGCCGCATTCCGCTGCTCGTGCGCTTTACGTTTGCGCTGGCCTGCATCGGGCTGCTCGTCGTCGCCATCGAGTTCTTCATCGGTCTCTACCAGCACCGGATCGTCTGGCCGACGTGGTCGCTCTACGTGCTCTTCCCCTGCCTTGTGCTCGCTTCGTCGCTGTTGATCCTCAACCGTAGGGCGCGGGTCAAAGAGGAGATCAAAAAAAGGTTCTATTTTTAAATCTGCATATCAACCGCAAAAAAACCGCCGGGATCACATGGATCATCCGGCGGTTTTCGTTTGCTCTGGGATGGTTTTTTCAGTTTTTTTCATCCGGCCCCGCGTCGGTCTCCGCGCGCGCTTCCTCCGGATTTGGTTTGGCTTGCGCTTTTGCTTCGGGCGCAGATTCTCCTGCCGCGTCCGCCGTCTCCACTTCGCCCTTCTTCTTCTTTTTCGGCTCTTCCTCTACCGGAAGCGGCAGGTCGAGCACGGTCTTCTTCAACACGCCGAAGCGGACGAGCAGCAGCAGCGCCACGCCGCCGAGAAGCACAAAGATGCTGATAAACTGGCTCGTGGACAGTGCGCCGACAAAACCGCGCTCGTCGCTGCGAAAGAATTCAATCGTAAAGCGCCACGCGCCGTAAAGCACCATATACCAGCCGGAGACGGTGCCAAACGGCTTTTTCTTCGCAAGCCACCAGACGAGAAACGCGCAGAGCAGGAATAAAAACGCGCTCTCCATCAGCTGCGTCGGCAGCAGCGGCACGCCGGCCGGCGCCGCCCCGCCCGCGGGGAAGATGATCGAAACCGGGGTTTCGCACTCCATGCCATAGCAGCAGCCCGCAAAGAAGCAGCCGATGCGCCCGAACGCATGGCCCAGCACCAGCGCAGGTATGAAATAGTCCGTCAGCGAAAAGAAGGGCAGCTTCTTTCTCAGCGCATAGACCGCAACGCCGCCGAGCCCGCCGATGAGCGCGCCGTAGAACACGAAGCCCTCGCGCAGCGTATGCAGCAGATAGCTCGGATCCGCGATGACCCGATCCAGCTCAACGATCCAGAAGAGCACCTTCGCGCCGACGAACCCGAGCACGATGGCCCAGATCGCGGCGGAAAGCGCCTGATCCTCCGAAAAACGCGTGAGCTTTCTGGTGAACCCAAGCAGGATAAACGCCGCGAGCATGCCGAACGCGGACATGACGCCATACATGGGGATGGTCAGCCCGAAGGCGGGAAAAGATGGTAACATATTACTCCTTTGGTCAATGACGAGGGCTGCGCGGGGACGCGCTGCGCGCTTCTCCCTGCGGCAGGATTTTGCTACATGATCTCCGGCAGGATGGCATACCGCCAGATGCCCGCCGCTGCGACAAGGCCAAACACGATCACGAGTACGGTGATGAGAATCGTGATGATCCCCGCCACGAGGCCGACGATGCTGGTAACATAGCCCGCGGTGTTCATGCTGTTTTCCTTAAAGCCGTGCGCCTCCGCAA
>JAEWQH010000089.1 GCA_023399275.1 Bacillota bacterium
AATGGCGATCATAGGCCTAGATGATGAACTTCTCGTTCTTTTCGGGGATGGCGGAGAGTTCCGCGCGCTTTTCGTCAAAGCCGGGTTTTCCGAGCAGCGCGTAGGTTGCTTTCTTGCCTTCTTCGACGCCGGGCTGGTCGAAGGCGTTGATATTGAGCAGCTCGCCGGCAAACGCCGTCGCCATCTCAAAGAGGAAGAGCAACTGGCCGACCGTAAAGGCGTTGACTTCCGGCAGCAGGATCGTGTGGTTGAGATGCCCGCTCTTGCTCACCGCGTACTCCGTCGCTTTGCGCTCGGCTGCGATCAGCTCGTTTTGCGTGTGCCCGCAGAGAAACGAAACATCCGGTACGTCGAAATAGCCGTCCGAGATCATGGTTTCGCAGCGGTATTTTTCGACCGCGAGGAACGTGATCACCTTGTCGAACGGGCCCTCGGTATAGAGCTGCACCTGCGAGTGCTGGTCGGTTACGCCAAGGCTCTTGACCGGAGTTTGGCCGGCGTTGACGACGTTGCCGTCCCAATCGTTACGCTTGCCGAGCGACTCCGCCCAGAGCTGGGCGTACCAGTCCGCCATGTAGCGGAGCGAGTCGGCATACGGCATCATGACGCTGATGTTGCAGCCGCGCTTCATGCTGGCGACTTGCAGGGTGGCGAGCATGTAGGCCGGGTTTTTCCAGACATCGCGCTGGCTGTCGCAGATGCCGTCCATAAACGCTGCGCCCGCGAGCAGCTCGCGGATATCGATGCCGCAGACCGCGGCCGCCAGCAGGCCGACCGGGCATAGCTCGGAGAAGCGGCCGCCCACGCCTTCCGGGATATAGTATGCGCGAAGATTCTCGGCCTTGGCGATCTTGATCAGGTTGCCCTTGCTCTCATCCGTCGTGGCGATGAGGTGGGTGCTGATGTCCGCGCCGAGCTTTTCATGCAGCAGAGCCGAGATGATGAGCAACTGGCTCATGGTCTCGGAGGTGCCGCCCGATTTACTGACGACGTTGAAACAGGTCTTTTCGATGTCGATCACATCCAGCAGCGCTGCCATGCGCTCCGGGTCGATGTTGTCCTCCACGAAAAGACGCGGGCCGTTGCGTTTCTCGCGCGGCAGGTCGTTGTAATGCAGGTGGTTGAGCGCCTGCTGCACGGCGATGGGGCCGAGCGCGCTGCCGCCGATGCCGAGCACGACAAAGTCGTCGAATTTTTCCCGGATATCCCCCGCGTCCGTCAGGATGGACTTGACGATCTCGTCCTGATTATACGGCAGTTCGCGCCAACGCATGATCGGGCGCTTGGCGCGCATGTTTGCGACCGCCGCGTCCAACTGGGTCTGCATGCCCTCCAGCTCGCGCCTATAGATCCCGCGGTTTCCGAGCTGATCGGACATCATGTTGTTGAAGTCCAGCTTCAGCCGCATGGACCGGCGCCAGGTTTCATCCAAATACCGTTCGTTCATCGTTGTTCCTCCCCTTGGTTCAGATGATGGTTATCGTAAAACCGTATGTCGCGCGCCGGATCTCCGGCGGTGAATCTTGCTGTATGCTGGTTGCGCCGGGCGCGTCGGCGTCGCTAAACCCTGCCGTAGCACGAGCGGGAGACGATCTGCCGCACGCGCGCAAGGCTCTCGTAGAGCGTAGGGATCTGCGCATACATGTCGCTGTACACCTCGATAAATGCAGGCCCCGCGTACCCTTTCTCACCGAGCAGGTTGAACATGGCGACGAAGTCATATTCGCCGAAGCCTGGCATATCGTAGTGCGAGCCGCCCGAGGGCAGCCGCGTCGCGTCGCACAGATGCACGTTGATGATCTGCTCACCGACCGCGCGGATGAACTCCGCGGGATCGAATCCGCTGCGCACCGCCTGCTTGACGTCCAGCGTGTGTTTGATCACTCCGCCGGTCATCTCCTGCAGCCTTGCGCCGAATGCCGGTTCGTTGAACACACACCAACTGACGTTTTCGAGCGTGAGCTGTATGCCAAAGTCGGCTGCGCGTGCGGCGAGATCGACGAAGATCGGCGCGATGCGCGCGAGTTCGATGTTCTTTACGCCGCCGAATAACCGCGCCGGCCCATGCATGACGTAGCACTGCGCGCCGAGGCGTTCCCCGGCTGCGAGCACCCGCTCATAGATGGCGAGCGCGTCGCTGCGCTGACGCGGATGGATCGAAAAAAGCTGCGGCTCAAACTGCATGCTCATCGGATGAATGCTGAAGACGCGCACGTTTGCCTGTGTCAGCCGCGCGGACAGCAGTTCGATAAAAGGCGGCTCATACTCCGAAAATGTGTTGAGAAACACTTCGCAAAGTGAAACGCCGTGTGCGCCGATGTCCAAAATGGCGTCCTCAATCTGCATCTTACTGAAATAACTCGCCGTCGAAAGCCCGATCTCCATTCAATTAACCTCACGGTATATTGTACCATGCGCCGTGCGTTTGCGCCAGAAAAACAGTGGGGCAGAGCCGGCTTTGGTGTAGATTGCGCCATAATCCGATGGTATAATCGCCCCATGACGAAACGCGTGAAGGAAAACAAGAGCAGGGCGGGCTTTGCCGTCCCGCTTGCGCGGCTGACTGCCGCAGCGGCGCTGATCCTCCTCGGCCTCGGCTGGCCGCGCCTGCTTGCCGGGCAGAGCGCCCTGGTAGAGCGCTGCTTCAGCGAGAGCGCCTACCAGACGATTCGCCGCGCGATCGCTGCGGTGACGAGCCTTGCGCCGTTTTCGGTGGCGGAGTTTTTGCTGTATGCGCTCTGCGTGGGCGTGGCTGCGTTGCTGACGGTGCGGTTGGTGCAGATTCTGTGCCGGAGGATCGCCTTTTCGCGGCTGCTCGGGACGCTCGCCTCGATCCTGCTTATGCTTGGCGTGATATTGAATGCATTCTACGCGACCTGGGGCTTCAACTATTTTCGTGCGCCGCTTGCGGAACGGATGGGACTGGATGTCACTACGCGCTCCGTAGACGAGCTGGAGGCGTTTGTGCGCCGCACCGCGGACGAGGCGCGCGCGCTGCGTGAGACGCTGCAGGAGAACGCGTACGGCGTGTTTGATCCCGTAGAGAGCGACGAAGCGCTGTTTTCGAAGCTTGCGCAAGCTTACGAGTCGCTTTCGCGGTCGTTTTCCGTCTTTCAGCCGGATCCGACACCTGCCAAGCGGGTCGTTTGGTCCCGAGCGCTCTCGTGGCAGGGGATCTCCGGCATCTACATCGGCTTGACCGCAGAGCCAAACGTCAACGCTGATCAGCCGTCGTTGCTGCTGTATCAGGCCGCGGCGCATGAGATGGCCCACCAGATCGGTATCGCCAGTGAAAACGAGGCGGAGCTGACCGGGTACCTGGCCTGCCGGTATTCCGACGATCCGAACATCCGTTACTCCGGCCTTGCCTATGCGCTGATCGTTGCCGGAAATGCGCTCTGCAACGCGGACAGCGCGCGGTATCTGGCGGTTTGCGAGACATATGGCGACGCGATTTAGCGCGATTTTTCGGCGTACAACGCATACTGGGACGCATTCTCCGGTGAGGTGCGGGAAAGCGCGGACCGCAGAAACGACGCATATCTCAAGCACAACGCGCAGCCAAGCGGCATCCTCAGCTACGGTGAGTCGGTTGATTTGCTGCTGGCCTACCGCGCAAAATACGGCGATGAAACGGCCCAAAGCGGCGACTGAAACCGGCATAGATCGGAAACCATGAAAAATCAAACAAAAAATTAGAAAGCATAAATATATTTCTTATTTTTGGTCGTTTTGGGTTTACAAACCTGTGTGCATGCTGTATGCTGATAGAGAATTCGGGCAATACTATCTATTATTTATTTAGGAGTGAAAATATGATCGACCTGACGAAAAACCGCGAAGGCCTTCAGCACAGCATCGACAGAGCGCGCGAGAAGGGCATCATCATCCCGAAGTTTTCGCAGATGCGTAACCCCGATCTGATTCCGGAGAGCATCAAGAGCAAGCTGGCGAACGTCGGCC
This sequence comes from Bacillota bacterium, assembly GCA_023399275.1. Lineage (GTDB taxonomy): Bacteria > Bacillota > Clostridia > Christensenellales > CAG-138 > UBA7703. The sequence goes on from JAEWQH010000089.1 coordinate 3,964, forward strand.
TTTGGGACCTCAACCCGCTGAACCTGTTCCGTATCACGTGGCGCAATGAGCCGAAGGAAGCGGGCGGCAAGTTTGGCGATGTGAACTTCATCGAGGTTCCGTCTTCGCTTTCCGGCGTCAAGGCACGCATCATCATCCTGACCGGCAAATGGTTTCCCACGGGCTGCCACAAGGTCGGCGCATCGTATGGCTGCCTGGTGCCGCGGCTTGTAACGGGGCAGTTTGACCCCACGTACCACAAGGCTGTTTGGCCGAGCACGGGTAACTATTGCCGCGGCGGCGCGTACAACTCCGCGCTGCTGGCCTGCGACTCCATCGCCATCCTCCCCGCGGAGATGAGCAAGGAGCGCTTCGAGTGGCTCAAGACCGTTGCGGGCGAGATCATCGCCACGCCCGGCTGCGAGAGCAACGTTAAAGAGATCTTCGACAAGACCTGGGAGCTAAAGAAGACCCGCAAGGACGTCATGATCTTCAACCAATTCGAAGAGATGGGCAACTGCGTGTGGCACTATCAGGTCACGGGCAAAGCCATTGCGGATGCGTTTGAGTCCATCAAGCGTGAAGGCGACCACTTTGCGGGCGCGGCCTTTACGAGCGGTAGCGCGGGCACCATGTCCGCGGGCGACTACCTCAAGGAAGTGTATCCCAAGAGCAAGCTCGCCGTCGGCGAAGCACTCCAGTGCCCGACGCTGCTCAACAACGGCTTCGGCGGACACCGCATTGAGGGCATCGGCGACAAGCACGTGCCGTGGATTCATAACGTGAAGAACACCGACATGGTCATCGATATCGACGACGAAGACAGCCAGAAGCTGCTGCGGCTCTTCAACGATCCGAAGGGCAAGAAATATCTGATGGAAGAGGTTGGTGTCCCTGCGGACTTTATCGAGAAACTGTCGCTGCTGGGCATCTCCGGCATTGCAAACCTGCTTTGCTGCATCAAGATGGCGAAGTACTATGAGTTGACCGAGCACGACGTGCTCGCTACCGTCGGCACGGATTCCTCCGTTATGTATACCAGCCGCATTCAGGAGCTCGAAGAGGCGGACGGCCCGTATACCGAGGTCATGGCCGCGGCGGACTATGCGGAGCACCTCCACGGCATCCGCACGGATGTGATGGAAGAACTCACCTACGAAGGCCGCAAGCGCATCCATAACCTCAAGTACTATACCTGGGTCGAGCAGCAGGGCAAGACCTACGAAGAGATCAACCAGCAGTGGTACGACGAGAACTACTGGACTGATATGCACGCGCAGGCGGAGCAGATCGACGCGCTCATCGACGAGTTCAACGACGCGACGGGCTTGCTCAAGAAGCTCTAAGCACAGAACGCAACCAAATTAAAATAACAGGCTGCCGGCTGCGACTCCAGGTGAATCGCAGTACGGACAGCCTGTTTTCCATATCGTCTGCGCGCGCCGAAAGCGATAAGGGACTTTGAAATCTCTGTAGCGGCGGAGAGATACAGCCATAGTTATGCACGGGATTTCGTGATCATAATGCAAACTATTTTCGAATAACAACAATTAGAAACCCATAAATGCCTGCTACGGGTTATAATGACGCGAAGGAGGCAAAAAATGAACAGGAAGAAACGGTTAATTGAAACATATTACGATCTTTACCCCCTCCTTTTGAGAACTGCTGTCGGGAAAGTGCGCGATCTCAATAGCGCATATGATGTCCTGCAGAATCTTGCTGTAAAAATTCTCGAACTTGATGATGATCCTGATATCAAAGATTGTAGCGCATATCTGTTTCGCTCAGCACGCAATGCTGCCTACGATTACCTCTGAAAAGAAATATTTGTCTACTAAATTTATATCACATCAGTCTATGAAAATGCCCATGAACCCGTTATTGAGCGTTCTGCATGGGAGACGGTTCAAAAGACCTTTGGCAACACCAAATACCGTAAGCCAAAGCATGTGGAAAAGCACATGCTCGCAGGTTTTTTGAAATGCTCCGATTGCGGGGCCAACCTCAACTACAAGTACACCCATGACAATCCTGACAACCACTACTTCTCCTGCCGGAACAAGCGGGCCAACAACGGCTTATGTGCCAAAACACACCATATCAGGGGGGATACCATCACGGAAATCATCATGCGACAGCTTTCGGACATTCTGCGCTTTTCCCCCATGTTTGAGGACGAGTTTGTGAAAATCGTTGTAGACGAGCATTACAAGTTAATTCAAATGCAGCAGCGGAAAAATCAAACGGCGTTACAGGTAGCGCTCATGCGGGAAAAAGAACTGGATATCCTGTTTGAGAATCTTTATGAAGACAAGGCCTTTGGAAAGCTGACTGAGGAACGCTATCAGAAGCTGGCTTACAAGTATGAGGATGAGCAATCCGCCTTAAAGCAGAATATTAAACACTTAAAGGAGATTGTGGTGGAGGAAAAGACGCACGAAATGAACGCGGACGGATTTCTAGCGCTGGTGAAAAAATATACCGATGTTGAGAATCTCGTTTTGACGCCTGAAATCCTCCACGAGTTTATTGATAAAGTCGTTGTTCATCATCGGGAGCAAGTAGGAAAGGATCCCGAGCAAAGTGTGGGAATTTACTTTAAGATGATCGGGCAGGTGCAAATCCCACGGATGAAATCCGAGGAAAGGGAGATGTACCTGAAATCGGTTGGAAGAATGAAAAAGACCGGATAGCGTGATGCCAATCCGGTCAGTCCATAAAAAAAGAATAACCACAGGAAGCTATGCCCCTTATGGTTATTGGTAGCGTCGAAAACTTTGTGTAAACGCAAAATGTCAGATAATTTCAATTAGCCATGAGGGGCAAGGTTCATCCTTGCCCTGTGTCATTACCGTAACACGGTGGAAAAGTATGCGTCAAGGAGCAAA
>JAEWQH010000118.1 GCA_023399275.1 Bacillota bacterium
GTTTGTCACCCTGTCTGTGGAGAAGAATCGTCACATCGTCGAGGTAACCATCCCCTATGACGGCGGCGTGATCCGCGGGGAAGAGATCACCGGCGACATGTACGCTTCCATCGACAACGTGCTTGACAAACTCGAAAAGCAGATCATCCGCCACCGTACCAAGCTCGAAAAGTGCCTGCGCTCCGGCGCGTTTCGGGATATGGCGGCCCAGTTTTCCGGTGAGGAAGAGGCGGAGGAGGAAGGGCCGAAGATCGTCCGCGTCAAGCGCTTTGCGATCAAACCGATGAGCGAGGAGGAGGCCATGCTCCAGATCGAGATGGTCGGGCACTCGTTCTATGTGTTCCTCAACTCGGATACGAACCAGATGAATGTGCTCTACAAGCGCAAGGATGGCAACTACGGACTGATCGAACCCGAGAATTGAAAAAGCGGCCAATGCTCGAAAGCAAACAACAGCCCGGCGCATCTGCGCCGGGCTGCAGTCTGTCAAAAAACAGTTGCTTGACGGAGGAACGATGGTTTGTCTCTTGCCGTTAGGGCTCCCGCGTGGCAAGACGCACACAGAAAGCGCCCATATCGGATAGCCCGCTGCGGCGGCAAGGCCGTGGTCTGCCGGCAAGGGGGTCGGCCCTTATCGCACCGAACGTTGCTTTCCAGGGGAAGCCCTGCGGGTCACTTTAGATTCTCGGGATTGAGGCAGAGCAGCTCCGGCAGGATAAACATGCCGTCCTTGCGGATGAGCACGTCGTCAAACCAGATCTCGCCGCCGCCGTACTCCGGCGTCTGGATCAGCACGATATCCCAGTGCTGGCTGGATTTGTTGCCATTGTTGCAGTCGTCGTAACAACTGCCGGGCGTGAAGTGGATGCTGCCGGCGATCTTCTCGTCGAACAGCGTATCCTTCATCGGGAAGGTGATATACGGGTTTACGCCGATGGCGAATTCGCCGACGTAGCGAGCGCCCTCGTCGATGTCGAGCTGCTTGTTGATGCGCGCCGTGTCGTTGGCGCTGGCTTCGATGATCTTGCCGTCTTTGAATGTGAACTTGATGTCCGTAAACGTAAAGCCGGCTTCGAGGGAGGGCGTGTTGTAGGCGATGGTGCCATTGACGCTGTTTTTCACCGGAGCGGTATAGACCTCGCCGTCGGGGATGTTCATATGCCCCGCGCATTTGATTGCGGGCAGTCCCTTGATCGAGAAGGTCAGATCGGTGCCCGGCGCGACGAGACGCACCTTGTCCGTGCGCTCCATCAGCGCCTGAAGCGCATCCATGGCCTTGTCCATCTTGCTGTAGTCGAGCGTACAGACGCTGAAGAAATAGTCCTCAAACGCTTCGGTGCTCATATCCGCCAGCTGCGCCATGCTCGGGGAAGGGTAGCGCAAGATGACCCACTTGGTCTTGGGTACGCGGATCTTGCCGTGCACGGGCGTCCAGTAATACTTCATGTAATCATTGAAGTGATCACCCGGGACGTCTGAAAACTCGCTGGCGTTCGTGCCGCCGCGGATGCCGATGAACGCCTGCATCTGTGACATCATCGCCGCATCCACCTCGGCGCGGCGGGTAAGCTGCTCCGGCGTGCAGTGCAGCAAAAGCTCGCGCTCCAGGCTCTTGTCCTCCAGCCAGAGGAAGGGTGAGCCGCCCGCCCGATAGACTTCCTTGATCAGCGCGCGGGTGAGGTCTTCGTTGCCGCCGATGCTCTGGATGAGCACGTTTTCGCCGGGCTTGACTGCGCAGGAGAAGTTGACGAGGCCATCGGCCAGCTTTCGAATTCTGGGATCAAACATGAGGTTGCCTCCTGTTGTTGAGATTGGTTGATGCGGTGCCGCGCGTTGCACGGTGCCGACTCCATTATCGCACAGTCGCGTAAAAAACGCCAGCGTGGACACCGGTGTTTCGGTGATGCTTGTACGCCGCAGGATTGTGCGGATACGATTATTCTCTGCGCACACTGAACGCGATAAGCACAGACTGCGTAACGACGCAGGCGGCGATCATACCCGGATTGGGTTTGCTGTTTTCGGGATGTGTGGCACACCGGACACGGAAAACAGCCGTAACACCGCGGATTCAGCGTTGTTTTCGGCAGGATTCACAGAGCGTGCCTATCCAATCTTCTGGGCGGTGCGCGCTTTCCGGGACGACCGCCGGATGTGCCGCTGCCTGGGGCATGCGATTTGAGTTGACGATTGGACGGCATTGCACTATCATGGTGAGTATGAGAAAAGGCATCCGGGCGCGATTGCCTGCTTTTGCATGGCAGCACGCGGATATGACAGGAGGAATCGGAGCTTGATTTTGGAAGAGACGGCCCGCGCGGTGCTGCATGAAGCGCAGAAGAGCGGCGCGGACTACGCCGAATTGTTTTTGGAGGACAACGAGAGCACGCGCATCGAGATGCTCGACGGCAAGGTCGAGAGCGCGAACTACGCACGCATCAGCGGCGCGGGCGTACGCGTGCTGCTCGGCACGCAGAGCGCCTACGCCTACTGTGCGGATATCAGCGAGCGGTCGCTTATGGAGACCGCGCGCGCGGCCGCCGCGGCTCTCGGCGAGGCGCGGCATGTGCCAAACGGCGAGGTGCGCCTTGCGCGAAAGGGCTTCACCACGCCCGTCCGGCAGGCGTTTGATACCATCGGCAACGCCGAGCGCGTCGAGGTGATGCGCCGCGGAGCACGCGTGATGAAGGCGGCGTCGAGCGAGGTGACGCAGGCGATGGTCCGCTACCTCGATCAGGTACAGCGCGTAACCATCCTAAATACCGATGGCGTGTTCGTCACCGACGAACGGCCGCGAACACGTATCTTTCTGCATGCGGTCGCCATGAACGGCACGGAAGCGCAGACGGGCTACAGCGGACCCGGCTGCTGCCGCGGGTTCGAGGCATACCGCGAGCAGATCGATGTGGAGCAGTCCGCAAAGGTCGCCGCGGACATGGCGGTGACCATGCTGCATGCGCCGGAGTGCCCGGCCGGCAACCTGCCGGTGGTCATAGACGGCGGCTTTGGCGGCGTCATCTTCCACGAGGCCTGCGGGCACTCGCTGGAGGCGACGGCGGTCGGACGCAACAACTCGGTTTTCTGCGGAAAGCTGGGCACGAAGATCGCGGCCGACTGCGTCAGCGCAGTGGACGATGGCACGCTGGCCGGCGAGTGGGGTTCGATCAATGTGGATGACGAGGGCGGGCAGCCGCAGCGCAACGTGCTGATCGAAAACGGCATATTGAAGGGCTACCTCATCGATAAGCTCGGCTCCCGGCGGATGGGAATGCCGAGCACCGGCTCCTCCCGGCGGCAGGGCTACATGTATGCGCCGACCTCGCGCATGACGAATACCTTCATTTGCGCGGGATACGACGACGAGGAGGAGATGATCTCGAGCATGGCGGAGGGGCTCTACGCCAAGAAGATGGGCGGCGGCTCCGTCAACCCGCCGACGGGGGAATTCAACTTCAGTGTAGCGGAGGGCTACTGGGTGAAAAACGGAAAGATCGTCTCGCCCGTGCGCGGGGCTACGCTGGTCGGAAAAGGCAGCGAGGTGCTGCTGCGCATCGACCGCGTCGGCAGGGATATGTGGATGGCGCCGGGGATGTGCGGTTCGCTTTCCGGCTCGGTGCCTACGAACGTCGGCCAGCCGCGCATCCGCGTTTCCGGCATGACCATCGGCGGAAAGGGAGGCGCAATCGAATGACATACCGCGATTTTTCCAAGCGGGCGATGGCATACGCCCAAGAGATCGGCTGCGCGGGCTGCGAGCTGTACTATGCCGGCGGCGAGTCGTTTGAGGTCAACGCAAACGGCGGGCAGATCGATCGCTACAGCGTCAGCCGCGAAGCGGGAGTCTCCGTCCGCGTTTCGCTGGACGGGCGCGAAGGCTATGCTTATACCGAGCGCATCGACGAGCCGGAGAAGCTCGTTGAACACGCTGCGGACAACGCCAGGTGTATCGAGAGCGACGACGAGCATCCGATGCAGACGAAGCAGGCGTATCGGACGGTATCGCGCGCCGACAGTGCGCTCAAGGAGCGGACAGAGGCGGAGCGCATCGCGCTCGCCAAACGGCTCGAGGAGGCGTGCCTCTCTGCCGACCCGCGCGTCAAGCGCGTGGTATACTGCACCGTCGGCTACGATGCCGGCACGGTGGTGATGGAGAACTCGCTCGGCCTGCGCGCTGAGCGCACAAGCAACAGCTCTTACCTCTACGCCATGCCGTCCGTCGAGGACGGAGCGGAGCTGCAGACGGGCTTTGCGTTTCGCATGGGGACGGACGCGGCGGATGCAGAGGGCTGCGCCAGAGAGGCGGTGGAGGACGCGCTGGGCAAGCTCGGCGCAAGCCCCGTCGACTCCGGCTGCTACCGCGTGCTGCTCAAGCCATATGCGATGGGCGACCTGCTCGCCGCGTTTGCGCCGATGTTTTCGGCGGATGAGGCGCAAAAGGGCTGCTCCCTGCTCGCGGGCAAGGAGGGGCAGGTGATCGCCGGCCCGCTCGTGACCGTTTGGGACGACCCGTTTGATCCCGTGGCTCCGCGCGCGTTCGACGGCGAGGGTACGCCCTGCGAGAAAAAGGCCGTGATCGAGAAAGGCGTGCTCAATACGCTGCTGCATAATCTCAAGACCGCGAAGAAGGCGGGGGTGCGTACCACCGGAAACGCCAGCCGCAGAAGCGCGGCTTCGCCGGTCGGCATCGCGCCGTCAGTGCTTCGCGTGGAGCCGGGGAGCCGCAACTTTGAGGAGCTGCTTGCGGAGCTTGGCGACGGGCTCGTGATCTCCGAGCTGGAAGGGCTGCATGCGGGCGTGGACGCGGTCTCCGGCGATTTTTCGCTCAAGGCGGGCGGTTTTCTCGTTCGCGGCGGCGCAATCGTACGGCCGGTTTCGAACATCACCGTCGCGGGCAATTTTGTGAGCCTGATGCAGGACGTCGTCGCGGTTGGCAGCGACTTCCGATTCGGCATGCCGCAGGGCGGCTTTTTCGGCGCGCCGAGCATTCTCGTTTCCAACCTGTCCGTGGCGGGCAACTAGCGCAGCACAGCGCGGTTTTTTCGCAAAAACACGGGATAATTCGCAAATAATAGATTGACACGGCCCCTTTGGTGTGGTATCTTTTGAAGGTGCCCCGCAAAGGGGCTCGATTTATGATGTTTTGACCGAATTTACGGAGGGTTTGACCATGGCAGCAGATGCACGCGTTAAGATCACCCTGGCCTGCACCGAGTGCAAGCAGAGGAACTACAACACCTACAAGAACAAGAAAAACGACCCTGAAAGGCTCGAGTTTAGCAAGTATTGCCGCTTCTGCCGCAAGCACACCACGCATCGCGAATCCAAGTAGCGGATACGACGAAAGAGGAACGATATGGCACAGAATCTTAGCGCACCGAAGAAGGATTCCAAGAGCGCTGACAGCAAGAAGCCCGCTCGAATCGACGCGCGCGCAAATGTCCGCAAAAAGCCGTTTTGGAGCGTTGTCGCCCCGAAGCTGCTGCTGCCCGTGAGCATTCTTTTTGCGGCCGGCGGACTCTTTCTCGCCGTCTACAACGCGCTGCAGATCGTAACCCCGTCCGAGGGGTATACGCTCTCGACCGGCCTGAAGATCGCCAGCGGGCTGCTCGGCGTGCTCATGGCCGTCTCCGGCGTGTTCGGCGTGGTGAGCAAGAAGGGCAAGTCGCTCATGACGCTCGGCACGCTCTCGCTGGTGTATGCGATCATCATCTTGACCGCGACCGCCAAGATGGGCACCGTGGCGCTCGTTGCAGGCATCGTTGCCATCGTGCTTGCGGTGCTCTACATCATCGCCGTAGACGGCAAGCATGAAGTCGGGCTGTTCCGCTTTGTGCGCGAGATGATCGGCGAGGTGAAAAAGCTCACCTGGCTCTCCGGCAAGGAGCTCTTCAGCCACACGCTGGCGGTGGTTGTCTTCGTCGTTGCGATGGCGGTCCTCATCGGATTGCTGGACTTGGCGTTCTCGAGCGGATTTGGCGCGCTGAGCAGCATCAATATCGGGTAAGGAGTTTTAAGCGTGCAGGAAGCAAAATGGTACGTGGTTCATACCTACTCGGGTTATGAAAACAAGGTCAAGGAAGACCTCGAAAAATCTGTGGAAAACGCAGGGCTTCAGGATATCATCCTTGAGGTGAAATACCCCACGGAGGAAACCATCGAGATTTTGCCCAACGGAAAGCGCAAAGTTACCCAGCGGAAGGTTTTTCCCGGCTACGTCATGGTGAAGATGCTCGTGGATGTCGTTGAAAAAGAACGGCCCGCGGAGCAGGGCGGCGGCAAGTCCGTCGATCTCGTCATGAACCCGCGCGCATGGTACGTCGTTCGCAATACGCGCGGCGTCACCGGCTTCGTCGGCCCGGGCAGCAAGCCGGTGCCGCTTTCGGACGAGGAAGTCACCGCGATGGGCGTCGAGCGGATTCCGATCGTGCTCAACATCGAGGTGGGCGAGAACGTTCGCGTCATCAGCGGCCCGTTGGAGAACTTCACCGGCCGCGTCGAAGCGCTGGACATCGAGCGCCAGAAGATCAAGCTGACGGTATCCATGTTTGGCAGAGAGACGCCGGTTGAGCTGGACTTCGTCCAGGTGCAGCGGTTGTAATTCTTTTTTGCTGCGACAGACAGCACAGACTTTTCCATTACGCTATATGCGTTTTGAGAGCGTGGGAGGGGGAGGCACCCCGCTTACCACAACCAATTAACGGAGGGAACTGCAATGGCTAAGAAAATCCAAGGCTACGTAAAACTGCAAATTCCTGCGGCAAAAGCGACGCCCGCGCCGCCGGTAGGCCCCGCGCTGGGTCAACAGGGCGTCAACATCATGGCTTTCTGCAAAGAGTTCAATGAGCGCACGCAGAAGTCCGCCGGGCTCATCATCCCGGTCGTCATCACCGTGTATGCGGATCGCTCGTTTTCGTTCATCACGAAGACGCCGCCTGCCGCCGTGCTGATCAAGAAGGCCTGCGGCATCGAGACCGCCTCCGGCGTTCCGAACAAGACGAAGGTTGCCACCATTTCCAAAGCGCAGGTGCGTGAGATCGCCGAGCTGAAGATGCCCGACCTCAACGCGGGCAGCGTGGAAGCGGCAATGTCCATGGTTGCGGGTACCGCGCGCAGCATGGGCGTCATCGTCGGAGACTGAGGAGGAGCGAGAGTATGAAACACGGCAAGAAGTATACCGAAAGCAAGAACAGCATCGAAGCGCAGAAGCAGTATGATGTTCGCGAAGGCCTCGATCTCGTTTTGACTACCGCGAAGGCGAAGTTCGACGAGACCATCGAAGCTTCCGTACGCCTGGGCGTCGATCCCCGCCACGCCGACCAGCAGGTCCGCGGCGCGGTCGTCCTGCCGCATGGCACGGGTAAAAAGGTTCGCGTTCTCGTGTTTGCCAAGGCTGACAAAGCGCGCGAAGCGCAGGAAGCCGGCGCAGATTACGTCGGCGATGAAGACCTCGTGAAAAAGATCCAGACCGAGAACTGGTTTGAGTTCGACGTCTGCGTTGCGACGCCGGATATGATGGGCGTCGTCGGCCGCATCGGCCGCGTGCTCGGCCCCAAGGGGCTCATGCCGAACCCGAAGAGCGGCACGGTCACCATGGACGTTGCGAAAGCCGTTGCCGACATCAAAGCCGGTAAGGTGGAGTACCGCGTCGACAAGACCAGCATCGTGCACTGCCCGATCGGCAAAGCTTCCTTTGGCGCGGACAAGCTCGAAGAGAACCTGACCACGTTGATGGACGCGATCGTCAAGGCCAAGCCGTCCGCCGCGAAGGGTACCTATCTCAAGAGCGTTGTTATCAGCTCTACGATGGGCCCGGGCGTCAAGTTCAACACCCTGAAATTCTAAGCGACCTGTTCGCCGCGGGAGGGCTTCTCTTTGGAGCCTTTCCGGGCGGACATTCTATTTTGCCGCACCGTTTTGTGTTGACAAGCGCGCCGGTGTGTGGTAACATCCTCTACGGCAACAGATTCGCCCAAGACAGCCGGCAGCGGGAGACCGCATAAGTCCTGCCGAGGTGATGCGTACAAGTTCCATATCGGTTTGTATGGCATCCTTTCGTCTTGGGCACAGGCGAAGGATGTTTTTTATTTTTCAAAGCAGATACAAGGAGGTGAACAAACAGATGGCAAACGTTCAAAATATCGAACGCAAAGCGGAGCAGGTCTCGGTTGTGGCGGAGAAGATCCAGAAGGCGCAGAGCATCGTGGTCTTCGATTACCGCGGTATCACCGTCGCCGAGGATACCGAGCTGCGCGCAGAGATGCGCAAAGCCGGCGTGGAGTATGCGGTCATTAAAAACCACATCGTAGAGCGCGCCTGCGAAGCAAGCGGCATCGACGCCAAGGAAGCGGCTCTTCTCAAGGGACCGAGCGCTTTTGCATTTGGTTACGACGACGTGGCGGCCCCCGCGCGCATCCTTAAGGCTTTCATCAAGAAGACGAAGAAATGCGAGCTCAAGGGCGGATTCGTCGACAAAGAGATTCTCAACGCGTCTCAGGTAGAGGCAATCGCCGACCTGCCGAGCCGCGAGGTGATGATTGCGCGTATTCTGGGCTCCATGATGTCCCCGATTTCCAAGTTCGCAATCGTAATCAACGAGATCGCCAAGAAGCAGGACGGAGCGCAGGCATAAGCGGACTCCGCAGAGGACAAAATCGACAAATTTGCGGTTGATCCGCGATAAAAATGTATGGAGGAATTTATGGATAAGGAAAAATTGATCGCTGATATCAAAGCGATGTCCGTTCTGGAGCTCTACGAGCTCGTCAAGGCGCTCGAAGAGGAGTTTGGCGTCTCCGCAGCCGCGACCGCCGTCGCAGTCGCAGGCCCCGCCGCTGCCGCCTCGGAAGAAGCGGAAGAGAAGACCGAATTCGATGTCATCCTCAAGGAAGTCGGCGCCGAGAAGATCAAGGTCATCAAGGTTGTTCGCGAGCTGACCGGCCTTGGCCTCAAGGAAGCGAAGGACGTTGTCGACGGCGCGCCGAGCAAGGTCAAGGAAGGCGTCAACAAAGAGGATGCCGAGAAGATCGTTGCCGCGTTCAAAGAAGTTGGCGCGACCTGCGAAATCAAATAAGCAAAACTGCTTTTCTCAAACCGGCCCGGTATTCCGAGCCGGTTTTCGTATGCCCGGGGAAGCCGGAAAACTGCCGATCTGAACGGAGCATGCAAAGTTGAAGATTGATTGATGGATTGCACACCGTTTTGTCACACTTTTTTGAACGTAATTTGAAACTTGTCTGTTACAATATAGCCATCAATCGGAAAAGGGTCTACGATATGGAGCAGTTGATCGCGGAAAAAGTCGTCATATGGGGGGATTCCCTCGCCAAAGGCGTCGTCTGGAACGAAGCGCGCAAGCGCCACGCTTACTGCAAGACGACTGCGGTGGACATCGCAGCCGGACGGCTTGGCATAGAGATCGTCAACCATTCGAAGTTTGGCTGTACTGCGCCGCAGGGCTTGGAGATGATGGAGAGGGACGTGCAGGATGGCATCCTGTGCGATGCTGCGGTCATCGAGTTCGGCGGAAATGACTGCAACTTTGACTGGGCTGCGGTTTCTGAGCATCCGGATGCGACACATCTGCCCGCAACGCCGCCGCAAGCCTATCTTGAGTCGATGCGCGGCATGGTGCGCCGCCTGCTGCAGCAGGGGATACGCCCCGTGTTGCTGACGCTGCCGCCGATCGACGCGGAGCGGTACTTTCGCTTTCTCGTTGGCGACAAGCTAAACCCCAAGCATATCCTGCGGTGGCTTGGCGACGTGCAGCAGATCTACCGCTATCAGGAAATGTACTCGCTGCTGGTGGAGAAGGTCGCGCGGGAGTTTTCGATTCGGCTCATCAATCTGCGGGAAAGATGCCTTGAACATCACGGGTTCGTCAAAGAGATGCTCTGCGAGGACGGTTTGCATCTCACCGAGGAGGGGCAGCGCTTCATCGGCGAAACAGTAGCCGATTTGGTGCGGCAGGAAGGTATCCTGCGTTGAGTGATATTGCGCAAAAACAGACCGCCGCGTACAGATGACGCGGCGGTTTCTTGCTTGCGGGTAGAAACGCGACCTATCCTTCGGCTATGATGATTTCGACGCCCTGCGCACCGAGCGCGGAAGCCGCATCCTGCGGCAGTGGCGCATCGCAAACGAGCATATCGATGTCGGATACATTCGCAAAAGTAAACGGCAGTGAACGCCCGATCTTTGAGTGATCCATCAGCATAGCGACCTTTGCGGCCTTGGAGATGACCGTTCGTTTGAGTTGACTCTCGCTCTGGCTGCCGCTGGTAAAACCGGTGCGCAGTGAAAAGCCGGAGGGGGACATGAGCGCGAGGTCGATATTGATGCTTGAGATGAATGCCTCGGCCTGCGCGCCGGAGCAGGAGAGCGTGTTTTCGCTGATCTGGCCGCCCGTGAGTAAAACGTCGCACGTATGCCGCTGGGAAAGCTCTATTGCGATGTTCGCACCGCTGGTGATGATGGTGTAGCGGTCGTTGCCCAGGTGGTTAGCGACGGCCATCAGCGTGCTGCCCGCGTCCAGATATACGGCGTGGCCGGAACGGATCAGCTCCACTGCGGTTTTTGCGATGGCGATCTTCTGCCGCGTATTCTCGCGCGCACGCTTGCTGTATACGCCCTCGATCTGCAGCGCCGCGGTCTGCATGGAGATCACCCCGCCGTGCACGCGGCGGATGTAGCCCTGCTCCTCCAGCTGCTTGAGATCGCGCCAAATGGTCATGGAAGAATAGCCTTCGTAAAGCGACTGCAATTCCGAAACGCTGACTTCGCCGCGGGATTGAATATAGTCCCGAACCCTTGCAATGCGTTCATTCATCATCTGTGCAACCCTCCATATAACAGGATTTTAACACAAATGTTATTAATCAACAAGATTTGTTTTCGGTTTTTCATACATATAACATAACGCCCTCGCGTTGCGGAAGCAGGCAGGGGGCGCAATGCATAGATGGCCTTGACTGACATAGCCGGCTATTGATTGAGGCGCTCCAGCACCTCGGCAAGCTTGGGCATGGAAGGGATCCCGCCGCGGCGTTCGACGCAAAGCGAGGCCGTCGCATTGCCAAAGCGCGCGTAGTCCGCCGCGTCGTCGGCGCCGACCGCCCGGAGCGCCTTATCCGAGGAGAGGAAGCGATAGAGAAAGCCGCCGAAAAACGAGTCGCCTGCGCCGGTGGTATCCACGGCGTTGGCGCGAAAGCCTGCGACATAGCGGCTCTCGCTGCCGACGCGGATGTAAGCGCCGTTTGAGCCGAGCGTGACGGCGACGATGGTGACGCCCTGGTCGAGCAGCACATCCGCCGCCTTTTCGGGATCGGTTTCGCCCGTCAGCAGCGGAAGCTCCTCGTCGGATACCTTCATGATGTCCGCGGTGGCGATGAGCGAGCGCATGAAACGGACGGCTTCCGCCTCGCCGCCCCAAAGCGTAGCGCGGTAGTTCGGGTCGTAGGAGATCACCGCGCCTGCGGCTTTTGCGATGTCGATGGCTTCATAGGTCGCAGCGCGGCAGGGTTCCTGCGTGAGCGAAAGCGAACCGGTGTGAAACACCCGTGTCGAGCGGAGCATGTCGCGCTCCAGCTCATCCGGGCGCAACTGCGTATCCGCGCCGGGCTTGCGGGCAAACGAAAACTCCCGCTCGCCGCTGGGTTTGAGCGCCACGAACGCCAGCGTGGTGAATACATCCTCCGCCTCGACAAGCGCGTGCATATCCACGCCCGCGTCGAGCATCGCCTGCTTGAGAAACGCGCCGTGCATATCGCGGCCGACCTTGCCGATAAAGCCCGTCTTCGCGCCGCACTGGCTGGCCGCGCAGAGCAGATTCGTCACCGCGCCGCCGGGGTTTTGCTCGAAGAGGCGCATGCCTGCGGGGGAAAGGCCGCTCTCCGTAAAGTCGATGAGCAGTTCGCCGAGAGAAACGATATCATACATGGAAACGCTCCTTGTTAGAAGTGATCGATGGAATCGATTTTATCACATCGCGCGGAAAAATGCGATGAAAAAGATGCCTGTGTGCATCAGTATTCGTCCGCACAGTAACAGATCTGCTCCGTCAGTACATCTTGAAACGGCAGGTATCCGCAGAGAAACTGCATGAGCCGACCGGCCGATAGCACGTCCGTTGCGGGCCCGTCCGCACGGCTGCCCTTGCCGTCGAACACACCCTGGTTCCAGGGCAGGAATGGGTCCAGCACTTCCAGGCGGAAAGCGGAAGCATCGCCGCAGAGCGCGCGCAGAAGGAAGGGGACATCGATGGGGATCATCACACCCCATGGGCGGAGCACGCCGGGAAGCGGTGCGTCCGGCGGGAGTTTCACGATGCTGCCCACGGGAAGGCGCGAAACAAGCGCTTCGTAGGCCGATCGCGAGACGGCGAGCGCCTCCTCGCAGTAGAGCGAACCGTCATCCTCTTCGGAGGCGAAGAGATACCCGTCCGCAAGGCCGCCTGTGCTATGCAGCAAAAAGCGCGCGCCATCGCAGGTCAGATCCCGCACGCGCCGCTCCATATCCGCCGCAGAGCGGATGACGCAGCCGCTGTAGCGTGCGCTCGCTTGCTCGTAGACGCGCAGAAGCGCGTTCACGTCCGGCAGCGCGTCCCAGACGGGCGGAGAAGCGGGGGAAGCCGTTCGCGTATGAAACAGCGCATCGTAACAGGGGAACTCGCCTATGGCGCGATAGATGGAGAAGTGCGAGGGCTTATGAAACGCCAGCGGGATATTGCGCCGCCGGCACTCCGAAAAGAGCGCGAATAGCACGCGCTTCATCAGCCCGGCGCCTTCGTGGCCGGGCAGCGTCGCAACGCCGGAGATCATCATAGCCGGCAGCGACATGCCGCGCACGCGCAGCTGCATCGCCGAGCCGTGGGCGATGCTGATGATGCGCCCGTTTTCCTCCGCGCAAAATGAGGTGTCCGGCGAGAAGCGCTCGCGAAAAAACCAGTCGATAAAGGAAAGGGAGTCGTGAAACCGAAACTCCCAAATATCCATCGCCTGCTGTTTGTCTGCCGCCGTGAGCGGC
>JAEWQH010000124.1 GCA_023399275.1 Bacillota bacterium
ACGTGACCGAGCCGGCGCTGACCGCGGGCAGCGTGGCCTTCTTTGAGGGCGACATCGGCGGCCGGGCCGAGGATGTGGAAGCCCGCATGTGGATCGACCATGTGAAGGACGATTCCAAGCCCCTCGTGGTCAAGCCCGAGCAGGCGCTGGTGGTCACCCGGATCCTCGAGGCCATCTACGAATCCGGAAAGACCGGAAAACCGGTGTTTTTTGGCTGATACCAAACCAAAGCAATAATGATTCGTCGAGGTGGGTCTTATTGCGCGGGCAAGGTTGGTTTCCCCTCAGGGGAAACCAAGTCGCTTCGCGACCGGGTGATTCAAATAGATTTGAATCACCCGCCCCGTGTCGCCTGTCGCTCAACGCAGCGCTGCATTTCACGCCGAAGGCGTATCCCGAAGGGCCGCCTCGCGTTGGCTCACTGTTCCGCATCAAATATCCTTCCCTCTTTGAAATCATGAATTTTTTCACCTGGTATGACCCATCAGGTCGGCGCCTTCCTCCGCGTTCAAATCCTTCTCAATATTGAGCATGCGAAGCCCCCGGCCGGAAGGCCGGGGGCTTCGCCGTACCGGGGTGAATTACGCCTTGGCGCGCTTTTCGATGATGGCCGCGTGGGCCGCCGCGAGGCGGGCGATCGGCACGCGGAACGGGGAGCAGCTCACGTAGTCGAGACCCACGTTGTGGCAGAAGATGACGGAGGACTGATCGCCGCCGTGCTCGCCGCAAATGCCCAGCTTGAGGCCGGGGCGGGTCTTGCGGCCCAGCTCAGCGGCCAGCTTGATCAGCTTGCCCACGCCGTGCTGATCCAGGTGCTGGAACGGATCGGACTCGAAGATCTTCTTCGCGTAGTAGGCCTCCAGGAACTTGCCAGCGTCGTCGCGGGAGAAGCCGTAAGTCATCTGGGTCAGGTCGTTGGTGCCGAAGGAGAAGAACTCGGCCTCGCCCGCGATCTCGTCGGCAGTAACGGCCGCGCGGGGGATTTCGATCATCGTGCCGACCTTGAAGTCGATCTTGACGTTCTTCTCGTCCATGACCTTTTCGGCGGTTTCCATGACGATCTTGCGGACGAAGGCCAGCTCCTTGACGTCGCCCACCAGCGGGATCATGATCTCCGGATGGATGTCAAAGCCCTTCTCGGCGCGAACCTCGATGGCGGCCTCGATGACGGCACGGGTCTGCATCTCGGCAATCTCGGGGTAGGTGACGGCCAGGCGGCAGCCGCGGTGGCCCAGCATCGGGTTCATCTCATGCAGCTGGTCGATCTTGGCGGTCACGGCGGCGGGCGTGGTGCCCAGCTCACGGGCGATGGCAGCGATCTCATCCTTCATGGACTTGGCGGGCAGGAACTCGTGCAGCGGCGGATCGAGGTAGCGGATGGTCACCGGGCGCTCGCCCATGACCTCGTAAATGCCCTTGAAGTCGCCCTTCTGCATGGGCAGGAGCTTATTCAGCGCGGCGCGGCGCTGGACCTCGGTGTCGGCCAGGATCATCTCGCGCACGGCGGCGATGCGGTCCGCCGCGAAGAACATGTGCTCGGTGCGGGTCAGGCCGATGCCCTCCGCGCCGAATTTGATGGCGACCGCCGCGTCGTGAGGCGTGTCGGCGTTGGTGCGAACCTTAAGGCGGCGGACTTCGTCGGCCCAGCCCATGAGGGTGGCGAAGTCGCCGGACACGTCGGCTTCAACGGTCGGGATCAAGCCCGCATAAACGTTGCCGGTGGAGCCGTCGATGGACAGGAAGTCGCCTTCCTTGAAGCACAGTTCGCCGACGCCCAGCGCCTTGTCTTCTCCATCAATGCGCAGTTCGGAGCAGCCGGCTACGCAGCAGGTGCCCATGCCGCGGGCGACGACCGCCGCGTGAGAGGTCATGCCGCCGCGCCCGGTCAGGATGCCCTGGGAGTGGTTCATGCCCTCGATGTCCTCCGGCGAGGTTTCCAGCCGGACGAGCAGCACCTTCTGGCCGCTTTTCGCGGCGGTGACGGCTTCGTCGGCGGTAAAGTAAATCTGTCCGCAGGCGGCGCCAGGAGAAGCGGGCAGACCCTTGGCGATGGGCTTTGCGGCCTTGAGCGCCTTCGGGTCAAACTGCGGGTGCAGCAGCGCGTCCAGTTGGCGCGGCTCGACCATCATCACGGCCTCTTCCTTGGTGCGCATGCCCTCGCTCACCAGGTCTACCGCAATCTTGAGCGCGGCCGCGGCGGTGCGCTTGCCGTTTCTCGTCTGCAGCATGTAGAGCTTGCCGCGCTCGATGGTGTACTCCATGTCCTGCATGTCGCGGAAGTGGTTCTCCAGCTTGCTCGCGACGGCGACGAATTCATCGTACACCTCCGGCATGACCTGCTTCAGCGTGGAAATCTCCTGCGGGGTGCGGACGCCGGCCACGACGTCCTCGCCCTGGGCGTTGATCAGGTATTCGCCGTAGAGCTTCTTTTCGCCGGTGGAGGGATTGCGGGTGAAAGCGACGCCGGTGCCGGAGGTGTCGCCCATGTTGCCGAACACCATCGCCTGCACGTTGACGGCCGTACCCCAGTCGCCGGGGATGTCGTTCATGCGGCGGTAGTAGATGGCGCGGGGGTTGTCCCAGGAGCGGAACACGGCCTTGATGGCCTCGATCAGCTGCG